>JBOHFW010000466.1:0-8311 GCA_050699835.1 Pseudonocardiaceae bacterium | reverse complement strand
ATCTTCACCAGCTCAGCCTCACCGGGCCGGATCAGCAACCCACACAAAGCCTGCAGCTCATCAGGAACCACCCGCCCAGCAGGGACAGCAAACAGGTGCACCATCCGATCGGTCTCCCCAACCACCCGGCCGCTGGCCAACCTCACCCCGGCCAGCAGACGGGCCGCGAACACGCCCGGCAGCCACTCCCGCAGCTGAGACGTCGTCAGCCCCGCAAACCCCGAGCGCGCTCCAGTATGGGCACCGCCCACCTTCTCCCGGCCAGGCTCCAGCTGTGGTTCCTCCCCCATGCGCGAGATCATCAGACCCGATCCGGCATGGGTGTGCACCATTGGTGCCCAACAACCAGATTCACCCGATCGATCCGGAGAGCACGAAGCTGCGCCATTCTGGATGATCTCGCGCTCCAACTTCATCGAAGGCGACTTCTACCGACGCAGCCAGAACCCACACGGCACCAAAACCAACGCCAGCGCACCGGCGTGTCAGTTGACCACAAGAAAGGAAACCGTCATGCTCACCGACCAGACCTGGTGGTTCCTAGGTCATGGCAACCCGCTGATCCCATCACACTGGCAAGCGACACAAATGTGAGTCCACCATGCTCTATCTCGATGCCTGCTGCGTCCACCATGCGCCGCTCAGCGGCGCTGGAACACAACGTCAGCCGGTGATCCGTAACCCACACAGCGAACCGGTGTGCACCCGGCAACAATGGGACGAAGGCTCCTGGAGCGCGGTGATGGCCAGGGCGCGAACGCACTGGCCCGACCCGGAGCTGGACAACCTGATCGAGCGCACCGTCACCGACATCCGGCGCACCGTCGGGAGTAAACGGGCCGCGTTCATCTGGTCCGGGAGCACAGACTGCCTGGTCCTCGCGTATGTCGCTGGGCTAGCGGGAATCACCCGGTGCGTGCTGACGATCACCGACCTGGAATACCCACAATTCCTGCGGTGGGTCACCGACCGCATGCCTCCCGGCCTGACCGTGGTGGCGACCGGCCACGACCTGCGATGGCTGCGCGAGCACCCGCACATGCTCTTCCCGCACAGCCTGCACGCAGCCCACTGGCACATCCTCGTGCAGCAGCAGGGCCAGCACCGGTACTACCACGAACAGACCCTCGGCATGCTGCTGCAAGGTCCCCGCCGCCGGATCGGCAGGAACTACTACTCCTACGGCCCCGCCAAGGAACTCACCTGGAGCGACCGCGGTGGTATCACCCGGTACACACCACTGATCGACTGGTCAGCTGAGGCGATGCTAGCGCTGATCCAGCGAGAACAGATCCCGCTGCCCCCGTGCTACAGCTGGCCCCGCGGGTCGCAGGTCGGTCCGGGGCCCTGGCCAGCGCGGCAGGGAACCGCCTCCACCTGTCACGGTTTCGGAGAAGTGTGGTCCATCGACCCGGACATCATCCGCAGCGCCGCACCCCATCTCCCCCACGCTGCGCGCTGGCTCAAGATCACGGGGCGGTCCTGATGTGCGGGATCTTCGGGTGGATCGCCTACCACGACACCGAACCGGACCCGTGGTTGTTGCAGCAGGCCGCAGCCGGGGCCGCGGCCCGTGGTCCGCACGCCCACGGGTGGGCCATCCCCGGGCAACCAACCCACCGCGCGCTGGGACCGCTGAACCTGGCGAAGCTCCCCCGCTCCGGCACCCGGATACTCGGACACGCCCGGCTCGCCACCTACGGTCAACCCACCGACCTCGCCGCCGTCCAGCCGATTGAGATTGACGGTCACCACATCGCGCATAACGGCAACGCCACCACCGCATACCACGACCATCCTGACGCGCCCAGTGACACCGCCGCCCTGGCCATCATTTACGCCGCGCACCGGCTCGCCGGAGCCAAACCGGCCGCCGCACTCACCCACACCGCAACCCGCATCGACACCGTGTGGGCACTCGCGGTGCTCGACGCCGACGGCTCACTATTGGTCTCCCGCCACGGCCTACCCCTTAATGCCCTGCACACCCGCGCCGGCCTGTACCTCTCCTCTGGTGAACTCCCCGGATCCCAACCGTTACCTGAGCACTACACCTGGCATCTTGCACAAGGCCACAAGACATCCGCACGGGCCTACTGATGCGGCCATGTCGCCGATCCACTCGCCCGGTGAGGCTTAGCTCACGGTCCATTCGTTGGCGTTCCAGGTGACGCCGTCCAGCGCGTGACTGTAGACGTTGTCGATGTTGTTCGTGTAGGCCCACAAGATGGGGATCTGGAATAGCGGAAGTGACACCAGATCATCGGCGAGAAGCCGATCCGCCTTCGTCAGTGCATCCATTTGCGCGGACTGGGTGTACTCCGTCTCCGCGATATTTAGCGCGGCGTCGAGCGCGGGGTTGCCGTAGTGCTGGTGATTGAGCTTGCCGTTGGTCGCGTACCGGTCCGCGAAGGACCACACTAGGGAGTTACGCGAGCTCATGATCAGGGCGACGTCGAACTGCCCGCGTGCGAGGGCGTCGTCCAGACCGGCTGGGATGGCGCCGTCGGCGATTTCCATTCCGGCCTGCCGGCATTGCGTCCTGATCAGTTCGACCTCCCGGGAGTGGGCCGGCGAGCCGTCATGCGTGATAGCGAAGGACAGCCGCTGGCCTGCCCGGGAGTAGACACCATCGGATTCCAGTACCCAGCCGGCTCGCTCCAGCGTCACCTGCGCTTTCCGCGAGTCCGCGACCATCTTGTCGGAATAGAGATCAACGTAGGCCGCGTCACCCGGGAAAAACGCGAGACTGCCCAACGGCTGAGTGTCCGGCCGCACACCGCGAACAAGTTCATCGTCAACCAGTTTGTTGCGATCAACACATTGGGCGAAAGCGGTCCTGACGACCGGATCCTTGAACAGCGGACTGGTGAGATTAAGGTCCAGGTGCTCGAAGGCGAGGCCGCTGCGTGTTTCGAATATCACGCCCGTACCCGCCAGTTCCCGCAGCCGGTCAGCCAGCAGCGGATCCGCCGGCAGCTGGACGACACCAAACTGCCGATTGGCCAGACCCGCCACCGCGGCCACCCCGTCCGCGACGGGCGTGAGCACGATCATCGTTGGTCCTCCGGGGTTGCCCAGCCAGGCTTTGTTCCGGATCAGCACGGTTCGTTCGCTCGACGTCGAAGCGTCGAACTGATACGGGCCCGACGCCGGCATGGTCCTGGCGTTGAAACCGGCCCATCCGCTGTTCCAGAAATCCCCAGCCTTCTTCAGCTCATCCGGCAGTGACGTCGACCTGAGCGTGGTGATGTCAGCAATTCCGGTTTCCTGCTCAAGGATATGCGCGGGCAAAATGGTGCGCTGAGTATAGTTCCGCCGCCAATCAGCGTAAGGCGATCGGTAGGTCTCGACGAATGTGCTCTTGTCACGACACTCAGTGGTCACGCGATCCAATCCGCGCGTGGTCGCCGGGGTAAAGTACGGAGTGGTTCCGCTGCGCGCGAGCCAGGCCAGGTAGAAATCGCCGCAATCCCACGGTTGGCCGTCCGACCATCGCACGGTCGGCTTAATCTTGTAGGTGACGACCTGGGGGTCTTTCGAGGTCAGCTCGGCCGAGACCAGCAGATCGGAGTTGAGCAGGAGCTCACCGTTTCCGCCGACGATGAACGGATCCGCAAGCACCTGGTTGAGTACCAGAGTGTTGTCCGGGTTGTTCTTCGCTTGGGCCGTCGTGTTGTTATACGCGGAGAACGGGGCGCCGTGCGCGACGACGACGGCGGGGCCCGGTGGCACCTTCGGGGCGCGGTACGATCCGTCCCCATTGTCACCGCGCGCTTGCGGATTGACGGGCCCGCCATCGCTGGGACGGTTCGTTCCGCTGGCCGCCACACAACCGATCACCATGAGAACCATGCCGAGAACTCCCACCAGCAGGCTCACCAAAAGCCGGATGCGCCTCGGCGTTGCTATCAAGGAAGACCTCCCGGTGTCACGGGCGAAGCTGCCAGCGGGCAGCGCCATCGAGGGGACCTTCCAGCGGCGCGCCCGGGGCCACGTCGGGTAACCGGCTGGTGGTGATGAGCAGCGAAACCGGCTGGTACAGCGGGATCGTGACCGCCCGCTGCCACAGCGCGGCCTCCACGGTAGGCGGGATCAGGCCCGCTGGGTCGTCCTGGGTGAGCACCCGCTCGATCTTCGGCTGCAGCGCCAGATCGCAGAACTGCGCCACGTTGAGCGGCGCTGGCGCCAGCCTGGCCGGCACCACCAGCGGGCAGCCGTACCAGGACGCCAGCTGAGTGGCGGGGTGGCCGGCAGCGGGTTGGGGCAGCACAGCGATGTCGACGTCTTGCCTGGTCGCCACCGGAGGGGGCAGGGAAGTCCTGCCACCAGGTGCCACCTCCTCCGCGCTCGGGCCGAGCAGGGTGCCGAAGAGCTCGTCGGGGTCGGCTTCGCGCAGCTCCGCGGCGATCCCCGCGGTCCGGAGCTGATCGACCACCCGGGCGGCGAGAGTCCCGTACGGCTCCTGGTTCGCCGGCGCCGCTACCACCAGATGTAGTGGCCGCCCCGCGCGTTGCCAACCCGCAGCGCCACGGATGTACCCGGCCTCAGTGAGCAACCGGCGGGCGGTGTCCGGATCCGGCGCTACCGGCACGCCGGTGACCGGGGCGGTGGCGCGGAAACCCGGCGCAGACGGGGCAAGCACCGCGGAGTCGGCCCGCAGCGCGGCGGATGGGCCGCTGCCGACTCCGGTGGCGATCAGCGCGGGACGATCCAGCACCGCGGCCACCGCGGTGCGCATCCGCTGATCGCTCAGCACCCGGCTGCCGGGGCGGATGAGGACCGAGACGAGCACCGGCTGCGGCACGACGGTCGGGCTCACTCCCAGCTCAGCTGCGCGCAATAGCGACTCGGTGATGGCGTTGGGACGGCCGAACAACGCGCCCTGCACACCACCGGTGTGCAGCGCATCGACCAGGGCCGCTTCACTGCCCTGGCGCAACCGGATCCGGCCAACCTGCGTCGGGGTGTCCCAGTACCGGTCGTTGCGTTCCAGCACCAGCTCACCGCGGGATCGGTCCACGGAGATCATCGCGAACGGGCCACCGGAGACCGGGACGCCGGCGTCGAGCGCCCTGCTCCACCCGCCCGGCGCATCCTTGAGCAGGTGGGCGGGCAGCAGGTGACGGAACAGGGTGCGCCAGCCGGCGTAGGGCCGGTGAAAGACCACCTCAGCGGTCTTGCCGCCGTCCCGGGAGATCACCTGGTCGATCAGCTGGTAGCCAGCCGAATCCACCACGCCCGGCTGGGTGCGCATCTGTTCGGCGAGATAACCGAAGTCCTCGGCCGCGATCGGGGTGACGTCCGACCACTGCGCGTTGCGCCGGATCCGGTAGGTGACGGTGAACGGTGTGGTATTCGTGACCTCGGCGGAGATGAGCAGCGTGCGGTCGAGCACCCACTGCCCGGTAGGCGTCTGGTGAAACGCTGAGGGCAGCACCAGGCCGGCGACCGCCTCCGAGACCGGCGTCAGGTCGGCCAGGGTGTGCGGGTTGAACCCGCCCACCAACCGATCTACTCCCAGCACCACCTCCCGTTTGGGGGACGGGATGGGCGAGGGGCTGTTGGCCGGTTGCCGGGGTGCGAGCAGCGGAGGCGACGGCGAAGCGCACGCGACGAGCACGGCTCCAGTGATCAGCGCCGTCACCACGGCGCGCGCGCACCCTCTCACGAGGCGACATGCTGCCGCAGGGCAATCTCCCGGGTGGCGACCGGGTCTTTGTGTGGCGCCTCGGCTATGTCCGCGCGACCCGGTCCCGGGCCCGCTGCCGAGCGCGCTGGGTGGCGTCCAGCGTCACCTTGCGCACTCGGACCACGTCCGGGGCGACCTCGACGCACTCGTCGGCAGCGCAGAACTCCAGCGCCTCCTCCAACCCGAGGATCCGCGGCCGGGCCAGCCGCTCGAGTTCTTCCCCGCTGGAGGAGCGCACGTTGGTGAGCTTGCGTTCCCGGCATACGTTGATGTCCAGGTCCTCGGCCCGAGGATTCTCACCGACCACCATCCCGGTGTAGACAGCCGCGCCGGGCTCCACGAAGAAGGTGCCCCGGTCAGCCAGTTGCGCCAGCGCGTATCCGGTGACCACCCCGGACCGGTCAGCGACCAGTGATCCGGCGCGCCGGGTGCGCAGCTCACCGGCCCACGGGCGGTAGCCGTCGAAGACGTGATGGGCGATGCCGGTGCCGCGCGTCATGGTGAGGAACTCGGTGCGAAAACCGATCAGCCCGCGGGAGGGCACGGTGAACTCCAGCCGCACCCAGCCGTCTCCCGAGGTGGTGCCCAGCTGTGCTACCCGGCCCTTGCGGGCGGCCAGCAGCTGGGTCATGACACCGACGTGCTCCTCGGGAACGTCCACGGTGAGGTGCTCGAACGGCTCGTGCCGGGTGCCGTCGACAGTGCGAGTGACGACCTGGGGTTTGCCGGCGGTGAGCTCGAAACCCTCCCGTCGCATGGTCTCCACCAGCACGGCCAGCGCCAGCTCACCGCGGCCCTGGACTTCCCAGGCGTCCGGCGAGTCGGTGGGCGAGACTCTGATGCTCACATTGCCGACCAGCTCGGTATCCAGCCGGCTGCGGACCAGGCGGGCGGTGAGCTTGGTTCCCCCGCCGCAGCCAGCCAGCGGGCTGGTGTTGATCCCGATCGTCATCGCGATCACCGGTTCGTCCACGGTGATCCTGGGCAGTGGGCGCGGATCGTCAAGGTCGGCGAGGGTGTCCCCGATGGTGATCTCCGCGATCCCCGCGATGGCGATCAGGTCACCAGCTTTGGCGCTGGCCGCCGGAACCCGGTCGAGTCCCTCGGTGCGGAGCAGTTCGGTGATTTTCACCGGTCTGATCGACCCGTCCTCGCGGCACCACGCCACTATCTGGCCCTTGTGCAGCCGTCCGGCGCGGACCCGACACAGCGCGATCCGGCCTAGGAAACTCGAAGCGTCGAGGTTGGTGACATGCGCCTGCAGCGGTGCGTGCGCATCACCCGCAGGCGGTGGCACGTGCTGGAGGATGACCTCGAAGAGGGGGGTGAGGTCCTCCGCGTCGGGCATCTCGCCATCGCGCGGGCGGGTCAGGCTGGCACGGCCGGCCCGAGCGCTGGCGTAGAGCACCGGCATGTCCAGGACAGCCTCGGCGGCAGCTGTCTCCAGATCCGCGGCGAGATCCAGCAGCAGGTCGTGGGTCTCCTCGACCACCGCCTCGATCCGGGCATCCGGCCGGTCCACCTTGTTCACCACCAACACCACCGGCAGGTGCGCGGCCAGCGCCTTTCTCAGGACGAAACGGGTCTGCGGCAGCGGGCCTTCACTGGCGTCGACAAGTAGCAGCACACCGTCCACCATGGACAGCCCGCGCTCCACCTCACCGCCGAAATCGGCGTGTCCGGGGGTGTCCACCACATTGATCGTGACCACACCGTCCGGTGTGGACCAGTTGACCGCGGTGTTCTTGGCCAGGATCGTGATGCCCTTCTCCCGCTCCAGATCACCGGAGTCCAGCATCCGGTCCAGCTCAGTGCGCCCGGCCACGGCACCGGATTGGCGCAGCATGGCGTCGACCAGCGTGGTCTTGCCATGATCGACGTGCGCGATGATGGCGACATTGCGCAGGTCGGTGCGCATGCGGGCAGGGGCGGCGGTGGGCACGCGGGAGCTCCTCAGTGGATGCCGGGGTCCCTCAAGGCTACTCCCCGCTACCGGCTGGGCCGTTGTGCTGGGCCTTCAGTAGTGCGGCCAGGTCGGGCAGGATGGCGCGGTCGGCATCCAACCAGTCCAGCTCGTCGAGCTCGGTGGGGTCCACCCACCGCAGCGCAGCGTGCTCAGCAGCGAGCGGTGTGGCGGTGGGCTGGGCCAGCCGCGCGAGGAGTACCCGCAGTACGTGGCCGCTGGGTAGCGCCACGTCGGGCCCGAGCTGTTCGCCGGGCACGACCTCGACGGCGAGCTCCTCGCGGCACTCCCGGACCAGTGCGTCCGCGGCACTCTCCGCCGGCTCGACCCGGCCGCCCGGCAGTTCCCAGCGACCCGCGACCTCCGGCGGGAACGCCCGCTGCTGGGCGAGCACCCGGCCATCACGCACCAGAGCCGCCGCGACCACCATCAGGGCGTGCCCGTGCTCGGCGTCGATCGGGACCTCCTCTGAGTTACTGGTCAGAGGACCGGAACTGGCCGCGACGGTCCGCCCTGATGGCGAGGAGTATGCGGCGTAGCCTGTCCGAGTACCCCTCGCCGAGCTGCACCCCCCGGGGCGAGGAGTCCCGGGGCATCGGCGAGGGGTCAGGCGAGGGAGTGATGTGCGTCATGGCCGTGGACGACTTCCGCATGGA
>JBOHFW010000465.1:0-8636 GCA_050699835.1 Pseudonocardiaceae bacterium | reverse complement strand
GAACGCACTTATTTGCCAAGCGAGCGGAGGGTAGCGAGCTGGGGGGCGAGCTCGTGGGTGACGGCGTCGGCGTGCTCGGGCATTACGGCTGTCGCTCGCAGGGCGGCTTTGGTGGCGATCACGAGGTCGCGAGGGGCGGCGGCAGCTCGGGCCGCGAGATCGACTGCGGCAGCGACGACCGCGTCGTGCGCGGCGGGTGAGCGCGGGTCGCCGTCCACGTCGATGAGGCGGTAGGCCAGCCCGGTGCGTACCGCCTCTGCGGCGTCCAGCGGCTCACCGAACAGGGCCATCGCGGCTGCGGTCTGGGGGCCGGCGGTGCGCTGGGCCAGCCAGGTCATGCCACCGCCGGGATGGATGCCCAGCCGCAGGAAACGGGCGTCGAACAATGCTCCCGGGCCAACCAGGCGCAGGTCGCAGGCCAGCGCCAGGTTCAGCCCGGCGCCTACCGCGGGACCGTTGACGGCCGCGATGGTAGGCAGCGCGGCATTCGCGACCGCCAGGAAGCCGGCGTAGATGCGGCGCTGGTCGGCCTCGGAGCCTGATTCGCCGGCGGCGGTGAGTGCGTCGAGGTCAGCCCCGGCGCAAAACGCCGGTGGCGCACCGGTGATCACCATGGCGTGCACCGACTCGTCGCCCTCGCACGCCGCGACGGCTTGGGCCAGCTGGTCGGACAGTTCGTAACTCAGCGCGTTGCGCCGCGCCGGATCGGACACCGTCAGTACCGCGACCTGGCCGCGTTTCTCGGAATGCACAGTCATGCTCGTGAGTGTGTAACAGGGTCATAGAACCGGATGCCACTGACGAGTGTGGACAACACCACGGTGGAAACCGTGCGGTCCACGAAGTCCACGGCCCGGAGCCGCTCCAGCGCGGTCTCCAGGTGCGCGATGCCGCCGGCGCGCAGGTGCACGATGGCGTCCGCGGCACCGGAGACCGTGTAGGCCGCCACCACCTCGGGTAGCGACAGCAGGCCCTCCCGGATCCGGGTAGGTGCCACATTGCCCCGGCAGTACACCTCCACGAATGCCTCGGTGCCCCAGCCCAGCGCGCCGGGATCAACCACAGCGGTGAAGCCGCGGAGCACACCGGCGCCGAGCAGCTTGTCTACCCGTCGCTTGACGGCGGGCGCCGAGAGCCCGACAACACCGCCGATGTCCGAGTAGCTGGAGCGGGCGTCAGCGATCAGCCGTGCCACGATCTGCCGGTCAATCGAGTCCATACGCAATATTCTGATGGTTAAGCAGCAACATAATCACATTGAACACCGATTATTCGGCGACATAGCATCGGATCATGTCGTCAGCTCTGAGGTTGGTGAGTCCGCTCCGGGCCAGTACCACGCGCCGGTACCTGATGTGCCCACCGCGGTACTTCACGGTGAGCTACCGGATCAACCCCTGGATGAACCCCAGCCAGCCGGTGGACGCCGCGCGGGCGATGGCCCAGTGGCGGGCGCTCGTGGACACCCACCGCGCTTTAGGGCACACCGTGGAGCTGATCGATCCCGAGCCGGGCCTGCCGGACATGGTGTTCGCCGCCAACGCTGGCACCGTGATCGATGGCGCCGTGCTGGGTGCCCAGTTCCGCAACGCGGAGCGGGCCGCCGAGGCGGAGCACTACCGGCGCTGGTTCGCCGCGCACGGTGAGCTTGAGATGGTGATGCCCAGCACGATCAACGAGGGTGCCGGCGACCTGATGTGGACTGGCTCGTTGCTGCTGGCCGGTACCGGGTTCCGCACCGAGCCGGCCGCGCACCGCGAGGCGCAGGAGGTCCTCGGCGTGCCGGTGGTCTCGCTGCAGCTGGTCGATCCGTACTACTACCACCTGGACACCTGTCTGCTGGTCCTGGACGATTCGCCGTCCAGCCCGTTGATCGCCTACTACCCGGCGGCCTTCTCGTCCGGTTCGCGGCGGGTGCTGGCCCGGTTGTTCCCGGACGCGGTGATCGCCAGCGCGACGGACGCGGCGTGCCTGGGCCTCAACGGAGTGTCTGATGGCCGCTCCGTGATACTCCCGCGAGAAGCGGCGGATCTCGGCCGCGCCCTAGCCGCCCGTGGCTTCGAGCCGGTCTTCGTCGACATCTCGGTCCTCCGCCGAGCCGGCGGCGGCCCCAAGTGCTGCACTCTGGAACTGCGCCCCTAAACCGGCGTGTCGCGCTCGCCTGCACGGTGTGTCGCGTCACGAGGTCCCGCGGAACCCTGCGGGCGGCTGGGACGTTGCAGTGGTCAGAACCCGAGCACAACGGAAGGCTGACCGCAGTGCACAACCATGTCAATGGGCTGAAAACCGCATTGCTGCTCGGTGGGCTATCGGCGTTGGTCGTGCTGGTCGGGGTGCCTTTCGGCCGCACCGGAGTGCTCATCGCGCTGGTGTTCGCGCTGGGCATGAACGCTTACGCCTACTTCAACTCCGACAAACTGGCGTTGCGGGCGATGCACGCCCGGCCGGTGTCCGAGCCCGAGCAGCCTGTGATGTATCGAATCGTGCGGGAGCTGGCCACCGATGCGCGCCAGCCGATGCCACGGCTGTACGTCAGCCCGACGCAAGCCCCCAACGCCTTTGCCACCGGCCGCAACCCGCGGCACGCCGCGGTGTGCTGTACCACCGGCATCCTTGAGCTGCTCAATGAGCGCGAACTGCGCGGGGTGCTTGGGCACGAGCTCTCGCACGTCTACAACCGGGACATTCTCATCTCCTCCGTTGCCGGTGCGCTGGCCGGCATGGTGACGGCGCTGTCGAGCCTGGCGATGTTCGCGGGACTGTTCGGCGGTGGCGACGACGATCGCCCGAACCCGATCGCGATGCTGCTCATCGCCCTGCTCGGCCCGATTGCGGCCGGCATCGTGCAGATGGCGGTGAGCCGATCACGGGAATACCAGGCTGACGCCTCCGGCGCGAGCCTCACCGGGGACCCGCTGGCGCTGGCCAGCGCGTTACGCAAGCTGGAGTACGGCACCCAGGCGGCACCGCTTCCTCCCGAGCCCGCGCTGGCCTCGCAGTCCCACCTCATGATCGCCAACCCGTTCCGGCTGGGTGAGGGCGCAGCGCGGTGGTTCTCCACCCACCCGCCCATTGCTGAGCGGGTGCAGCGCCTGGAGGAGATGGCCCGGCGCCAGCTGTCCTGACGGGCCGCCGCGATTGTCCTGCTGAGTCAGTGCAGGGACCGGGCGATGTCCATGATGTACTGGCCGTAGCTGGACATCGCCAGAGACTGTCCCAGTGCATAGCAGGCTTCGGCATCGATGAAGCCCATCCGCAGCGCGATCTCCTCCAGGCAGGCGATCCGCACTCCCTGGCGGTGCTCCAGCACCTGCACGTACTGGCTGGCTTCCAGCAGCGACTCGTGGGTTCCGGTGTCCAGCCAGGCGAACCCGCGGCCGAGGTCGATCAGCGTCGCCCGGCCTTGGCGCACGTAGTGCATGTTGACGTCGGTGATCTCCAGCTCGCCGCGGGCCGACGGGGTCAGCGAGCAGGCGACCGTGACGACGTCATTGTCGTAGAGGTACAGACCAGTGATCGCCTTGTTCGAGCGGGGCACGGCCGGCTTCTCCTCAATGGAGATCAACTTGCCGGTAGCGTCCACCTCGCCGACTCCGTAGCGCCCGGGGTCTTTGACCGGGTAACCGAACAGCACACAACCGTCCAGGCTGGCCACGCACTGCCGGAGCCGGCCGGAGAAGCCGGGACCGTAGAAGATGTTGTCGCCCAGCACCAGCGCGACCTGCTCGTCCGCGATGAAATCCGCGCCGATGAGGAAGGCCTCGGCTAGGCCGTTGGGCTGGGGCTGCTCGGCGTAGCTCAGCCGCAACCCCAGCGCGCTGCCATCACCGAACAGGCGATGGAACAGCGGCAGGTCGGCCGGGGTAGAGATGATCAGGATCTCCCGGATCCCGGCCAGCATGAGCACCGAGAGCGGGTAGTACACCATCGGCTTGTCGTACACCGGCAGCAGCTGCTTACAGACTGCCTGGGTGATCGGATGCAACCGAGTCCCAGCACCGCCGGCCAGGACGATCCCTTTCACCGATAGTCGGTGAACTGCCGGTAGACCACCGTTCACCCCTCCTGAGCAGTGTGGACGTCATGACGATCTTCCCTCGGTCCGCACCCGAATCCGCCGGAGCCGGCAGCGTCAGCCCAACAGTCTCGCGTGTCCGGTCGTCTGCGTTGGACCAGAGGTGAGCGTAGGCGTCGAGCGTGACCGCCACCGACGAGTGCCCCAATCGCCGCTGCACCGTCTTGACATTCACGCCGTGCCGATCAACCGGGTGGCACCACCTTATTGAGGTCCACCTGGGCGCGGGTGACGTGGTTAGGCTCGACGAGTGGTCAGTGACCAGCATGCTGCGGTGCCTTACAAGGACCGGACAGCCGTCGGGTGCGCGCTGCGCTCGGTGGTCGGTGACCTGGTAGGACGGGGGACGAGCAGCTTCCCCGTGTTGTGACTGGAGGTGAGGGATGGTTGTCGGGTTGCTGAGTATGGTGGCCGTACTCATTGCGATGGGGTGGTTCGCTATCGGCTGGGTCGCCCGCGGACACGAGAACCGCAAGTACGCCGAAAGTCGTCTTCGGCACTTCGCGAATCAGGCGATCCAGGACCAGTGGGAGCTCACCGAGACCTGTGCCTGGTGGGAGTCCGAGCGGGTGTGCCAGGAACCCCCCACCGTGGTGAACGTGTACGTGGCCGCGACGAATGTCCCGGCTTGGCCGCAACCGCCGGTTATCGACGCCCAGGTTCTACCCGCGCTGCCGACCGGTGCCCGTGGCCATTGAGTCCGAGGAGACCGAGACGAGCAGCAGTAACGCTGACTGATCCGGGTCGGAGGCTGAACACTTCAGCGCCGTTGCGCGGTAGGTCGTTCTGTGCCGCAGTAGCCACGGACCAGCAGCCACGGGGGAGCTGCGGCTCAGAAGGGGTCATCGCCGCAGCCGGGCGAGCCGCGCTTAGCGGTAGCATTATCGCTGCGACCAGATCCAGTGGCAGCGTCGTGGCGTATGCGGGCCGGGTGGGGCAGCCACGGCACAGCGCCAGCGCGTCGTGCAGGCGGTGTTGCGTTCCTCGGTCGTCTCTCCGGCGCGTTGGTTATCGAATAGCTCCGGGACGGGCGCGGTGCACCGCCGGTGCCGATCACAGCAACCTTCGCTGTTTCCCGAACCTTTCGTGACTCCCCTCCCCCAAGTTCGGGGAGGGTTGCTTCACCCCAGCTCGGTCTCGTTCCGCCGCTTTCGAGCAAGGCCACGGCGCACGGCTGGACACCACCGGCGCGCACGCCACGGCTGCCATCAGGCAGCCTGGCCCCCTTGTTTGGCGAGCTGCGCGATCAAAGTCAGGCTCTTGGTCGGATCAAGAGCCTGACTGCGCAGCTCATCGAACAGCGTATCCAGATACCTCACCGTTGCCGCTAGGTCGGTGAGCTGGCCTCTGCTGATTGTCTCCTGGTACACGAAGTCGCCCATTACGTCATCCTCGAAAGTCAGGTGCGTGAACGAGCCGGCCATGCCAGCGTGCATCTTGGCATCAAGATCCATGATCTGAATCTCGACGTTCTCCAGGTTCGCGAACTCGACCAGGGCGGCGAGCTGGTCGGGCCCCTCGGGTTCGCGCACGCAGCGAAGTAGCGCCTCCTCGCCGATCACCGCGATCAGTTGCACCGGGTCCGGCGCATCCTTCGACGGCCGCAAGCGTTCCTGTCGCTTCAAGCGCGCCTGCACCCACGAGTCGATGACACTGGGTTCCACATGCGCCAACTGGAACAGGCGGCGCATGTAGGGCTCGACCTGCAACATGCCGGGGATGATCAGGTTCTGGAAGGTTCGGACCTCGGTGGCGGCGCGCTCCAGATCCAGGTACGCGACCACGTGTTCGGGAAGCCCAAAGCTGGCGAACGCGCTGGGTTCCCTGGCCTGATCCCATAGCTTCCTGACTCCGGCGACCTCGGCTTCGGTGCATCCGTACAACCGCGCGAGTGTGGTCACCTCAAGTTTCCGGAGGAGCCTGGTGCCCTCTTCGGCCTTACGGAGGGTGTCCGGGTGATGGCCCTCTTTCTCGATCGCGGCGAGAGCAGCTTCGCGGGTGACGCCCGCGCGTTCCCGCAGCTCCCGCATCCGCTGACCGAGAATGATTCGCCCGAATGCCCGTCCTGGCACGCACATAGCGTAGTACCGCGTACCCCTCCGGGTTGTACGCCTGAGCGGGCTGTAGTCGATCAATCACCGCCAGGACCGTACGCCCATCTGTGTACGGATCAAACGTTCGGCGGACATTTGTCCAGTATGACCCACGGCCTCGGGGGGTACGCGGGGCCTTGCTCGGGTAGGAGGGATGGAAGTGCGCCGTGGTTGCACACCGGCCCGGCAACCCCGAGTCGCTGGCCGGTCTCGCTCGCCCGCTCACCGGGCGATGCACACGCTGTCCGGCACCCACAGCGCCGTGACCAGCTGGCGAGGTAACGTATTCCGCTGGCTAGTGATCAGAATGTCGCTATGAATGAACAGCGCGGCCGGTATGGGGGGCGTCGGACTGGGCAGGCCACGTCGGCACTCGGCCGCCAGGTCGGCTAGCTCACCCTCGGTCGCACCGTCAACCCACGCCCGCCGGAAGGTCAAATACCCATCTATCCACGGATCCCCCGTGAATTGGAGTGGTTCGCTCATCCCCGGCTACTTCCTGTTCCTGCGAGATCGGCATGGTCGGTACCGGTGGGAGGTGAAACCGGCTGGACGCCGGGAACCGGGTTCGACCGGTGTCCAGCCGGGGTCATGGGGGCGCAGTGGCCCGATCGGCCGCCGGGAGCCTCGGGGGCATCGCTCAACCAGCGGCCGGTCGGGGTCCCGGGTGACACGGGTTCGGGCACGAGGTGAGCCACCAGGCACGGCACGCACCACTGCCACCCCGGCAGCTGATCGTGCGCCACCACCCCCACGGGCAGCGCATGCCCACACCACGCCAGCCAGCGATCACCCGGCAGCAGCGAGTGCGCCTTGCCATCCGTCGGGGAGCTCGCCCACCGCGCCGGACCGGGACCCTCAGTGGCCATGGCGTTCACCGGGTATGGGTGCGCACCCGGCGATCGCCACGCGCACACACTCACAGCAGTAGGAGGGGTCGTCGCCGCGGTCGGGGGTCGTGGTCATCAGCTCGCCGCAGAGAGCGACCGCGGTGCTGGGGTAGCCCCGCTCGAACAGCTCGCTCGCGGGCAGCAGGTGCACCGCACCGCGCGGTACCGGCTCCCCGATCTCCACGGGATCACTCACCACGGTCATCACCGTGCTTGCACCGGGGGCAAACCTGATCGGGGTCCGAGGGGTTGCCCTTCAACGCGAGATCACCGGTGACGATCGTGCCCGGTGGTGGTCCGATCACCCGCCACGTGGGCCGGGGAGTGAACACCGCCCCGCAGCGCGCCAGCACCGTGCCATCCGGGCGGAGATCACCACGGTGCGTGTCCTGGTCACCGAACGACCGCAAATACCAGCTCACGACACGACCTGCTCACCGCAGCGCTGGCAGCGGCCCCGTCCCGGCTCGACCATGCTCGCGGCGAGTAGCCGGGCACCGCAGATCGCCCGATAGTTCCCGCGCGACCGGCCAGCGAGCAGCTCATCCGGGCTCACCCGGTGCGCAAGCTTGGTCAACGCGTCCACCAGATCGATACCCGGGCGCTGCGCCGGAACCGGGACCGGGAACGATGATCGATGATGCCAGCGGAACCGGCCCGAGATAGCGCGGTGCCTGGCCATAGCGCACTCCCCACGTTGTCCCCGCCCTCGGTGGCGTCTTCGTCACTACTAACGTCGCTCGATGACGTTACTAGTGACGTCGTTCAGTAACGTTACTCGGTAATGTCATCGGATGCTAGAGGTTACAGGGAGACGGTCACGTGCGGCTACGATGCGTACATGCCGGGGCCAACCATGCGGCGTAGGCAGCTCGGTCGAGCGTTACGCCTGTTACGCGAGCAGGCCGGCCTACGAACCGAGGACGCTGCCCGTGAGCTGGACTGCGCACGATCCAAGATCAGTCACATGGAGGGCGCTCGTAACCCCATCGGCAAGCCTGACCTCGACGCTCTTCTGCGCCTCTATCACGCCGACGCGGAGACAGCAGCCGCGCTGGAAGAAATGCGGCGGGAAGGTAAGCAACGCGGCTGGTGGTCCACTTACAGACTTCCGGCGTGGCTGGGAGATCTCGTCGGGCTCGAAGCCGATGCTGTCACGGAGCGTGTCGTGGAGTTGGAGCTGATCCCCGCTCTACTGCAAACCGAGGACTACGCCCGTGCTGTCCATGTTGCTGCTCCTCACATGCCCCCAGGTGCTGAGGTCGAACGGCGGGTAGCCGCGCGCATGGAACGCCAAAAGCGGCTAACCGACCCCAACCCGCTGATCCTCTCAGCAATCATCTCCGAAGCCGCTTTACGGCGCGTGATGGCTCAGCCCGCAGTGGCCGCCGCACAGCTGCAACGATTGGTATCAGACGCACAACTGCCGAATGTCAGTTTGCTGGTGTTGCCATTCAGCGCAGGTTTCCACGGGAGCATGTCCGGATCGTTCACACTGCTCGATTTCGGGCTCGAAGTCTCTCTTGACGTCGGCTACCAGGAATACGCAGCCGGGGGACATTTAGTAGACGATCAGGA
>JBOHFW010000464.1:0-11786 GCA_050699835.1 Pseudonocardiaceae bacterium | reverse complement strand
GATATGCACGATGGGCGGGACAAGGTTCACCACATCGCCGCTGAGCCCGTCCTTAGCGAGGTGGGCCATGAGCGTGGCGGGCACCTCAACGATCGTCTCGTCGTCGGACACCGCAATCATGGCGAGGATCTTCGGATTGGTGACGATCCACCCCTGCACCACGTAGGAGTCCCGGTCAGTAGCGAACAGGGTCGGTGACTGGTTCGGCTGGGATTCCTTGCCCAGAAATGTCAGGCGCATCGCTGCCCTCCTGTCCAGATCCGTTGCTGATTGTTGCAACCCTAGACAGCTTCGACCCGGCTGCGGCGCTCGTCAAGACCTGCGGCTCTCACCGAACCTGCAACTTTTTGCAACATCCTTGGCGCAGTTGCGGCCACTCACTAGCGTCACGGCATGACAAGAACATACCCAGTCCTGGGGGTGAGGTGGTGTATCGAGTGCGTTGATGGGACCGTCGCATCGAGATGTTGACCTGCGAAAAGAGCCTTACGAGGATGCTCTGGCTTAGCGGCATTACACCAGGATCTGACAGCGCGGCATAACGAGAGATCGACCGCGAGGAAGGAAAGGCCAAGGCGATGGCCACTGTCCAACCGTTCGGGCTGACATTCATGGAATCCGTCCCACCACAACCAGTGCCAGCCCCGCTAGCCGGGGCCGTGCTGGACCAGCAACGCCACATCGCAACGTTCAACGGGCGCCCATTGTGCGAGCTGGTGGGGCTGGATGAGGAGATGAACAGCTCTTCCCAGACCAACACCGATGGGGAAGACTCCATCACGGGTCTGGACACCGACCCCCTCTAGGACTAGTGGGCGCTGCTCCCAGGCGTCCACTAGTGTTGGTGCTGACCGCACCCGTGGACCCCACAGCTGACTACGTGATCCAACACCTCAGCACGGCAGGCGTCCCCCTGGCTCGCGTCGATTCCGCGGACTTCCCAGTCCAACTCACCGCCTCCGCGACGATCAAACCCGGCAGTCCCTGGGCGGTCACGCTCAACGACATCGATCTCGACGACGTCACCGCCATCTACTACCGGCGACCGGGCCGCTTCGTGTTCTCTCCTGAGATCCCCGACCCCTACCTGTCCTGGTGTGAAGGCCAAGCCCGATACGGCTTCTGGGGCGTCCTGGAGTCCCAGCCCGCCCGATGGGTCAACCACCCGCGCGCCGTCGCCAACGCCGAATACAAGCCCCGGCAACTCGCCTGGGCCAACACCTGCGGTCTGACCATCCCCCCGACCCTGGTCAGCAACGACCCCAACGCGGTGGCCACCTTCGCCGACTCAGTAGACGGCGACATCGTGACCAAACCCCTCTACGCGCGGATGCCCCGGGATGAGCACGGCCGCCTGATGGGCCTCACCTACATCACCACCGTCCCATCCCAGCGGTGGCGTGATGAGTCCATCCGTACCACCGCCCATCTGTTCCAACAACGTGTGCCCAGCGCATGGCACGTCCGGCTGACCGTGGCCGGACAGCACATGTTCGCCACCGAGATCCACCAGCCCGACGGCGCCCACCTGGACTGGCGCCACGACCACCACGCCGTCAGCGACCTACGCCCCTGCCCCATCCCCGACGACATCCGCTACGGAGTCACCGCACTCCTACGACACGCCGGCCTGCTCTACGGAGCACTGGACTTCATCGTCACACCAAGTGGTGAATGGATCTTCTTGGAACTCAACCCCAACGGACAGTGGGCGTGGATCAAACCCACCCGCCACCTCATCACAACCGCGATCGCCGACCTGCTCACCGAAGGACCCAGCTGATGAGCGTGTCCTCACCCGACACCGACACCGAACGCACCCGAGCACTACGCGAACGCATGGTCACCGAGCTCATCGACTCCGGCGCGCTCACTGACGATGCGTGGCGCCGGGCCTTCACCGCCGTACCCCGCCACGTCCTCGTGCCCCGCTTCTACCGAACCAACGACCGCACCGTCATCGACAGCGCCAATCCCGACGACGAAGCAACCTGGCTGGGAGCGGTCTACTCGAACAAGACCCTGGTCACCCAAATCACCCCGACCGACGTGACCTCCTCAGCCACCATGCCCGGACTGCTCGCCAAGATGCTCACCGCCATCAGGACCAACACCGGCGACAACGCCCTGCACGTCGGCACCGGCACCGGCTACACCGCCGCCCTGCTCTGCGAACGCCTCGGCTCGAACAAGGTCACCACCATCGACATCGACCCCGACCTGAGCAACGATGCCCGAACCCGCCTCGACCACGTCGGCTACACCCCGACCGTGGTCACCGGCAGCGGAACACAGGGATACGCGCCCAACGCCCCTTATGACGCCATCCTCGCAACCTGCGCCCTGCGGCGCATCCCAGCCGACTGGCTAGCCCAAGCCGCGCCCGGCGCCCGGATCGTCGCCCCCCTGGCCACCGGCCTCATCGCACTCGACATCACCGGCCCAGATCAAGCCAGCGGCCGGTTCCTCACGCCCGGCGGGTTTTTCATGCCCCTCCGAGACACCAACCAGCAGGACAAGCCCACCACACCGGCACACGGCACCCGGCGCGACCCCCGCCCCACCGAACTGGGACCGCTCCAGACCTTCTACGAAGATCACTTGCGGTTTCTGCTGACCGTCGCCCTACCCGATGTTTCCACCGGTCAACACGGACCGGCGTTGGAGGACCTCACCATCTCCGACAGCGCCGGGTCCACCGCCCGCCTGGACCGCACCGCGAACGGCGCCTTCCTCGTCACCGAGATCGGCCCCCGCGCCCTCTGGAACGAAGTCGAACACCTTCACCAGCAGTGGCACGCCTGGGGCAGACCCCACCGCGAACGCTACGGACTCACCGCCAACGGAGAAAACCAGACAATCTGGCTCGACGAACCACGCGACGCGCCGACCTGGCGCTTGCCCAGCTAGATCATCCGTATCCGGCTGGATCTGGACCCGCTCACCTCTACATGGTGCGGTCCGACCTGGACCGCACCGGGCAACCCAGTTGTTACTGCAGGTGCGCGGCGAACACGTCGACCTCGGCGGCGAGGTCGAAGGTACCGCGCTGGTGGAAGACGATCTCCTCCATGAACGGGCTGGACCGTGCCGGTTCGCTCATCGCGGCCACGTTGATGCCCTGGCGCCGGTAGTGAGCCGTCAGGGCATGGATGAGGGTGGTCTTGCCGGAGGCGTGGGTGCCGTCGATGGCGATGACCGCGCAGTTGCGGATCGACATGGGGTCCTTTCACAACAGGTCGGTGAACGTGGGGTGGTCGAGCCAGGCGAACGCGCCATCGAGTCCGGTGGCCAGCAGGCGGTTGACATTGAGGGTGCCTACCCAGAAGGCCCGGTTGGTGGCACGCAGGGCAACGAGGGCGGTGGACAGGCTGTGGCGCAGGTTGAGCACGCTCACGCGGTCGCGGGCCTCGGGGGCGCGGTCGGTGAGCCAGGCGCGGTGCAGGGCGGTCATCGAGGTGCCGCGTAGCTCGGGCTGGGTGACATCGAGTCGGAGTTCGGCGCACACGTCGACCAGGCGGCGCGAGTGGCAGTTCAGTACGTGGTCGGTGTCGTATCGGGTGTCGATGACGCGGCGATCGGCAAGGTCGTGGTTGCGGCGGTCCAGCCAGGTTTCCCGTGCGGTGGCCACGGCGGGCAACGGGTCGGCGCTGGCGTTGGCCAGGACACCGAGGTCACTGGTGAACTGGTGGCCGGTGATCCGGTCAGCGGCGCGGAACGCAGTGTGCATCGCGTCGTTGGCTGACGCCAGCAGCGCGCCGGTTTCGTCGGGGTCTTCGACGTACACGCTGGTGTATGAGAAGGGCAGCTCGTCCAGGTCGACGGGGACGGCGGTGCTGGGCACCGCGACGTAGACCACGGAGTAGCAGAAGGGCCGGTTGCCGTTCTTGATCCGGTAGTTCTTGGTCCACTCAACGTCGATGGAGGCCCACAGCGTTGTCCCGGCGGGGCGGCGGGGCGCTCGGCCGCGCTTGCCGGGGATGTTGGTGGTGACGATCATGTCCGCTCCTCATGATGCTGGGGTGGTGGCCCGGTCATCCTGCTGCCGGATCCCACCAGGCTGGGTCACGGGGCGGTGCCCTCGGGCGGATCGGCCGAGCTGGGCGAGGTGGTCCCATGCCGCATCGGTGACGAGCTGGTCGACATCGACCGGCACGGTCCAGTCGTAATTGCCGGTCGCGCGGGCCGCAACGAGGGCGAC
This sequence comes from Pseudonocardiaceae bacterium, assembly GCA_050699835.1. Lineage (GTDB taxonomy): Bacteria > Actinomycetota > Actinomycetes > Mycobacteriales > Pseudonocardiaceae. Next base: position 7,585 of record JBOHFW010000464.1, on the reverse strand, counting down.
AGCCAGAGTGCGGGTGATCGCATGCCGGGCCGTCTCGGCCGGGGTGGTGCCGTCTGGATCGGCGACGGTGGCGGCCTTGAGAGCGGCGTGCTCGCAGGCAGCTCTCAGCTCGGCCGCTGCGGGCAGTCCGAGGTCGTACGCGGTATCGAACATTCTGGCTATACCCCGGCGCTTGGTCGCGCGGTCGGTCCATTGCTGGCGGAGGGCATCGACGCCCGGCAGCCTGCGGTAGGGGTAGCTACCCAGTTGGGCTGGTGGAGCCGCTGCATAATCTGCCCGGCCACGTCGTACTTTCGGCGGTCGACGTGGCTGCCGAGCCAGGAGCACAGGGTCGATCCGGCCACGCAGAGAGCCCGGATCAGCACACCTGTCGGCCGCTCGGGCTCAGGTGGCGCGGAGCTGGTCGTGCAGCGAACGGACGGCCGGAAGGCGACGGGCTGGAGGGAGTGCGGCGAGGTCGTCTTGCAGGCGGCGCAGGATCAGTGTGCAGCGGCGGGAGCGCACGGTGGTCAGGTGGCGCAGCGCGGTCTGCGCGGCAGGCACCGCCCGATCCAGGTCACCGGCCGCGAGGTGCGCCCGGGACAGCCACGCCGCGTGAAACACCGCAATGCGCGGTGTGCTGCCTGGATCCGTGACGCGGCGGCTGAGGACCTGTTCGGCGCTGTCCACCAGGGCACGGGAGTTCCGAGAGGTCGCCGCTGCGAGGGTGAGCGCACCCTGAGCCAGAAAACCCTCAAGACTGGCCAGCCCGAACCAGCCCAGGTATGGCGGGCGGGTATCCAGCGCGCCGGGCGCGTTCAGCAGGGCACGGGCCTCGTCAGCGGCGGCGTGGAAGCCACGTGCATTGCCCACCGCAGCCTGAGCCTTGGCGAATCGGCTCGCCGCTAACGCCCGCACCGCGACCGGAGTAGACCGGGCAGCCTCGTATGCGGCGTTGGCGAGTTCCACGGCATCCCGGGTGGCGCGACCCAGATCGATGCCGTCGTCCAACCGACCCTGCTGTACCCGAGCCTGGCTCATTTCGGCGAGCAGGAGGGTACCTACCGAGCGATCACCCGCAGTGTGCGCGGCGCGCAACCCACTGATGAAGTACCGCTGGGACAGGCCGTACTGCCTTGCGTCGTTCGCCATCCAGGAAGCCACCTGCGCCAGTTGTGCCCACTCGGCGAGCAGCCGGTCGGCCACCGCTGCGCCGTTGAATCTCGCCTGCCGGAGTAGCTTGGCGACCCACGTCAGGTGGTGGTGCACGAAGCGCAGGTTGTCCGCATTCCCACCCTCGACACTGCCCAGGTCGCGAATTGCGGTAGTAGTGGCGGCCACCGTGTCCACCATGGCGGAGGTGACGGTGATGCTGCGCCGCTCGTCGGCCAGCACGGCGAACGAGGCACCTCGGGTGGCCAGCTGGTCGACGTAGTCCCAGGCCGAAGTGGTCAGCGTGGCCCCGCTGACGGCAAGGAAGATGCGGCGGTCCATCCCGATCGAGCCTCCGGTGTGACGGAGCCAGTCGTCCAGGACCTCCACCGTACCCATGGCCGTCCAGGGCAGCTCCAACCCAGCGTCGGCGGGCACCCAGAACTCGGCAGGCTGCGCCCGGCCGGACCACACCTGCGCGACCGGCACCTCTCGATCCACCGCATCAGAGATCAGGTGCGCCACCACGGTGGGCAGCGGTTCACGCGGCACCCGATCCTGGTTCACCCACTCCGCGACCGTGCTACGCCCCACATATCCCGGCCCGAGCACACCATTGATCACCTCAGCCAACCGGCTCGGCGACCAACCCAGCTCACCCAGCAACGCTCCCAATACCGCATTACCCCGCCGCTCAACCCCCATACCCACCCTCCGATAACCGCATGAACCAGCGCAACAGCCGACAGTAACCGATCACCCCCTCAACCGTGATCGCTTGAAGCGTCGACTCCAGGGCCACTACAAGCCAAACCGACGCAGGGACGCGCCGTCATGCCCCCACGACGGCGCGTCGGCCCATACCGTCATCCTGACCGCGCTCCCGTGCTCCCCATCCGGCTCCATGAGCGGCATCAGTTGGCATCGCCCCAGCCGCCGCAATTGGGATGATGCCTGGGGAACTGGGTGAACGCTGACCGGCGGCGCCGGGAGCGTGGTGGTGGCACGCTGAGTGAGGACGAACGGGCAGAGCTGGTTCGCCTGCGCAAGCATTGCGCGGAGCTGCAGATGCGGTGTGATGTCCTCAAGCGCAGTGTGGCCCTTTGGGTTCAGGAAGCGATGGGCCGGTAGCCGTGGCCGCCTTCATCGCTTCTCAGAGGGATGATCACGGTGTCCCGCACGCCACTGCGTGCCGGGCGCTGGGGGTGCGGCACTGGCCTACGGGGCGCTGGCGGTAGCGGTGCGCGGTGGCCAGGTGCCCGGCGTGATCATGCACACCGACTGCGGCAGCGAGTACACCGCGGGCCACTTCCGTGCCGCCTGTGGGCGCCTGCAGATCCGCCAGTCGATGGGCCGGCCCGGGTCAGCCCTGGACAACGCGGTGATCGAGGCATGGCACTCCACGCTGACCTTCGAGCTGCGCTCCCGGGAAACCTTCACCACCAAGGCGGCCGCCCGGGCCCGGGTTCCCGCCTGGATCGACGACTACAACCGGCACCGGCGACACTCCGCGTGCGGCATGCTCAGCCCACTCGACTACGAACTCACCCACATCCGCCCGCCGGCAGCGTGAGCGCCGACCAGCCCGCGGTGCGGGGCAAAACAAATGGAGACGGCTACGCCGCCGCTGGTCTTGTCGTGCCCGCGAAGGGTACGGGGCCGCCCCTCAGGCCTCCAGGGTGCTTCGCATCGCGCTGCGCGCGACACGCCTCCGGCGTGCCCTTGACCCCCGAGCCTCCGCGACCCCTCAGGCAGGAAACGCGGGCAGGCCCAGCCTGCCCACCCAGACGCGGGCACCATAAGACCAGCCACCCCGTTCAACATCACCACAACCGAAGTCTCCACGGTTCGAGGGGATTGACGGATCACCGCAGCGATCTGCTAGGACCCGTGCGGGCCCCGTCGCACGGCGGGTGCAGGATGCGCTGGAAGTGTCCCGGCCCTACGGCGTCGTCGGGCAGAGGGTGCCCGCAACACGAGAATGATCGCTCACCGCCCCTGGCCGCCGAGGGAGGAGACTGACCGCCATTGGCTATGGATTGGAGACAGCAGTGACCGCGCAGCCCGAACACCCGCACGCTCCGGAGACCGAGCCCCGCGTCCCGCACACCATCAATGGCATCGCCGACGCCCTGACCGGCGCCCGCCGCATGGAGTTCTACCGCGCGGTCGGCCAGGCCGAGGCGGGTCTAGATCTGCAGCACGTCATCGCCACGTGGTGGGGCCAGGCCATGCTGGACACCGACCCGGACCGGGACCGGATCATCGGGGCCTTCCAGGAAAGCGCCCTGCCGACTGTCACCATGGCCGAGGTCCTGCGGCGCCGACGCGCAGGCGGCGGCGCGATGCCCGGTGAGTGACGACGAAGACCTCTGGTCGGTCGAGCCTTCCGAGGCCGTGGCTGACGCCCTGGTCGATCCGCGGCTTCCGGTCGATCAGTTCGCCAAGATCGTCGCCTTGACGGTCGCCATCGCCCAAGATCCCTGGCTTCCCGGCAGTCGCACGGCTGAGCAAGGCGAACCCTGGCGCACGGTGCCCATTCCAGAAGGCGCCTCACCGACCGCCCAGCAGAGCTGCTCACCCGACGGATGCCTCCGCGGAAGCGAAGACCCCGGGAGATCAAGCGCCAGAGTTGCCTCGTGACGGAGGCTGAGAACCCTATTCAGTTGATCAAGTGGCAGGTGCGCGCACTGGTCGAGGAGCGTTCGAGACTTCAGGGTGACCGACTGCCGCTGGACGACCTGCCGGTGGCCGAGGCGATCCAGGCTACTGCGGACGACAACGTGTCCGGCTGGCTGGCCAGGCTGGGCGGAGGTCCGGATGGTCGTCGCTGGACACGGGGACGAGCCGGAGGTCCACCGTGGCCTGGCCAAGCTTGCCCTGGAGTACCCCAGGTTCGATTACCGGCCGGGGTTCGTCCCCGAGGAGCGGTTCTGGCGGCTGCTCGGCGAGGTGGAGTGGGTCGCCCTGCCGTATCGGCGGTTGTACTCCAGCGGGGTCCTGGTCGCCGCGTTGCAGCTCGGCCGGCGGATCATCAGCCCTGTCCCGACCAGCGGCACCCTACCTGCCTCCTCAAAGGTGGCGACCCAGCCGGGAAGGACTGTGAGCGGCCCGTTCTCCTTCATTCGGAGGGCTGGCAGGGGCGCAGCAGGCTCATGGCGAGGGCTTGGAGGTCGAGCCAGAGGTACTTCCGGCCGTACTTGGCGCAGATCAGGCGTAGCAGGGCCCTGCCGAACCCGATCGGCTCACCGGTCTCGATCTTCACGAGTTTCGTCTTCGTCACCCAGCGACCGATGCTCTGCCCGGTCCTGCCCTGCCGGTATCCGGAGCTCCAGACGGCGAAGGCGGTCTCGGCCCTCCCGTCCAGGCATACGACGGGGAACCGCCGTCCACTCCTGACCCTCCTGAGGCGAAGCGCACCCCAGCGCGATTACGCAGTGAGAGACGTCTCAGTACTTGAGGAGATTAGCTTCGTCGACAGAGGCCGAGCGGCGGGTCTTGAAGATGGCCATGATGATGGCCAGGCCGACGACCACCTCGGCGGCGGCGACCACCATCACGAAGAACGCCATGATCTGCCCGTCCAGCGTGCCGTTGATCCGGGAGAAGGTGATCAGGGTCAGGTTCACCGCGTTGAGCATCAGCTCGATGCACATGAACACCACGACGGCGTTGCGGCGCACCAGCACACCGACCGCGCCGATGGTGAACAACAGCGCCGAGAGCAACAGGTAGTACGTAGGAGTCATGGCTGGGGCTCATCCTGGTCAGCTCGAGCGCGCAGGGCACGGGCGTCCGGCTCGGCACCGGCGCTGGCGACACTGCGGACGCCTTCGTCCAGGCGCTCGCGAGCGGTCGATTCGAGCAGCTCGGAGCGCGACTCCGGCGCCGGCGAACCATCCGGCAGCAGCGCCGGGGTGGCCACCGAGTTGCTGGTGGCGAACACACCGGGGCCGGGCAGCGGGGAAGGACGGGCCCCGCGGAACCGGGCCTCGACCCGCTCCCGCTGGGTCAACCGGCCCTGCTTGCCGCGCTCAGTGAAGGCGAGCACCATCGCGCCGACCGCGGCGGTAATGAGCAGCGCCGAGGTGAGCTCGAAGGGGAACAAATAGTCGGTGAACAGCACCCGGCCGAGGTTGGCGACGTTGCCGCCGTTAACGGTGTTCGCTCCGGCCAACCCGACTGAGGTGACCCCGGCGAAGGCCCGCCCCAGCATCGCCACCAGCAGGAAGGCCAACCCGATCCCACCCAGCGCGGCCGCGACCCGCTGACCACGGAGTACCTCGACCACCGAATCGACGCTTTCCTTGCCCACCAGCATCAGCACGAACAGGAACAACATCATGATCGCGCCGGTGTAGACGATGATCTGCACGAAACCCAGGAATGGCGCCTGCTGAACCATGTACAGCGCACCCAGGCACAGCATGGCCTGCGCCAGCCACAGCGCCGAGTGCACCGCGTTGCGGGCGAAGACCATCCCCAGCCCACCGGCCAGCGCGAGCGGACCCAGGATCCAGAACGCGACGGTCTCCCCGAGGCTGACCGTGTCCCCAGAAACCGGCACAGGCGGCTGGGTGAGTAGGACCTCCAGCGCCGTCACGGGTGTTCCTCACCGACCGCGCCGGAGCGGCGCTCCAGGCTCGGCCCGCTCACGTAGTAGTCCTGCTCGCTATCCCCCAGCCGCATCGGGTGCGGGGGTTGCTCCATCCCGGGCAGCAACGGCGCCAGCAGGTCTTCCTTGGTGTAGATGAGGTCCTGGCGGTTGTCGTCGGCCACCTCGTATTCGTTGGTCATGGTCAGCGCGCGGGTCGGGCAGGCCTCGATGCACAGACCGCAGCCGATGCACCGCAGGTAGTTGATCTGGTAGATCTCCCCATAGCGTTCCCCGGGGGAGTACCGGGCCTCTTCGGTGTTGTCCCCACCTTCGACGTAGATGGCATCAGCCGGGCAGGCCCAGGCGCACAGCTCACACCCCACGCACTTCTCCAGCCCGTCGGGATGCCGGTTGAGCTGGTGGCGGCCGTGGAAGCGCGGGGCGGGAATCTTTTTGACCTCGGGATACTCCTCGGTCACCACCTTGCGAAACATGGTGGAGAAGGTGACCCCGAACCCTTTGACCGGATCAAGAAGTCCCATGGCCGTCCTCCCTCCTGATCGGCGGCCCACCATTGGCCGTCCCGTCAGCACGCACTCCAGCCGCGGTCATCGCGGCCCGCCGGGACGGCGCTGAGGGCACCACCAGATCCAGCGGGGGCACCGGATAATCCGAGCCCGCAGTGGGTACCGCACTGCTGTCTCGAGCCGAACCGTTCGGCACTAACTGGGCCGGCTTCTTCGACTCACCCTGCGGCAGCAGGAAGGCAACGACCAACAGCATGACCAGCACGATGCCACCGACGATGAGGATCTCCCGCGGAGTGACCTCAGCGCCCCGCAGCGCTCTGGCTCCGGAGACCAGCACGATCCACACCAGGCTGGCCGGCACCAGCAGCTTCCACCCCACCGCCATGAACTGGTCATACCGCAGCCGGGGCAGGGTGCCACGCAGCCAGACGAACACGAACAGGAACACCAGCAGCTTGCCGAGGAACCACACCGGGCCCCACCAGCCGCTGTCCAGCGGGCCACCGGCCAGTGGCCAGGGAGCGTGCCAGCCACCCAAAAACAGCGTGGTCGCCATCGCCGAGACGGTGACCATATTGACATACTCGGCGAGGAAGAACAGCGCGAACTTCAGCGAGGAATACTCGGTGTGGAATCCACCGACCAGCTCCGATTCCGCCTCGGGCAGGTCGAAGGGTGCGCGGTTGGTCTCCCCCACCATCGACACGCAGAACACCACGAAACTGGGGAACAGCAGGAACACGAACCACCACTGCCGGGACTGGGCCGCCACGATGTCGGCGGTGGACAGCGAACCGGCGTAGAGAATCACCGCGACGATCGACATCCCCAGCGCGATCTCGTAGGAGATCACCTGGGCGGCCGAGCGCAGCGAGCCCAGCAGGGGGTAGGGCGAGCCGGAGGCCCAGCCGGACAGCACGATCCCGTAGACACCCAGCGACGAGCACGCCAGCACCACCAGCACCCCAACGGACAGGTCGGCCACCTGCAGTGCAGTGCGCTCACCGAAGATCGATACTGCACCGCCGATCGGGATCACCGCGAACGCCGTGAACGCCGTGACCGTCGAGATCACCGGAGCCAGCATGTAGACCCAGCGGTCGGCCCGCACCGGCTGGATGTCCTCCTTGAGCGCCAGCTTGAGCCCATCGGCCAGGGACTGCAGCAGACCGAAGGGCCCCACCCGGTTGGGACCGGGCCGGTGCTGCATGCGGCCGACCACCCGCCGCTCCATCCAGATCATGAACAGCGTCATGATCATCAAAAATGCGAAGATCACGACGACCTTCAGCAGGGTGAGCCACAGCGGGTCGTCGGCGAGCAGTTC
>JBOHFW010000463.1:0-7483 GCA_050699835.1 Pseudonocardiaceae bacterium | reverse complement strand
GCACGGGCTGGGGCTGTGCTCGCCCCGCGCAGCCCATGCTTGAGGCGGCCAGCGATGTATCCCATCCTCTCGATTCTGTATACACTGCAAGGAAAGGAGCTACATGGCGAAAGCACTTATCGATCTGGATGAGGAACTGTTCGCTCAGGCCGCGGAGTTACTTGGCACCAAGACAAAGAAGGACACCGTCAACCGGGCGCTGTCCGAGTACGTCAAGTACAGGCTCCGGATGAGCTTTGGCGAGCGGTTGGTCTCGGGTGGGCTACCGGATCTGGCCGATCCAGAGGTCATGGCAGAGGCATGGCGGTAGCCGACCATCTCGTCGACAAGAGCACATGGGCCAGGCTGGCCACCCCGGATGAGGTGTGGGATCGTGCCGTCGACGTGCATAGCGCGCTGGCTGAGCGTGGGCAACACAGGGCGGTAGCGATCCCGGATCTGGTCATCGCCGCCGTCGCCGAGCGGCACGGCATCAGCGTGCTGCATTACGACCGCGACTTCGATGTGATCGCAGAGGTGACCGGCCAGACCGTCGAGTGGGTCGTGCCGCCCGGTACGGCCGACTGAGTCGATCGACTGGGCGGCCTAGGGAAGGGAAGACTGTGGGACGGGCAACGTTTACTGGCCCCCACTGGACGTCACCCGGATCATGTTCGATGCTCTGCGAGTGACCTCATCGCAGGACCACCCAGCCACCCGGGTCGGCGTCCCCCGGGAATCCAAGGACGGGGAGCGCCGAGTCGCCTTGGTGCCCAAGATGGTCGAGAAGCTGACCGGCCGGGGATTGCAGGTCGTCGTCGAGTCCGGCGCCGGGGTGGGCGCGCTGATGCCCGACGAGCTGTTCATCGAGGCCGGCGCCACCATCGGCAACCCATGGGACGCCGAGGCAGTCGTCAAAGTGGCGCCGCCGACCGATGAGGAGATCGGCCGGCTGCGCCGCGGGGCCGTACTGATCGGGTTCCTGGCACCCCGGTCTGACCCGGAGATCGCCACCAAGCTCCGTGCGGCGGGGGTCACCGCCTTCGCCATGGAGTCGATCCCCCGGATCTCCCGCGCGCAGTCGATGGACGCGCTGTCCTCACAGGCCAATGTGGCCGGGTACAAGGCGGTGCTGCTGGCCGCTGACCTGTCCACCCGGTTCTTTCCGATGCTCACCACGGCCGCCGGCACCGTGAAACCAGCGACCGCGCTGATCCTCGGCGTCGGGGTCGCCGGACTGCAGGCGCTGGCCACCGCCAAGCGCCTCGGCGCCCGGACCACCGGCTACGACGTCCGGCCCGAGGTCGCCGACCAGGTGCGCTCGCTGGGCGCGAAATGGCTCGACCTGGGCATCGAGGCGGCCGGTGAGGGCGGCTACGCCCGTGAGCTGACCGAGGACGAGCGAGCCGAGCAGAAACAGCGGCTGACCGACGCGACGAGTAGTTTCGACGTCGTGATCACCACCGCGCTGGTGCCCGGCCGCCGAGCGCCCATCCTGGTCACCGCCGAGGCAGTGAAGGGGATGCGACCCGGCAGCGTGATCGTCGACCTGGCCGGTGAGACCGGCGGCAACTGCGAGCTGACCGAGCCCGGCGAGGTCGTGGTCCGCCACGATGTGACGATCGCCTCACCGCTGAACCTGCCGGCGACGATGCCCGAGCACGCGAGCGAGTTGTATGCCCGCAATGTGCAGTCGCTGCTGGAGTTGATGCTGGACGATCAGGGCCGGCTCACGCCGGAGTCTGAGGACGAGGTACTGGTGCGCTCCTGCATCACTCGAGAAGGGGACGACCGCTGATGAGCAACGCGCTGCTGGCCAATCTCGCGATCCTCGTGCTGGCCGGTTTCGTCGGCTTCGCGGTGATCTCCAAGGTGCCCAACACGCTGCACACCCCCCTGATGTCCGGCACCAACGCCATCCACGGCATCGTGCTGCTCGGCGGCATCGTGGTGCTCGGCCTGGGCCATGACCTCTCGGTCTTCAACAAGCTGCTGCTGGTGGTGGCGATCGCGTTCGGCACCATCAACGTGGTCGGTGGCTTCCTGGTCACCGACCGGATGCTGGGCATGTTCAAAGGCAAGCAGCGATGACGACCACGGTTCTGGTGCTCTACATCATCGCCTTCGCGCTGTTCATCTACGGTCTGATGGGTCTGACCGGGCCGCGCACCGCGGTGCGCGGCAACCTCATCGCGGCGACCGGGATGGGCATCGCGGTGCTGGCCACCGTGCTCATCCCCGGAGTGAGCAACTGGGCGCTCATCGTGCTGGGCGTGGTACTCGGCACCGTGCTCGGGGTCCCGGCCGCCCGGCAGGTCAAGATGACCGCGATGCCGCAGATGGTGGCACTGTTCAACGGCGTGGGCGGCGGGGCGGTGGCGCTGATCGCCTGGGTGGAGTTCAACAGCACCGCCGGCTTCGCCGAGGAACCCGGGTACGTGATGGTCGCCTCGCTGTTCGGCGCGATCGTCGGCTCGGTGTCGTTCTGGGGGTCCCTGGTGGCCTTCGGCAAGCTGCAGGAACTCATCCCCGGGCGGCCGATCAGCCTGGGCAAGCCCCAGCAGCTGGTCAACGCGCTGGTGCTGGTGGCGGCACTGGTCTGTGCCGTGGCGATCGGCTTAGGCGGCGACACCCAACTGCTGATCCTCGGCACGCTGATCTTCGCCGCCGCGCTCGGGCTGCTGGTCGTGCTACCGATCGGTGGCGCCGACATGCCCGTGGTGATCTCCCTGCTCAACGCGCTGACCGGCCTGTCGGCGGCGGCCGCCGGGCTGGCGCTGGACAACACCGCGATGATCGTCGCCGGCATGATCGTCGGCGCGTCAGGGTCGATCCTCACCAACCTGATGGCCAAGGCGATGAACCGGTCCATCCCGGCGATCGTGGCCGGTGGATTCGGCGGGGGTGGCGTGCCGGGCGCCCGGGAACTGGGCGACAAGACCGTCCGGGAGACCAACGCGGCCGACGCGGCGGTCCAGATGGCCTACGCCAACCAGGTCGTGGTGGTGCCGGGCTACGGCATGGCCGTGGCACAGGCCCAGCACACCGTACGGGACATGGCCAAACTGCTCGAGGACAAGGGTGTGGAGGTCAAGTACGCCATCCACCCGGTGGCCGGGCGAATGCCCGGACACATGAACGTGCTGCTCGCCGAGGCCGATGTGCCCTACGAGCAGCTCAAGGAGATGGATGAGATCAACGGCGAGTTCAACCGCACCGACGTCGCCCTGGTGATCGGCGCCAACGACGTCACCAACCCGGCCGCCCGCAACGACCCGAGCTCGCCGATCCACGGCATGCCGATCCTCAACGTCGATGAGAGCAAATCGGTCATCGTGCTCAAACGCTCGATGAACCCCGGCTTCGCCGGCATCGAGAACGAGCTGTACTACTCCCCCAGCACCGCCATGCTCTTCGGCGACGCCAAATCCTCGGTGGAATCGGTGATCGAAGAACTCAAAGCCCTCTAACCGGCAAGCAACCGAGTTCACAGGATTGACATCGGCCCGTTACGGGTACGACACAATTACGGCCGAATGGTGTCACAAAGGAACCGTAATGCGCGCACCCACTGAACAGCATGTGATGATCCTTCAGGGCACGGACTCGTCCGATGCCGAGGAGTGGCTGTGCCCAGAGTGCGGTCGTCATTTCATCGTGCGCTGGTCGCCTGACTTCGAGCAACTCGTCCTCACCGTGGGCGATGCACGTGCCAGCCACCACGGCAGCAAAGGCACGGTCAGTATTGGCCGGATGCGCGTCGCGGCCTCAGACGCCGGGCTCTCCGCCGCAGCAGAGGACCGGTGGCGATGGTGGCTGAGCACCCACGGCATCGACTGGGATGACGAACCCGACTCCGCCTGAGGTCCCCACACCACCCGCCACAGATGGCAGCAACGCCGACGTCGAGTGCACCACCTCCGCGCCATCTCGGCCGAGGTGGTGCGCTGCGCTGTTGACTCAGTCGGACACTACGAAGGTGTTGCTCTCTGCCGTGGAGAAATCGGTGAGGATACCGGCGCGTACCTTGTATGACGCCACCGCCTGCAGGACATCACCTGCCACGGCGCCCCCAACGGCCGGAGCATTGAAATTAAGCCGTTCCTGCGCGAGGAACGGGACGCTATCCGGGGGGATAATCCGCGTGACCGTCACCGTTTGTAACGTGTTTGACTGGGTGAGATTGCGGATCGCCACCCGCAGAACGGAGTCGTTGACCGTCGCGCGCAAAGTCGCACCGACCTCGACGTTCATAATGCAGTCGAACGGGTCGTTCAACGCGACGTCGTCGATGGTGAAGAACGTTCCCTGGTCGACAGCGTAAAGCAACTTGATGCTGGCATCCGACTGACTTGGCATCGTTACCCATTCTTGCTTGTGAAGCCCTCGGGCGCACCCGGCGGATCATCGACCTTGGAGAGGACGAGATGTTCCCCCTGCCCGCTCGAGGGCGCGGCCCGCGGATCGGGCCGGACTGACAGCAAGCTACGGCGTGGTACTGAGCGGGCGCCCTTATTGACGCTGAATGCCGCCCCTCAGCCTTCGCTAAGCGGAAAACCTCTGGTCACGGGGCTCGCGCACCGAGATGACCTTGAGGCCGTCGTGGCCGCCGCTGCCTGATCGACTTGCGACGCAACGCCCCGCGTGCGACGTTGGCGACCAGTGGAGTACCAGGGGCCGGTGCTCGCGACCGCCGTCACCGTGAGGAATCCCCCTGAACCCGGTGCATCGCATGAACATCGAGACCGACAACGGCGAGGATGTCCTGTTCGTGTGCCCCGTGGACGGCTGCGGGCGACGGCTGGTGCTTAAGCGCTCACACGGCTTGGTCGTGCTCGACCGCGGGGACTTCTTCGCCTACCACGTCGGCGGCACGGCAGGACTGGAGATTTCTTCCGGGATTGCGTCCTGACCAGCGCTTCTCAGCTTAACAAAGGCTGAGCCTGATGGATTGGCGATTATCAGGCCGCCCGCTCAGCCCGGCGACCTACCTTGGCGGCAGACGGGTTCACTGCGGACCCGTTTCCCGATCAAGGAGAACAGTCATGGATCAATTCGATCCGAACCTTCCCAACCTCATGCAGGGTGAGATCACCAGCGTCATCGTCCGCGATTCGGGGTTTGTCCCCAACCTGGTCGTCGACCCCACACAGAACTTCTTCGTCGACGTCGAGTGGGAGATCTTCGGTGGGCAGGTAGCGCTGTACCTTAACGGCGCTGACCAATTCTGGGACGTCTCGGTGTACGGTGAGTCGATCGGCTCCAGCCCGGAGATTCTGCTCGGCAGCGTAACCAAGGACAAGGCCGATACGGTCGCGTGCACGGTCAATGGCCCGATCTGCTCAAAATACGAGGCGAGGGTGACCGTAGTGGGCAGTAACTTGGAGGAGCATATCCCGGGCACCGCCCAGTCCGGGATCTACAAGCTCGCAGTGGCCGTGTTCCTGAACAGCAACCTCGGGCCTGCCGGCTTTGACCTCATCGGGTTCAAGGAGGGACCGATGATCCAGGTCGAGAATCCCATCTGATCGTTCCTGCGAGGTGAGTCGAGATGAGTGACCTACTCGCCAGCTTTCGCGAGTTGACCGGCATCAAACCCGCCATCGAGGTCAGGCTGCACAAGGCGGGTGTGTACACATGGGAGGCCCTTGCTGAGGTGCTGGACGCCCTCGGCGACATCCAGGGGAGCACGCAGCGGGAGCTTTTCGATCAGATCTCGGCTCGAGTATCGGAGGCGGGGGGCGACCCAGCTCCCCGTCCTCCGAACGGCGAGCGCAGCGAGGCGTTCATCGTTAGGCTGTCGCTGGCCGACGACGGCCAGCCCATCCGCTGCACGGTGACGAACGTCCGAACCCGGACACAGCAGCCGTGGGCCGGCTGGTCACCCAAGGGAGTCGTCCAGTTCATTCAGGGGCAGGCGGGCATCGCGGCGAGGCCGGTAGCGCGACCTGCCTCGACCGCTACCCCACCGGGATCACGGGACCACGTGCAGGTCCTCGATGCTGGCAGGGCCATCGGCGGAAGCCGGCGGAACATCGACCTGGAGGTGCCCACCGCCGGTGTACCCGATCTCGCTGAGTTCACCTACGAGGCAACGCTTGAGTGTCGTGGTTACGGCCGCACCGGCGGCCAGGATTGGACCACCGTGGCAGTGCACACAGGACACGCCCAGCCACCCGAGCGCCTGTCGCTGCACTTCGAGGCGGTCGAGCTGGCACCGGGGATCCAGCGGCTGAGAGTGCAGATGACGGCGCGGCTCGCCGCACCGCAGCAGGAGTCGGACCTCCGGGTCGGATAACCGCGGGGAGTCAGTCGCTGGGGGAGGACTTCTGCGGCGAACCTGTCCTGATCGCTCGGTACAGTCGGATGGTCTCGGGTGCGGGCTCGATCTCCAAGGTTTTCTTCAGTACCCGGCAGCAGAATTCGTACTGGCGTACCGCCTGGTAGGGCCGTCCGAGGCTGGCGTAGCAGCGCATCAGCAGCCGGTGTGCGTCCTCGCGGCACTGGTCGACCTCCAGCATCCGGTGTCCGGTCGCGATGCAATCGTCGAGCCGTCCCACGCTGAGCTGGATGCGGCTCAACCGGTCCAGCGCGTCGATGTAGGTGATCCGCAGGCTCTCCCGCGGCAACAACGTCCACTGTTCGTACGGGGCGTCCGACGCGAAGTCGCCCCGGTACAGCTCGATGGCCTCGCGGTAGGCGATCAACGCGCCGTTGAGGTCGCCGGACCGCTCGGCGCGACGGGCGCCCGACAGGGTCGACTCGAAACGTTCGACGTCCACCTCGACCCGGAGCTCGGGATTGAGCCGGTAGCCACCGTCGGCGTACTCGATCACGTGCAGGTTCGTGAACTCGCGCAGCGTCCGCCGCAACCCGCTGATCGCTACCTGGAGGCGGTTGCGCGCCACGTCGGGCGCGACGTCCGGCCAGAACTCTTCGAGCAACTCGTCGCGGGAGCAGGTGTGCCGCCCGCGTGAGAGCAGGTAGCGCAGCACGCTCGTGCCGCGTTGGCCCGCCCACTTGTCGACGACCAGGCCGTCGACGCTCAACTCGAAGGTGCCCAGGAGCCGCGCTTCCACGATCCCGCGCTGCGGTGGGCTCGGCTGGGCCGCCGGGGCCGGGGGTATGGCGATGGAATGGTGCGGAGGGGATCGGCGCCCGCGACTGGCGCGGCCGGTCAGATGCCGCTGGAGGGACCGGGCCCAGATGGGCCGCAGCCATCCCCACTCGCCTTCGAGCGGGACCACCCACGGCCGCAACTCTGCCGCCTGGACGTCGACGGCCGCGAGATGGGGGTGCCAGTACCCAGTGTCGAGGCAGGTCTTCAGCGCGCCCTGCTGGGCGGGGCTGGACAGGTCCAACAGGTTGGCCGTGAGCCGGTTGAGCATCGACCGGCGACTGCAGGACCTGTCGAGAGCGGCGTCGATGGCCTCAACGGGCCACCTGCGAGCGGCGTCGAGCACATCGTGCCGGATCGCTGCCCGGCGGCCGGCCAGCTTGTGGA
>JBOHFW010000462.1:0-4328 GCA_050699835.1 Pseudonocardiaceae bacterium | reverse complement strand
GCGCAGCGCTGCGCGCACTCGACTCGCGCCGGCGCCGGCGTTACGCGCGGCGGCGAGGAGAATCGGCCAACCCACCGGACAAGCGGATACCGACCAGCCCCCCGTGATCAGGCGGTGAGATTAGACCCCCGCCGGATACCCGCTACGGCGTTCAGCGGCTGGCGGTTCGCCCCCGCGACTCCCGAAACCGGGATGAGATCAGATCGGACTGCTCCCCGATCTTCACCACCAGCGCGATGGTGACGGCCCAGGCTGCGCCCAACGCCCAACCAGCCAGAACGTCGCTGGGGAAATGCACCCCCAAGAAGACCCGCGTCATTCCGACCGCGACGACGATCAGCAGCGCGATCGTCCACACCGCGATCCGGACCGCTAACCGGTTGATCAACCTGCGATCGATCAACACATGGCTGATCAGCCACGCTGAGAGCAGCCACACCACCGTGGTGCCGACAGTGTGCCCGGAGGGAAACGAGAAGCCGTGCTCACCGAGCACCGCGACCTCCTCTGGCGGACGGCTCCGACTCACCAGCAGTTTCACCACCATATTGATCAATCCGATGCCGCCCGCGGCTACCACGAGGACCAGCAGCGGCAGCCACGACCGTCGCAGCACCGCCAATACCACACCCACGACGACAGCTGTCACCGCCGCCCCCAGCGGGCTGCCCAGGTCGCTGATCACTTGCGCTGCGCTGACCGACCAGGGCTGACGGTGCGCGGCGAGGAATCTCAGCACCGGGCTGTCGGCCACCGTGATGCCGTCACTCTCGAACACGTTCTCCAGCAGCTGGCCGAAAACCACCCCCAACGTGAGCACCGCGGCCACGCCGAGCGTCAACGCCAAACCGACGGCCTCTCCAGGAGCGAAACGGCGACCCACGAACCGCCATTGCCTGGGATAGTGCGACCGTACCCAGGACAGCGCCGGCCGGTCAGCGGCCCAGACGAGCGCGGCCCGGATCCTTTCCGGATGCCCCACGACCCACCGCGCAATCAGGCCGGTCACAACGATCGCGCCCAACACGACGACCAGCAGAACCCCCACTGCCAGCCCTGCACTCACCCTTCGCTTCCCCCACTTTCATGGATGCGTGTGCCCCTTCAGGCTATGATCGATAGGCCGTGATCGCCGATCTGCCCCACGCCCTTCGCGATAGCCAGCAGTTCGCCGCACGGCTGAACGGCCGCAAGCCTGCGGTGTTCCTCGACTATGACGGCACGCTGACGCCCATCGTGGACCGACCCGAGGATGCTGTCATCTCGGAAGAAGCCGTGCAGTACCTGCGCCACGCGCTGCATGTCGACGGCGCGGAGTTCGTCCCGGGGTATCTCGGCGACGACATCACCGACGAAGACGCCTTCCAGGCCCTGAAGGGGCCAACCAACGGAGCAGGCATTGGCGTTATCGTCGCCGACACCGCCGACCCGGAGCAGGCCAGCCGGGCAACCGCAGCGGAGTTTGTGCTGGAATCGATCGGGGAGGTGCAGCAGTTCCTGGACACTCTCGCCTGACCATCGGTGTAGACATCGGTGGCACGAAGGTGGCGGCTGGCGTCGTCGATGAACACGGGACGATCCTCGCCACCACACATCGAGACACCCCCGCCGACGACGTGGCGCGGATCGAGGACGCGATCACCGCCGTGGTTCGGGAACTCACCTGCCAGTACGACGTCGATGCGGTCGGCGTGGGAGCGGCCGGCTTCATCGACGCGCGGCGTTCGACGGTGATGTTCGCCCCGAATCTCGCCTGGCGCGACGAGCCGCTCCAGGCGTCGCTGCAACGCCGGCTGGGGCTGCTTGTGGTGATCGAGAACGACGCTAACGCGGCCGCCTGGGCGGAAGTCCGGTTCGGCGCCGGACGCGGCGGGGAGCATGTGGTGGCCCTCACGGTGGGAACCGGCATCGGGGGCGGCATCGTCATCAACGGGCAACTGCTGCGCGGCCAGTTCGGCGCCGCGGCCGAGATAGGCCACCTCACCGTGGTCCCGGACGGGCGGCACTGCGGATGCGGTTTGCGGGGGTGCTGGGAGCAGTACGCCAGCGGTCGGGCTCTCGTGCGGGAAGCGCACGAGCTGGTGCGAGCCTCACCTCAGACAACCGGCGAGTTGGTGCGGCTGGCTGGGGGGAGGCCCGAATGCATCACCGGCAAGATGGTCACCCAGGCCGCGCTGGGCGGCGATACTGCGGCGTTGCGGTGCTTCGATGTGGTGGGGACGTGGCTGGGGCGAGGGTTGGCCGGGCTAGCCGCGATCCTGGATCCCGGGCTGTTCGTCATCGGCGGCGGTGTGTCGGCGGCCGGTGAGGTGCTGCGCGCTCCCGCGTCGGCCGCCTTCGAGTCCTCCTTGACCGGCCGCGGGCACCGGCCAGCCGCCGAACTGCGGATCGCCGAACTGGGACCCGAGGCCGGCCTGGTGGGCGCCGCCGACCTGGCCCGAATCACCTTGTAGTTGCTTGTTTGTCGGGTTTGGCGGAACATGGACGGTGAATTTCAGGCGCGCTCCCCCGCGGCTCGAGTCAGGCCGAGTCGATCAGGGAGCAGACGTGACGCTCGGGTGGATCGGCGCCCATGGCGGTGAGGGCATCACCGGTGGCCGGGTGGTGCGCGCCCGGGCGGTATGGATAGACCTTGACGTGGCGTTCCCGCTACCGGACGGTCACCGCCGCCGGGTTGTTGCCGATGGTCTGGCCCTCACCGGCCGGGTTCCCGGCATGCTGAAGCGCTGGGTCCGCGGCTCACGAGGTGAGTGGTACGGCGTGGTCTGGGTACCCATCCGCGACGGTGCCGGAGACGTCCGGCTGACCCTCGACGACCAGTTGGTTCCGGCCGCTGCGCTGAGCCCACGGCCTGCTGCGTAGCGCCGACACACTGGATTCATTCTGCGCTCTTCGGTCCGGCCAACACCGCCACCCACGTGCTGGCCACCCACGGCGACCTCGGCCGCCCGCGCGAGGTGATCAGCCTCGCGGAGGAACTGTTCCGCACCGACACCGGACTACCCTCCGTGCGGCTGGTCGATGTCCACATCAGCACCGCCCGGGCCCACCTCGACCTCGGTGACCGGGATAACGCGCAAACCTCACTGGTCCGAGCCTGGGACATCGCTCCCCAGCAGGCGAAGATCCACCATGCGCATGAGCTGGCGATGGGCCTTCGTGCACCGGTTCCAGCACACCGGACATCGCACTATTCTAGATGAGAACAGCTAAAGCGCACAGCATCTTCTCGCGCAATGACTGGCGAGGTTGTTCACATTGCGACAGCCTACACTTGATTTAGTCGATCAGCGTCGCAAACAGCGAATTGTGATCCCGGAGATCCGACCGCGGAGCGGTCACTACCTGCAAAAAGATGATCAAGAAATTGGTCGGTCTGAGATAGCCCCAGAGTTCGCATCCTGGGCATTAGATGATCATGAAATCGTCGCCCGGCACGCCTGGGTTGATTCGCCCGTAATGACGGCAACTACCACGGCGAGCAGGCACGCAGCGGCCACTAACAGCGTCGATCGAAGAAGTCCTATCGCCGAAAATACACCGAGAGATGCACACGAACGAGTGATCTAAGTATCCGATCGAGCTGCTCAAAAACCGGGCAAACCGCGCTCATCGAGAGCACTCGCTGTGACCGTTCAACCTGGTGAAACCCAGTGATCAGTCGCTTTGAGTGACAGTGCAGCCACCGTACCCGTTCCAACCTCATCCCTAGGACCACCCCTTGCATTATCGACGGTGATCCGTCACGGTCAATGTCGTCCTGCACAAAGGAGCCACCTTGGTGCGGGAATCCGGGCCGGTGCGCTCGAGCCCTGTCCCTCCGGTGCCGGATACCGCAACCTCA
Source organism: Pseudonocardiaceae bacterium (assembly GCA_050699835.1). Taxonomy (GTDB): domain Bacteria; phylum Actinomycetota; class Actinomycetes; order Mycobacteriales; family Pseudonocardiaceae. The sequence continues at coordinate 484 of JBOHFW010000462.1, read as the reverse complement.
CCCCGAATCGGGACAGGGGCGCAGGCTAGCGAAGAGTCGGTGTGGAACCCGGATCCACGCGATGATGACATGCCATCAGCCGTGCGCGATTCATGGAGAATGAACATGACGAGGACCTCCCGATTACTCGCACATATTATTACCGCCGCCGTTGCTGTGATGGCTCCGCTGGTATTCGTGGCAGCAGCCCATGCAGGCACAGTACGCAAGGATCCGTGGGATCGCTTGGCACAGTGCGAGAGTGGCGGTAACTGGAGCGCCAACACCGGCAACGGGTATTACGGCGGTTTGCAATTCAGTCACGGAACTTGGCGTTCACATGGCGGGGGCGCCTACGCAGGCACCGCCAACCAAGCGTCCCGGTCGCAACAGATCGCCATCGCCGAGAAGGTGCTCCGCGCGCAGGGTTGGAAGGCCTGGCCAAGCTGCTCCAGAAGGGCAGGGCTGCGCTAACCAGATCTGGGCTGATGGGTGACTATACCCA
>JBOHFW010000461.1:0-6801 GCA_050699835.1 Pseudonocardiaceae bacterium | reverse complement strand
GTGCCATCCTGGTGGTGGCCGCCACCGACGGCCCGATGCCACAGACCCGCGAGCACGTGCTGCTGGCTCGTCAGGTCGGTGTGCCCTATATCGTCGTCGCGCTGAACAAGGCCGACATGGTCGACGATGAAGAGATCATGGAACTCGTCGAGCTCGAGGTCCGGGAGTTGCTGTCCAGCCAGGAATACCCCGGCGACGACCTCCCGATCGTCCGCGTATCGGCGCTTAAGGCCCTCGAGGGCGACGCCGAGTGGGGCGAGAAGCTCCTCGAGCTGATGGACGCCGTGGATAACAGCATCCCGGAGCCGGTGCGCGAGATCGAAAAGCCGTTCCTTATGCCGATCGAGGACGTCTTCACCATCACCGGCCGCGGCACTGTGGTCACCGGCCGGGTGGAGCGTGGCATCGTCAGGGTGAGCGAGGAGGTGGAAATCATCGGCATCCATGAGAAGTCGTCGAAGACCATCGTCACCGGCGTCGAGATGTTCCGCAAGCTGCTCGACGAGGGCCGGGCCGGCGACAACGTGGGCCTGTTGCTGCGGGGCATCAAGCGTGAAGATGTCGAGCGCGGGCAGGTCGTCATCAAGCCCGGCACCAACACCCCGCACACCCAGTTCGAGGCTCAGGTCTACATCCTGTCCAAGGACGAGGGCGGCCGGCACACGCCGTTCTTCAACAACTATCGCCCGCAGTTCTACTTCCGGACCACTGACGTCACCGGTGTCGTGACGTTGCCCGAGGGCACCGAGATGGTCATGCCGGGAGACAACACCGAGATGTCGGTGCAGCTCATCCAGCCGATCGCGATGGACGAGAACCTGAAGTTCGCGATCCGCGAGGGCGGTCGCACTGTTGGTGCCGGCCGGGTAATCAAGATCATCAAATGAACGGGACCCTCGTGAGTGGCGTTCAGTGCCATCACACCGTTCCCACTCACGAGGGTACGTACCGAGTCGGGATCGCAGCCGTCGATTTGGTACGATACCCAGGTTGCTCAGCAGCACCGGCCCGCGGCTCCAAGGTTCGCTGCGACGCGTACATCTTCTTCGGATGACATGACACCGCACTGATTTGGACGTCGAGCGCGACACACCCGACCGCGGGGACCGGTGTGGGCGGGGCGGGTCGATACAGGCACTGTGTCGACACAGGCACTGTGGATACAAACCCCAGGGGCACGGGACACGCGGCACGAGACTGACAGGACGGCAAGCCACCATGGCGGGACAGAAGATCCGCATCCGGCTCAAAGCCTACGACCACGAGGCAATTGACGCTTCCGCGCGCAAGATCGTTGAGACCGTGACGCGCACCGGTGCTCGGGTCGTCGGACCTGTGCCGCTGCCGACCGAGAAGAATGTGTACTGCGTCATCCGCTCGCCGCACAAGTACAAGGATTCGCGGGAGCACTTCGAGATGCGCACGCACAAGCGGCTGATCGACATTCTCGACCCGACGCCCAAGACGGTCGACGCGCTGATGCGCATCGACCTTCCGGCCAGCGTCGACGTCAACATCCAGTGAGGCCGGGGACATGACAGCGACTGGTTCGGAGCACCAGAACACGAGGACCGTGCGGGGAATACTGGGCACCAAGCTCGGGATGACCCAGGTCTTCGACGAGAACAACAGGATTGTCCCGGTCACCGTGGTGGCGGCCGGGCCATGCGTGGTAACCCGGATCCGCACCCCGGAGAACGACGGCTATCCCGCGGTGCAGCTGGCCTACGGTGCCATCGATCCGCGCAAGGTGACCAAGCCGGTGGCCGGGCACTTCGCCGCGGCGGGTGTCACACCACGGCGCCACCTGGTGGAGCTGCGCACCGCCGACGCGGCGGACTACCAGGTCGGCCAGGAGCTCACTGCCGAGGTGTTCGACGCCGGGATGCTGGTCGACGTGGTGGGTACCAGCAAAGGCAAGGGCACCGCCGGGGTGATGAAGCGGCACGGTTTCGGTGGCCTCGGGGCCAGTCACGGCACCCAGCGCAAGCACCGCTCGCCGGGTTCGATCGGGGGCTGTGCCACTCCAAGCCGGGTGTTCAAGGGCACCCGGATGGCCGGTCGGATGGGAAACGTCCGGGTGACCACTCAGAACCTCACCGTGCACCGCGTCGACGCGGAATCAGGGCTGCTGCTGATCAAGGGTGCGCTGCCCGGCCCGAAGGGCGGTCTGGTCCTGGTCAAGACGGCCGCGAAGGGTGGTGCGGCGTGAGCCCAGCAGCGAGAACAGTCGATATCCGGACACCGGAGGGCTCGACCGCGGGCACCGCGGAGCTCCCCGATGAGATCTTCGATGTGCAGGCGAACATCCCGCTGATGCATCAGGTGGTGGTCGCCCAACTGGCCGCCGCCCGGCAAGGCACGCATAGCACCAAGACCCGGGGTGAGGTCCGCGGTGGCGGCACCAAGCCCTACCGGCAGAAGGGCACCGGACGAGCCCGCCAAGGCTCGATCCGAGCCCCTCAGTTCACCGGTGGTGGTGTAGTGCACGGTCCCACACCGCGGGACTACAGCCAGCGCACCCCGAAGAAGATGAAAGTGGCCGCGCTGCGCGGCGCTTTGTCGGATCGGGCCCGTGAGGGGCGGGTACATGTGTTCTCCGGGCTGGTTTCCGGTGACGTGCCATCCACCAAGACGGCGCGCACGGTCCTCGCTGCGCTGGCGCCCGGGAACGTCAAGCTGCTGCTCGTGATCAGCCGCGCAGATGAGGTGAGCCGCCTGAGCGTGCGCAATCTCCCCTCGGTGTACGTGCTGAGCCCAGATCAGCTCAACACCTACGACGTGCTGGTCAACGACGATGTGGTGTTCACCGCGGACGCCCTCAGAGAGTTCTTGGACGTGCCCGGTAACGCCAAGCTCAGTGGCACCCCGGAGGCGGCCCGATGATTCCCGACCCGCGTGACGTGATTCGCAAGCCGGTCATCTCGGAGAAGAGCTACGGCCTGCTGGGGCAGCAGAAGTACACCTTCGTGGTCTCACCGGACGCCAACAAGACCGAGATCAAGATCGCCATCGAGAAGATCTTCGGAGTGCAGGTGGTCAGCGTCAATACTCTCAACCGCCCTGGCAAGCGTAAGCGCACGAAGTTCGGCTACGGCAAGCGCAAGGACACCAAGCGGGCGATCGTCACGCTGTCTGCGGAGAGCAAGCCGATCGAGATCTTCGGTGGACCGGCCGCGTGAGCGAGGACGGATAAACACATGGGCATCCGCAAGTACAAGCCGACGACCGCGGGGCGGCGCGGCGCCAGCGTCGCCGACTTTGCCGAGATCACTCGCGATCACCCGGAGAAGTCGCTGGTCCGGCCGTTGCACAGCAGGGGCGGTCGCAATGTCCACGGTCGCATCACCACCCGGCACCAGGGCGGCGGCCACAAGCGCGCCTACCGCCTGATCGATTTCCGGCGGGCGGACAAGGACGGCGTGCCGGCGAAAGTCGCGCACATCGAGTACGACCCGAACCGCACCGCGCGGATCGCCCTGCTGCACTACGCCGACGGCGAGAAGCGCTACATCATTGCCCCGGAGAAGCTGCGCCAGGGTGACACCGTGGAAAACGGGCCGCAGGCCGACATCAAACCGGGCAACAACCTGCCGCTGCGCAACATCCCAGTCGGCACCGTGGTGCACGCGATCGAGCTCCGTCCCGGCGGTGGGGCGAAGATCGCTCGTTCGGCCGGTGCCCGGGTCCAGCTGGTGGCCAAGGACGGCCCCTACGGCCAGTTGCGGATGCCCTCCGGTGAGATCCGCAACGTCGACGTCCGGTGCCGCGCCACGGTGGGCGAGGTCGGCAACTCCGAACAGGCCAACATCAACTGGGGCAAGGCCGGCCGGATGCGCTGGAAGGGCAAGCGACCCACCGTCCGCGGTGTGGTAATGAACCCGGTCGATCATCCGCACGGCGGTGGTGAGGGCAAGACCTCCGGTGGGCGTCACCCGGTGAACCCGGCCGGCAAGCCCGAAGGGCGCACCCGCCGTCACAAGGCCAGCGACAAAATGATCGTGCGCCGCCGCCGCACCGGCAAGAAGCGCTGAGCAGGAGGGAGGAAGGAATGCCACGCAGCCTGAAGAAAGGCCCGTTCATCGACGACCACCTGCTCAAGAAGGTGGACGCGCACAACGAAGCCGGCACCAAGCAGGTCATCAAGACCTGGTCGCGCCGCTCCACGATCATTCCAGACATGATCGGCCACACCATTGCAGTGCACGACGGCCGCAAGCACGTCCCGGTGTTCGTCACCGAGTCGATGGTCGGCCACAAGCTTGGTGAGTTCGCCCCGACCCGCACCTTCCGGGGGCATGTCAAGGACGACCGCCGCGCCCGGCGCCGCTAGCGCGGCGGGCCGGCAGATGATGTGGATGAACCGAGAAGACGAAGAGGTAGCAGCGCATGGACGCCCGTAACCAGGCTGGCGCGACGGCCGCGCAGGAGCCGTCCCGCGCGGTGGCGCGGGCTCGGTATGCCCGGGTGACGCCGATGAAGGCGCGCCGGGTCATTGATCTCATCCGCGGCCGCAGCGCACAGGAGGCGCTCGCCGTGCTTCAGTTCGCCCCGCAGGCGGCCTCGGCTCCGGTATCAAAGGTACTGGCCAGCGCGATAGCCAATGCGGAGAACAATCTTGCGCTGGATCCGGACACCCTGGTCGTGTCCCGGGCTTTCGTGGACGAGGGTCCCACCCTCAAACGGTTCCGCCCCCGGGCCCAGGGCCGGGCTTACCGGATTCGCAAGCGCACCAGCCATATCACCGTAGAAGTCGAGGCGGTGCCCCAGCGTCAGACGGCGCAGCGCCGGAGCGCGGCCCGGTCCCGGGACAAGAAGGTCACCCAGACAAGGAGTGCCCGCTAGTGGGTCAGAAGATCAACCCGCACGGCTTCCGGCTCGGAATCTCGACCGACTGGAAGTCCCGCTGGTATGCGGACAAGCAGTACGGGGAGTACGTCAAGGAAGACGTCGCGATTCGCAAGCTGCTCTCCAAGGGCATGGAGCGGGCGGGCATCGCCAAGGTCGAGATCGAACGCACCCGCGACCGCGTGCGGGTGGACATCCACACCGCCCGACCGGGTATCGTGATCGGCCGGCGCGGCGCGGAGGCCGACCGGATCCGGAGTGAGCTGGAGAAACTGTCCGGCAAGCAGGTACAGCTCAACATCCTCGAGGTCAAGAATCCTGAGGCGGAGGCCCAGCTGGTGGCCCAGGGCGTGGCCGAGCAGCTGTCCAACCGAGTGGCTTTCCGGCGCGCGATGCGCAAGGCCATCCAGTCGGCGATGCGATCTCCCCAGGTCAAGGGTATCCGGGTACAGTGCTCGGGGCGTCTGGGCGGCGCCGAGATGTCTCGCTCGGAGTTCTACCGTGAGGGCCGCGTACCCCTGCACACGCTGCGGGCCGACATCGACTACGGGCTGTTCGAGGCCCGGACCACCTTCGGCCGGATCGGCGTCAAGGTCTGGATCTACAAGGGTGACGTGGTCGGCGGGCGCCGCGAGCGTGAGGTCGACAACGTTGCCGCGGCCGCTGCCCGGACGCCCCGGCGGGAGCGCCCGGCTCGGCGCCGATCCGGGGCGGCTGGGACGACCGGAACCTCGACCGAGGCGGGTCGCGCCGCGGCGGTGGAACTTGCCGGGGCGGCCACCGACGCTCCGCAGCCCGCGCCGAGCGAGTCGCTCACGAGCCCGGCTGATGCCGCAGAGCAGGGGGAGGGCTGAGACGTGCTCGTTCCACGCAAGATCAAGCACCGCAAGCAGCACTCGCCGGGCCGGTCGGGGATGGCCTCAGGCGGCACTAGAGTCAGCTTCGGAGACTTCGGCATCCAGGCTCTGGAGCCGGCCTATGTGACCAACCGGCAGATCGAATCCGCCCGTATCGCGATCAACCGGCACATCCGCCGTGGCGGCAAGGTCTGGATCACCATCTTCCCGGATCGCCCGCTGACCAAGAAGCCGGCCGAAACCCGGATGGGATCTGGCAAGGGTTCGCCTGAGTACTGGGTGGCCAACGTGAAGCCCGGGCGGATCATGTTCGAGATGACCTACCCGAACGAGACGGTGGCCCGCGAGGCGCTGCGCCGTGCGATCCACAAGTTGCCGATGAAGTGCCGGATCGTGACCCGCGAGGGGGTGGACTTCTGATGGCAGCCACCACCGCTGCGAGCGAGCTGCGCGAGCTCACCGACGACGATCTGGTGCTGCGGCTGCGCGAGGCCAAGGAGGAGCTGTTCAACCTGCGCTTCCAGATGGCCACCGGGCAAATGGACAACAACCGCCGGCTGCGCACGGTCCGGCACGACATCGCCCGCATCTACACCGTGATGCGCGAGCGTGAGCTGGGTCTGTCGGTGTCTCCGGATGCCATTGCGGGAAATGAGGGTGCGGCATGAGCGAGACCAGCGAGACCGCGGCTATCAGTGCGGCCCAGCCCGAAGGGCGAAATAAACGGAAGGTCCGCGAGGGTTACGTCGTCTCGGACAAGATGGACAAGACGGTCGTGGTGGCGCTTGAGGACCGCAAGAAGCACCCGCTGTACGGCAAGGTGATGCGTTCCACCACCAAGGTGAAGGCGCATGACGATGCCAACGCGGCGGGTATCGGTGATCGAGTGTTGTTGATGGAAACCCGCCCGCTGTCGGCGACCAAGCGCTGGCGGCTGGTCCAGATCCTCGAGAAGGCCAAGTGATTGACTTCGCGGCAGCGCTGGACGGGCGTAGCGAGACCCGCAGCGGCGAGAAGGAGTTGACGTGATCCAGCAGGAGTCGCGACTGCGGGTCGCCGACAACACGGGTGCCAAGGAGATCCTGTGCATCCGGGT
>JBOHFW010000460.1:0-19345 GCA_050699835.1 Pseudonocardiaceae bacterium | reverse complement strand
CACGGCGTGCGCAGCATGCTCGACCTGTACAACGTCGGCGGCGCGCAGTGGGCAGAGATCATCGACCTGGTCCGGGAGGCCCGGAAGAGGAACGAGTGGCACGCCTACGGCATCGGCGGCCAGGGTTATCTGATGCTGGAGATGGACGCCACCGTGGTGCACGACTACCAGCTGGCCTACGTGCCGGGGCTGCTGCAGACCGAGGACTACATGCGAACACTGTTCCGCAGCTCCCGGCAGCGCCGCACCGATGCCGAGATCGACCGGGACGTCGAGGTCCGGCTGTTCCGGCAGCGACGGCTGACCGGGGAACCCCTGCTGGAATTAGTCGCCATCGTCGATGAGTCCGCGCTGCGCCGCCCGGTCCTCGGGGCGGAGGCGATGCGGGCCCAGCTCCGGCACCTCGTCGCGGCCTCCGAGCTTCCGTCGGTATGCCTTCAAGTACTGCCAGCCTCCCTCGGCACGCACTCCGGTCTGGACGGCTCGTTCACCGTGCTCAGTTTCGGCGACCCCGAGGAACCCGAGATCGCCTACATCGAGCACACCGCGAGCGCCCTGCACCTGCACAAGCAGGCCGAGGTCCATATGTGTAATCTGGTGTTCGACCGGCTACGATCCGAGGCGCTGAGCCCACCCGACTCGGTGATCCTCATCGAGCGGCTGGCCACCACCCTGTAACCACCGAGAGCGAACGAGGCGAGCACGGTGCGTTCGTCCGAGCTGTCCCACACCACCTGGCGCAAGAGCAGCCGCAGCAACGGCGGCGTCGAAGGCAACTGCGTCGAGGTCGCCGCGCTGCCCAATCTGGTCGCGATGCGCGACTCCAAGGACCCCGCCGGGCCCGTCCTGGCGTTCACCCGCGCCGAGTGGCGGGCCTTCCTCGGCGGCGTCCGAACCGGCGAGCTCGGCTGACACTGCCGTATGCACGGCCGCCACCCACCACCCATGCGCTCCCGAAGCGCTGCCCGTGCCGAGGCTGCCGTCCGTGAACTCGACACCAGTAACATTTTGGTCGCCTTCGATGTCGCTGTCGTCGAGTTCACGGACGTTGGCAACGCCAAGCGCGCTTACCGAGCCAACGATCCGGCCTACGACCACCGGCCCTTGGAATCGATTTCCTAGTGGTCTGCGTTGCTGCCGTCCGCTACTTGATCGAGAACGGTGAGACAGTCGCGGACCTCCTCGGCGTCCGGGACTCCGAGGTCGGTGTAGAGATCTAGAGCATGTTGCCAGTGATGGCGGGCCTGGTCGAGATCGTCGGCGGCCTGGTGGGCGTGGGCGAGACCGTTGTGTGCGCGGGCTTGCTCGTACCGGTCGCCAATCTGGTTCGCCAGGGTCAGGGCGGTGGCGTGGTGGCCAAGGGCCTGATCGGGTTGACGAGTGGCAACCAAGGTCTCACCAACGCGGTTGAGGGTGCAGGCCTCACCGTGCTGGTCGCCGATCTTGCGGAATAGGTCCAGGGCCTGCTGGTAGTAGTCGGCAGCCTGTTGGTCCTGGTCCTGCCGGCGATAGACCGCGCCGAAGTTGATGAGCGCGTCTGCTTCACCGAATTGGTCGCCGATCTCCAGAGCAAGAGTGAGGGCCTGCTGAAGATGGTCAATGCCCTGTTGGTAGTCGCCCTGCTGGCGGTAGACCGCGCCAAGGTTAGTGAGCGCACGGGCTTCACCGTGCCGGTCGCCGATCTCGCTGAATAGGTCCAGGGCCTGCTGATGGTAGTCGGCGGCCTGTTGGTAGAGGCCCTGCCGGCGGTAGACCGCGCCAAGGTTAGTGAGCGCTTCAGCTTCACAAAGCCGGCCGCCGATTGTGCGGGTAAGGGTGAGGGCATGCTGGTGATAGTCGGCAGCCCGCTGATAGGAGCCCTGTCGCCGACAAACGTTGCCGAGATTGTTCAACGCGTGTGCTTGCCCGACCCGGTCGCCGATCTCGCTGAATAGGTCCAGGGCCTGCTGGTGGCAGTCGGCGGCCCGCTGGTAGTGACCCCGTCGCCAGTAGACGATGCCGAGGTTGTTCAGCGCGCGGGCTTCCCCGAGCCGATCGCCGATCTCACGGGTGAGGGTGAGCGCCTGCTGCAGGCGCTCGGCTGCCTGATGGTAGTGGCCCTGCCGCCAATAGATGTGGCCGAGTTTAAGCAGCGCATCGGCTTCGACGGCGGAATCGCCGACGTGTTGGGCGGAGTGCAGGGCGTGGGTGTGGATGGCTAGACCGTCGAGAAAATGGCCGCCGAAATCGAGGTAGCGGTACAGGGTGGTGGATAGGTGAGTGGTGTGACCGGGCCAACCGTAGGCAGCACTGTAAGCGCTGACAGCGGTAAGGGTGACCCGTTCGGCATCGAGCCAGGCTCGGGCCGTAGCCGGGTCGGGCATCGGCGGGGTCGGTGTGGCCGGTGGGGGGATGCGTGGCCGGCGATGCTGCTCGGCAGGAATGAGGGCGTCCATCGCAGCTGCGGCAGCGGCCAGATAGTGATCGAAAAGGCGGGTCAGCGCGGCCCGCCGGTCCACCTCCGAGTCCTCAACGTCGGCGAGGTGGGTGGCGTAGGCGCGCAGCAGATCGTGCATGCCGTAGCGGCCCGGGCGTGGGTCTCGGATCAGGCGCGCGCGGGCCAGCAGGTCCACTATCTGCTGGGCCTGGGCGAGGCTGGTGTCGACCAAGGCTGCAACAGCGTAGGAATCGAAATCGGGGCCGGGGTGCAGGCCGATCAGCCGAAACGTCCGCGCGGCCGCGGCCGTCAGGTGCCGGTAGGACCAGGAGAACACCCCGCGTACCGCGGTGCGGGCGTCGCCACCAGCATCCAGCAGCTCCAGCCGCAGCTGCTCGTCAGCCAACTCGCCGACCAGCTGCGCGAGGGTGATGGCCGGGCGGGCGGCGGCAAGTTCGGCGGCTACTCGCAACGCCAATGGCAGCCGCGCGCACAGTTGAGCCAGCGCGGCGGCCGCCTCAGGTTCGGCTTGCACCCGCTCACCGATCAACGCCGCCAGCAGAGCGACCGCGTCCTCAAGGAGCAGCAGGTCCAGGTCGAGGCGCCGGGCACCGTGTCGGGCCACCAACCCTGCCATGGAGTCACGGCTGGTCACCACCACCACACACGATGGGGTGCCGGGCAGCAGTGGGCGGACCTGCTCGACCGATGCGGCGTTGTCCAGCACGACCAGCATCCGCCGACCATCCAGCAGACTCCGGTAGGCGGCGGCGCGTTCCTCCACCTCCACCGGGATGCTCTGCCCAGCCAGGCCCAACGCACGCAGGAACCCCGCCAGCGCGTCGGCTGCCGACAGCGGCTGCTCGGGATCGAAGCCACGCAGATTGACGTACAACTGCCCGTCCGGGAAGTCACCCCGGACCCGATGCGCCCACCGCAGCGCCAGCTCGGTCTTGCCTACCCCCGCGGTCCCAGACACCGCGGAGATCACCACGGCGGTCGGGTCCCCACCCGTGACCTGTGCCGCCACCGCTTGGTCGGCGGTGCGTTTCAGGAGGCGGTCAAGGGCGGCCAGTTCTTGCGATCGACCCGTGAAGACCTCGACTGCTGGGGGTAGCTGCGCGGGCACCACACGCGGCGGCGCCAGCGGTCCGGGCAGGTCGGTGGAGCGGTGCTGATGTTTGAGCGCGGTGTACACCGCGACGAGCACGTCGTGCCGGCGCCGCCAGCTCCCGACCTCACGCTCGTCGTTACCAGTACACGCCCGGACCAGCGGTTCGACCAGCCGGTCCCACTCCGGCGGCCGACTGATCCGACCATCCAAAATTTCATACAGCTGGGAGCGGCTGTACCCCAATTGGCGGGCCAGCGCTGCCCGGTCCAGTCCCCGATCCTGCACGAGCCGTTTCAACCCAGCACAGAACTCCGCAACCGGGCTCCCACTTGCCTGACCCGCCACTGAGTTTCCCTCCAGGTGTCCGGTGCTGTCCGGATATCACCCTGCCGGACACCCTGGACGACCAGCATCGACGCCTGTCCCCACCGGACCTGGGCGGTATTGCGGACAGCTCTTCCCCGGCGGGTTTGGCTGTTCCTGGCAACCCGGACTAACGATCGAAGGGAAAGCCAAACCCATAAATACTCGCGACAACTCCAGCTGTCGAGTTCGGGTCAGCGTGGTGGCTTGCGGTACAGGACCACAAACGGCGCAGACAGATAGCCGCGATAGCTCACTGTGGTCAAGCGCTTCCAGGGGCTCCCAGGTCGCGAAGAAGGGATAATCATGCCGGAACTGATCACGCTGGTGGCTTTCATCATCTTCACCATTGGTGTCCTCGTCGGAGTCCGCTGCCAAGAGATCAACCTGCGACGACGGGAGCGGCGGCTCGCCGAGGAAAGACGGCGCGTGAACGAACAGATCCGCGTCTTCACATCATGACTGGAAGTGAGCAACCACTTTCCGTCGCCGAGTTCGACAGGAGAGCTGTTCGATCGGCGTTGAGCAGCCCTCACGTCGCACTCGGCGACAACAGATGCGGTGGGCTCGATCAGCTGCGGGCGCAGGAGAGGCAGCACTTCTTGTTAGGTGCCCGGCGCGCGGCGCATGATTAATCTCCGAACCCTGCTGGGCCCGTTCTGGCGTTCACACGCGCAGCGAGCCAGCACTGAGTCGCGCGAGCGCATTATTGATCTCGTTGAGGTCGAAGCGCGCTGGGTCGTAGCCGGCCGGGATCCACTCGCGGTGCATCTCATGCTCGGGGTGCTTCTCATCGCCTAAGGCGCCCATCATCTCCTCGAAGCCCCACGGTCCGCCGCAGTCCTCGGGCAGGCGCGGCGCCCGGTCACACATCGCGGGTAGGTCAGTGCCGGGTCGGCGCGGTCGATGGACTCCACCGATGTCGTGCCACCAGTCGTCACCGAAGTCGTACCAGTAGGCGAAGCGCTGCCCGACCTGCATCCGGGCCAGTGTCCGGCGCGCCTCGTCACTGGTCTGTTCGATCAATCGTGTGAATACTGGGACGGACCGGCATCGGACGACCCTATTAGCTGGCGCTCAGTATCGTCATAGTGGGCTATCCTGTGGCCATGAGACTGCACATCACGCTCGATGACGCGCTGGTGGGCGATCTCGACCGGGTCGTAGGTTCCCGCGAGCGGAGCAGCTTCATCGCCAAGGCGGTACGCCGGGCCATCGACGAGCTCGAACGCTCCGAGGCTCTGGAGGCCGCATTGGGCGCCATCTCGGAATCCGGACACGACTGGGACACCGATCCAGCGGCGTGGGTGCGTACCCAGCGAACCGATCGGGAACAGCTCGCCGGCTGATGTGCGCCCTCGTCCTGGACACCACGGTCCTCATCGACGCACTGCGTGGACGCCCCGCCGCAACCCGGTTGCGCGAGCTTGTCGCCCGGCGCGAGGTGCTACTGACCACCGCGGTCAACGTTGAAGAGATCATCCGCGGGTTGCAGCCCAGCGAGCAGGCCGCGGCCGACGCACTGTTCACCGCAGTCCGGGTGCTCCCGATCCGGGAACCCGACGCTCGACGGGCCGGAGTCTGGCGACGCGACCATGCTGCCCGGGGCATCACCCTGCACCAGGCCGACTGCCTGATCGGCGCAGTCACCGCGGGGATCGGCGCCCGCCTTGCCACCGGCAACGCCAAACACTTCCCGATGCCCGAGCTTACCGTGGAGGAATGGCCCACCGGGCTCTGAGAACTCTCCGAGCTACCGTACGCCGACCGACCTCATTATTGAGGTAATGTGGAAGGTGGGACCGGCAAGGTTTATGCCCTGCCGACCCCACCCTCCATCTGTATCTCGAGCGGTTACCCCTGGACCAAGCACCGCTCCACACGAAATTCTAGCACTGCGTCAAAGCAGATCTCTCTAATCATCTCAACGACTGACCCGCTCGCTCTTGAGGGGCTTGACAGTGCCGTCGGATTGAAATTCTGTGATCATGTATGTGGCCGAGGAGGGCTCACCGGGATTGGCGAACTCCAGCGGCCCGGAAGGACCATCGTAGTCGATGTTCTTACCTTCTTTCACGAACGTCATGCAGGCAGGGAAGCTTGTGCACTTCTCGCCGTCCTTGGTCACTCCGTTGATCTCCTCCGCAACGGCGGCGGGCTCGTCCGTTCTGGCAACAGCCGCTGCCAGTGCGGTGATCACCACTGCGTCGTAGGCTTGCGCGGAGTAAGCCAGATCGCGTATTGTGGGATTGGTCTCTTTCAAACGTTTCACGAACGTCTCGTCTCCAAGGTCAACCAAAGTTCCTTTCATGCCTGCCAAGACACCAGAATTCCGCGGAACGACCTGGCTCGCTAACGTGTTGTTCATATTGGCGCTCGATCCGTACAGTCGTTTGCTCTGCGGACCGAGACCCTCCTCGACCATACCCGAGAGAATACGAGCACTCTCCGTGAAACCAATCAGGACGATTGCGTCGGGGTTTTTATCCTTGATTCGCTGGATCTCCTTGCCGTAGTTGCGTGCGTTTGGATCGAAATGAAAAGAGTCGAGTACCTGCCCCCCGGATTCACCGATCACTTTTCCGGCCACCTCCCGTAGGGAATTGCCATACACGTCGTCGCGCGACATCAGCACCACCGTCGAGTTGCCGTCAGCGACTACGAGCCTGCCGAGCACGGGACCCTCCATCAGGGCTGTCGGCGAGGTGCGGAAGTAAAGCCCACGATCGGGATAAGTGGTGAACAACGTCGCCACGTTGGAGGGCGAGAGCATGATCAGGCCAGCGCAGGTCACCTTATCGATCACTTTGGCGGACGCAACCGACGACACGGGACCGATGATCGCATCAACCCCATTGGACACCAGCACATCGACCGACTGGATGGCGACGTCATTAATTAAAGGGTCGCCCTCGTCGCGCTTATTGTCTTCATCGAGCTTGATCACAATTTCAGGGATGCCGCCGGCTTTGCTGATGTCCTCCATCGCCAGCTGCACGCTGGTCTCCAGTGCTGGAGACCTGAAAATTGCCGATCCGGTAATTGGCAGTAACGTCCCGAGCGAGAGCACACCGTCAGCAGGTCTGGCGCGCGGTGAACACGCGACGGCTTCACCCGTATTCACCTTATCTACAACCAATAAAGACGCCAGAGACAATAGAACACCCAACGTCACCGCAACAATCACCTTAACCGACCGGCGATCGTTTTGATGTCGACGATCTGTGAAGTCAGGTCGACGAGAGACCTCGTTCAGAGCCTCTTCGACGGCTGCCCGAACACCCTCGTTGGTATCGTGGTCACGCAGACGGATCAGGGCTTGTCTCGCCGTGATCTTCAACCCTCCTGGATGGTCACCGGTCAACAGAAGCAGTAAACCATCGACAGCCCATCGCCGCTTCCAAACAATCTTACTTTCCATGGCTTGTTTGAGCTCGTCCGGCAACGGCAATGGCGCATGAGGATTCTTCGCCAGATAGAGCTGGCCGCGTATCCCATCGGCTGACATCGTCGGCGTTTGACCTGACGTGTTCTGGCGGACCTGGTGGTACACATATAGATACAGCTCATTGATCTCTACCTGGCCGTCGCCGTCTCGGTCAGCCGCTCCGGTCTTCAAACCCCGGACGACGGCATCGGTGAACGCCGATTCGTAGGATAATTCCATTTTGTCCGAAGCTGTGATAACGACGCGTCCACGACCTCCGAGCTGCTGTTCGAGGATCTCTTAAATTCCTCAATCCTTACGTTGACCGCGCCTGACGGCTCGTTGAGCAACGTGTCGACTGTGAAGTGACCAATCTCCGGATCCACGAGCACGCGTGTTAACCCGTCAAGGTCCCGGACTGGCGCCTTTAGCCGTCGGAACTCTGGGTCGTGGTGGTGGGAACAGCCGATCAGCAGTGCGACTCTCGTGCCACCCATTTCGACTTCACCCGTCGGTGTGCCGGTCGATAAACAGCTGAATCAGCTTACGCTGGTCTTCCCGGGTGAGCCCATTGAGCTCTAAAACATCGCCGTCGAGCTCAATTCTTACGCGGCGCCCAGCACCAAGAGACACCCACCACTGCACGCTTTCGATAAGCTTGGTGACAAGCTCCTTAGACCAGGCAAGCATAACGGTGAGTGCACCCACGACGAACATCTCACCAGCGCGTGTACCGGGTGGCGCCGGGCCCCGAGTCAACGGATCGGCAGACTGGATATCCAGCTCAAGCAACAGTCCACGTAGATCCACAGCCAGCATAGCCAGTTCTTCGGCGTCAGCTTCCAGGTCCGTCTCAATGCACAGAGTAAGCTGAATAACCTGCCCAGTCACGCCTTTACCCTGCCATCCACTTATGAGGACTGCATAGCCCAGTTGGATCAGGGTACCGTACCGCAGCCGCAGAACACCGCTCATGATCGCCAGGGCCACGGTGCTCGACTTCGACTGATCCAGCGGCGCCTGATGGACGTCGTGGACGTACTCGATCCTGAGCGCCTCCGGGTGCCCGCCCACCTGCGGAAACGCGTCACCGAATCCTCTTTCTGACACATTCGGGTGAAAGCCTACAGTCTCTGGTATTTCGTCGACCCTTTGCGACGTCCTACCAGATGCTGGCCCCCAGATACTCCGCGGTCGGCAGGGGGTTGGGATCATGACGGATGATCTGGGCAACGTGTACGAATTGGTCGCGGGGCGCTTGTTGAGTGGGAAGGTCGTCCCCGTTCTCGGCGCCGGCGCCAACCTGGGCGACCGGCCACCGGACGCCGGGTACCAGCGGGGCCGCTACCTACCCAGCGGCAGGGAGCTAGCCGAGAAGCTCGCGAGATTCGTGAACTACCCGACGGCCGACGTCCTCGACCTGGCGCGGGTGTCGCAGTACATGGCGGCACTGCTGGGCGAGGGCTCGCTCTACGACGAGCTCCACGACGTCTTCGACGCCGACTACCCTCCGACCCTGCTGCATTACTTTCTCGCCCGGCTGGCACGCCACACACGGGAAGCAACGGCGGCCCGCGAATGCATGCTCATCATGACGACCAATTACGACGACGCGCTCGAGCAGGCGTTCCGGAACGAAGGCGAGCCTTACGACCTCGTCACCTACATCGGCGTTGGAGCGGATCGTGGCCTCTTCCGGCACACCCCGTTCGAGGGTGAGCCTTCGGTGATCCGGAAACCGAATGAGTACACGGACCTCCCGCTCAACCGGCGGACGGTCATCGCGAAGATCCACGGGGCGGTGGACCGGCTCACTGGGGTGGACAGCTTCGTGATCACCGAGGACGACTACGTCGACTACATCACACGCGCGGATATTGCGCACTTGTTTCCCGTCACCCTCGCGAAGAAGATCACGAGGAGCCACTTCCTGTTTCTCGGCTACAGCCTGCGCGACTGGAACTTCCGGGTCATGCTGTACCGGCTGTGGAAGGAGCAGGTGGGGACAAAGCGAAAGTCGTGGGCGATCGAAGCTAATCCGAACCCGGTCGACAGCCTCACGTGGGACGTGCGGGGAGTGGACATCCTGCCCGTCCGGGTAGAGAACTTCGTCGCCGCGATCGAGCAGCGCCTTCCAACCCTAGTCGCGCCACCGTGACCAGCACCACGCAACCACCACCGATCCCGCAGCCCAGGCTAGACAGAACTGTACCCAAGTGCCCGTATGTTGGGCTCGTACCCTTCGACGAGTCTGACGCGCCGTACTTCTTCGGTCGCCAGCGCGAGTGTGAGGTCGTCGTCGCGAACCTCACCGCCTCCAGGCTGACGCTGCTCTACGCCGCGAGCGGGGTAGGCAAGAGCTCGGTCCTGCGGGCGGCTGCGCTGCCGCTGCTCCAGCAGATCGCCGGGGAGTCCTATGAGGACCTCGGTGTCCCGGACGCCGCTGCCGCCTACATCAGGGAGTGGAGCCTGGCTCCACTCGACACCATTGCCACGGCGGTGCTCGACGCGGTGTCCCAGGTGCCGGGAGCAGGCCCGGTCGAGATGCCCGGTCCCCCGCGCCTGAGCGTGCCGTGGCTGCGTGAGGTACTGCAGCACTCCGGTATCGCAGCGATCTACCTGGTCCTTGACCAGTTCGAGGAATACTTCCTCTACCACCCAGACGAAGCCGGCGAAGACGGGCTGGCTGGCGAGCTGGGCCACATCCTGAACACCCCCGATCTGCCGGTCAACGTCCTGCTGTCGATCCGAGAGGACGCCCTCGCCGCACTCGATCGGTTCAAGGGGCGGGTCCCCCGTCTGTACGACAACTACCTGCGGCTGGCACACCTGGGGCGCAACGCCGCGCGGGAGGCCATCGAGGGCCCGCTCGATCACTACAACCAGGTGGTGCCACCCGACTCCGCCATGACGGTCGAGCCTGAGCTCACCGTGGCTCTGCTCGACCAGGTTCGCACCGGGAACCTGGTCATGGCGCCCGAAGGAGCGGCGTCCAGCGTGGCCACGGACGGCCGGGAGGACATCGAGGCTCCCTATTTGCAGCTCGTGCTGACCCGGTTGTGGGAAGCGGAGCGTGATAGCGGGTCGGCGGTGCTGCGCCGCAGCACGCTCGACGAGCTGGGTGGGGCGCAGACGATCGTGCAGACCCACCTCCGCGCCGTGATGGATGGACTGTCGCCCGAGCAGACCGAGGTCGCCGCCGCGGTCTTCCGCTATCTCGTCACCACATCGGGCTCGAAGATTGCACTGACCGCCCAGGACCTCGCCGACCTGTCGAGTGAGCCGGTTGGTTCCGTCCGGGAGCTCATGCAATCGTTGTCCGCGGGGCGGCAGAGCATTCTGCGGCCCGTCCCGCCACCGCCTGGAGTGCCCGGGCCGTCCCGCTACGAGATCTTCCATGACGCGATGGGCCCCGCGGTGCTCGACTGGCGGCGCCAATACATCGCGCAGCGCGCGGCGCAGCGCGAGCAGGCCGAAGCGTCGCGCAAGCTCGTCGCCGAGCGTGAGCAAGCCCGGGCCGAGGCACAGGCCACTCGCCAGCGGTTGCGCCAGACTCTGCTCGCGGCGGGTCTCGTCGTCGTACTGCTGATAGCCGGCGGCCTCGTCGTGCTCTTTTACCGCACTTCCCGTGAGGCAGACAAACAACGACTGCTGTCCGAGGCTGCGGCGACCCTTAGCGACAACCCCGTCCAGAGCCTGCGTAGAGCGGTCGACGCCTATCGGATCAGCGACGATGAGGACACTCGCGAGGCGGTGCTGACCGCGGCGTCGGTTCCCCACAGCAGCGTGGTCGCCGGGTCCCCGGGCGAACCGAGGGTGGCCGGCATGGTGGTCACTCCAGACCAACGGCACGTGGTCACCTACGACGCCCAGGGCGGGATCCGGGTGATCGGCGACGACGGGCGGGTTGGCAAGCAGGCGAAGGCCGCCCACCTCGCCGGAACCGTGGTCGCGGTGGCCACCAATCCGAACGCATCACAGGTCGCTGTCGCGACCGACCAAGGCAGCGTCGCGGTCATCGATGCCGGGACCGGCAGGCAGGTCAACCTCACAACGGACGGATCGCCGGTCTCTGCTGTCCCGTCGGCTGTCTCGTGGCTCGATTCGTCCCCAGACAACCTCGTCCTCGTGGTGACCTCTCAGGGCCTCGCCGCCACCTACAGCGCCACGACCGGCCAGCGGGTCACTCGCTTCCCGGGCACCGTCAACGAGGCGTTGCCGACTGCCGACGGACAGGTGGTGACCTCCGACCGGGACTCGCGGCTGCGGGTCTGGAATGCCCGGACTGCCGAGAAGGTGGCGGAGTCATCCCCACTGCCTGGACAGACCCGGTACCTGCAGCGCTACGGGCACGAGGTTGTCGGCGTCACCGGGAACCGCAACAACTCCAACATCGTCAGGTGGAATTGGCGAAGCCCTGAGCCGTGGACGCATCCCTTCTCCTTTTCAGACAGCATCTCGCAGGTGGTGGTGCGCGAGGATGCCCGCACGGTCACCCTCGCCGTGGACAAGCAGGCCTCGACTTACAGTCTTGACGACGGCTCCCTACTATTTTCGCTGCCCCACCAACCCGGTAATGTATCGAGCGTGGCAATATGTCCCCGCGATCGGTGGATCGCAACGGCCGGGGCCGATGGGCGGGTTCGGGTATGGTCTGCGAAACTACATATTGGGACCCCGACCAGAGCCACCTACGAGTTCATCGCACACCGCGATGACGTCCAGAGTGTAAGCTTCCTGCGCGACGGCAAAGCCCTGATCTCCCTCGGCCGTGATGGCACCGTCCGGTTATGGGACATCCCTCAGGTCTATCGATTCGATCTGCACAACAACTCGGTGCGCGATCTGGACCTGAGCGCGGACGGACAACGACTCGCAACGGCGAGCTCCGATGGCAACGTTCGCATTGTTGATCCCGTGAGTGCCTCGAACGCTCCGGTAGTGACCGTACCGTTGGGCGCAGGCGCTCGCATCGAAAATGTGCGATTCGACCCGACGGATCCGCACCGCGTCGTTACCCTCGCACGGTCCGGGACACGGCCAGATGGGTGGCGCTGGGCGGACAGTGGTCGCCCAGCCGAACGGTTCCCGGTATTCGATCCCGCGTCCGATCTTTCCGGCTGGCTGGTCAGCCTCGATATCAGCCCGGACGGCAACAGGGTCGCAGCCGGAGATTCCAGCGGCAAGATTCACCTCTGGGATGCACACACCGGCAGGCTCATCAGCGATCACGCACTCAAGGCCTCGGGCCACGCCGCATTGGGCATCACTTTCGACCCGTCCGGGCACCTGTTCGCCGCGATCGGCCCCGACGGAATCCTTCTCCAGAAGTTGGACACCACGGAGAAACCCAGGCTGTTGGCACTTCGCAACGCGACCACGGTGGCGTTCGACCCGCGCGGCGAGCACATCGTCGGCGGAACCGAAGGCGGCGTCCTGCGCGTCTGGACCCGCGACGGCCAGCTCGTTCACGAGCTCGTCGCGCATGGAAGCACACTGGGCCACCACCCCTCGTTCAGCGGTGACGGCAGCCTGGTGGCGGTGGGAACCAGTGAGGGGCTCATCGAGGTGTGGAACGTGCACTCCGGTCGACGGGTGATGCTCACACGCCAGCACGGCGACTCGGTGAACGACGTGCTGTTCCTGCCAGGCGACCGGTCGCAACTGGTCTCCGCGAGCGATGACTCGACCGTTGCGCTGTTCGGGTGCGACGCGTGCAAGGACCCGGATGCCGTCGTCCGGACGCTGACCGCCGGCTAGGCGGCTTGGAACTGACAGCGGCCCAGGATCAGGCACTCACCTGGTTGGTTCAATGGAGTGATAGGCGCTGGACGGCGTTTCGCCGGGGTGGCAGGGCTGCTTGTGTGGTCCCGGTAGCGTCATCGGGGGCTGCGACGGCTCGATCAAAGGAGATTGTGATGGACGAGCAGACGACGACCCCTGTCTATGAGCCCCCGGCGTTGGTGGAGCTGGGCGAGTTCGGCGAAGACACCCTCGGCGCCGGGCAGGCCTTTCCTGACAGCACCGGCAAGACCGAAGATAATTGACAGTCACCACAGGGACTGAGGAGTTACTGGGTGGGCGTCCTGATCGCGGGGTGGATGGTCCTGCCGGATCGGCCAGACGCACGGCGGGTGGTGGCTGAGTGGCCGTCGCCGTCGCGGTGGATGGTGGCGCATGCGTCCGGGAGTCCGTGGTTGGTCGGCAGCCTCGATCAGGGTGAGGTCACCCTGGCGGCTGTGGGGTCGATGCGGGTGGAGGTTATCGGATAGTGTCAGGTAACCGCCACCCGGATGCCAGAACTGGTCACGAGGGTGCGAACGGCGGTCGAGCTGGACGCGGTGGCGCGGGCGTTGCCGGGCTGTTGGCATCTGGTGGCCTCGATAGACGGTGTGGTGCGGGTGCAGGGCAGCTTGACCGGGATGCGCCGGGTGTTCCATACCCGGATCGCGGGAGTACCGGTAGCCGGTGACCGGGCCGACGTGCTCGCGATGGTGGCCGGCGCGGGGATCGATGAGCAGGTACTGGCGGTGCGGGTGGTCTGCGGGCCATCGGTGCCACCCCCGTTGGGCGAGCGCAGCCTGTGGCGGGGTGTGCGGGCGCTGGCTCCCGACCATTACCTGCGGATCGATCCCAGCGGCACGGTCGGTGAGGTGCGGTGGTGGCAACCACCCGCGCCTGCGGTGCCCTTGACGGTAGGCGCGGGCGCGGTGCGTCAGGCACTGGACACGGCGGTGGCCCAGCGTAGACCCGTGCAGGGGCGGCTGAGTGCGGATCTGTCCGGCGGGATGGACTCGACCTCGCTGTGCTTTTTGGCCGTGCGGGCGGGCACTCCGGATCTGCTGACCTTCCGCTGGGCCGAGGCCGACGCGGCCAACGACGACGCCGTATTCGCCGCCCACGCAGCCAGCCGGCTAGGGCAGGCCGAGCATGTCGTGCTCCCGCAGGCCGATCTGCCCGGCATTTTCGCCGAGGCCGGTGACACCGGCGATACCGAAGCGCCCTACCAGTTCACCCGGACCTTGGCCCGTACCCGGCACACCGCCGAGGTGCTGGCCGCGCACGGTGTCCGGGAACACCTGGCCGGGCACGGCGGTGACGAGTTGTTCCACGGCCCGCTGGCCTACCTGCATTCCTTGCTGCGCCGGCGGCCGTTGACCGCGATCACTCAGGTGCGCGGCTACCGGGCGTTGCACCGCTGGCCGTTGGCCGCCACCGTGTCGGGTATGGCCCGGTGCGGTGACCTCGGTGCCTGGTGGCACCAGCAGGCCGAGCAGCTCACCAGCGGGCCTGTGCCTCGCCGCACGCCCCCGCTGGGCTGGGGTCACCCGCTGCGGGCGGCGGTGTGGGTGACACCAGCGGCGGCTGACTCCACCCGGGCCGTGCTGCACTCCACCGGCGATGCGGCCCGGCCCTTGGCGGCCGACCGCGGCCAACACGTCACCCTGGCCATCCTGCGGATGATGGGACCGGCCTACCGGCAGCTGTCTCGGCTGTTCGGCACTGCCGGGCTGCGGTTGGCGCTGCCTTACTTCGACGATCGGGTGGTCGAGGCGGCGCTCGCGGTCCGTCAGCACGAACGCACCACACCCTGGCGGTACAAGCCGCTGCTGGTTGAGGCGATGCACGGCGTCCTGCCCGAGATGATCGCCGCCCGCACCACTAAAGGAGAATTCGGTGAAGATCTCCGCGTCGGACTGCGTCGGCACCTGCCGGACATCCTGGACATCTTCGCCGACTCCGCGCTGGCCGCCCACGGTCTGATCAACCCCGACCTACTGCGTCGTCAGCTGCTGACACCCCAGGTCGACAATGCCGCGGTGTTCGCCTTGGAAGACCTGCTCGGCTGCGAGACCTGGCTGCGCGCCACCCAGACGCCCACATCCCCCAGGAGCAACAATGCCGCTGCGGCTACGCCCTGACATCGCCACCACCGACACCGACGACGGCCTGGTCCTGCTCGATGAACGCACCGGCCGCTACTGGCAACTCAACTCCACCGGCGCCCACGTGCTGCACGCCCTGCTCGATGGCCACCATCCCGACCACATTGCCCAGGGTCTCGCCACCCGCTACCGGATCGACTTTCACCAGGCCCGCCACGACGTCACCGCCATCACCGATCGCCTGTACGCCGCGAAGCTGGTGCAGCCTGCATGAGCGTTCCCGTCACCCTGGAGCATCAGCGTCGGCTACCGGCACACCACCGCGTGCTGCCCCTGCTCGCGGTGGGCGCCGCCCGGCTGCTGGCCACCCTGCGCCCCCGGCAACTGCGCACCGTGCTGGAACTCGCCCGCCGCGGCGCCCGGCCCGCCACCCCGCAGCAAGCCCAAGCCGCTCGTCAGGCAGTGGTCGCGGTCAGTTTGCGCTGCGCCGGCAAAGGCTGCCTGCAACGCTCCATCGCCGCCACCCTCTACTGCCGCGCCCACGGCACCTGGCCCACCTGGTGCACGGGTGTGCGCACCAACCCCTTCGCCGCCCACGCCTGGATCCAGGTCGACGACCAGCCGATCGGCGAATCCCACCCCGCCGGCCACTACCGAACCCTACTCACCATCCCGCCTACCGGGTACGGGCGCGGCTAGACGTCGAGGAAGCGGACGTCTTTGGCGTTGCGGGTGATGAACGAGCGGCGGGACTCCACGTCCTCGCCCATCAGGACGCTGAACAATTCATCGGCAGTCGCAGCATCATCTAAGGTGACCTGGAGCAGGACCCGATTGGCCGGGTCCATGGTGGTCTCCCACAGCTCCTTGGCACTCATCTCGCCGAGACCCTTGTAACGCTGGATCGCGTCGTCCTTGGGGAGCTTGCGACCGGCCGCGATGCCGGCCTCAATGAGCCCGTCGCGTTCCCGGTCGGAGTAGGCGTACTGCGGCTCAACACGCGGCCATTTAATCTTGTATAGGGGAGGCTGAGCGAGGAAAACGTGCCCATGCTCGACCAGCGGGCGCATAAACCGGAACAGCAGGGTCAACAGCAGGGTGCGGATGTGCTGGCCGTCCACGTCGGCGTCGGCCATCAGCACGATCTTGTGATAGCGCAACTTGGTGAGATCGAACTCATCGTGGATTCCGGTGCCCAGCGCGGTGATCAACGCCTGTACCTCGGTGTTCTTCAGCACCCGGTCCAGCCGCGCCTTCTCGACGTTGATGATCTTACCGCGGATCGGCAGGATCGCCTGGTACAGCGAGTCCCGGCCGGATTTCGCCGAGCCACCCGCGGAGTCGCCCTCGACGATGAACACCTCGCTGCGGGACGGGTCATTGGAGCGGCAGTCGGACAGCTTGCCCGGCAACCCACCCAGATCACCCGCCGACTTGCGGCGCACCCGCTCGCGGGCCAGCCGGGCGGCCAACCGGGCCTGCGACGAGGAGACCGCCTTGTTGATGATCGTCTTGGCCTCGGTGGGATTGCGCTCCAGCCAGTCGATCAGCCACTCGTTGCAGGTCCGCTGGACGAACGACTTCGCCTCGGTGTTGCCTAGCTTGGTCTTGGTCTGGCCTTCGAACTGCGGTTCCTCCAGCTTCACCGACACGATCGCGGCCAGGCCTTCGCGCACGTCGTCACCGCTGAGCGCGGAGTCCTTCTCCTTGAGCAGCTTCTTCTCCCGCGCATAGCGGTTGACCACAGAGGTCAGCGCGGCGCGGAAACCCTCCTCGTGGGTGCCGCCCTCATGAGTGTTGATGGTGTTGGCGAAGGTGTAGACCGACTCGGTGTAGCCGGCGTTCCACTGCATCGCGACTTCGATCTGCATGCCTTCGCCGCTGGCCTCGAAGCCGATCACCTTGCGGTGAATGGGGTCCTTGGAGTTGTTGATGTGCTTGACGAAATCCTCCAGACCGCCGGGGTAGTGGAAGGTGCGCTCCTTGACCTGGGCGGTCTGGCCTTCGGCGTCCTCGGTCTCGTTGCTGCCGTTGACCCGCTGGTCGCGCAGCACGATGGTCAGGCCCTTGTTGAGAAAGGCCATTTCCTGGAGCCGGCGCGCCACCGTCTCGGCGTTGTAGGTGGTGGTCTCGAAGATTTTGTCGTCGGCCCAGAAGGTCAGGGTGGTGCCGGTCTTACGGGTCGGCTCGCCCTTGCGCAGCGGGTGCGCGGGTTTGGAGTCCTCGTAGCGCTGCCGCCACACAAACCCGTCCCGCCGGATCTCCACGTCCAGCACGCTGGCTAGCGCGTTGACCACGCTCACGCCGACGCCGTGCAGGCCACCGGAGACGGCATAGGAGGCGCCGTCGAACTTGCCACCGGAGTGCAGGGTGGTGAGCACCACCTCCAGAGCGGGCCGACGCTCCACCGGGTGCATGTCCACCGGGATGCCCCGGCCGTCGTCGACCACCCGCACGCCGCCGTCAGCGAGCAGGGTGACCTCGACTCTGGTTGCGTGGCCCGCCATCGCCTCGTCGACGGCGTTGTCCACCACCTCCCAGATCAGGTGGTGCAGGCCGCGCTCGCCGGTGGATCCGATGTACATACCGGGACGCTTACGGACAGCTTCGAGTCCCTCGAGGACGGTGATGGATGACGCGCTGTAGTCGTTTTTCTTAGCGGCCACGGTCCTCGGTGTCTCCTCGCCGGTACGATGCGGTGGCCCGACCGCCCGGTTTAGCCCTAGATGCGGTCGGGTATGACACCGGTCGCTCGGGAGCGACTGCGCCAGTGCCCGTCACCGGGGCCCGCCGCAGGACCGGGTGTCTCTCCTCTAATTCTACTGGTCCCGCGCGAGAGAAGTGGGTCAGGGACACCC
The DNA here is from genome assembly GCA_050699835.1 of Pseudonocardiaceae bacterium. GTDB lineage: Bacteria > Actinomycetota > Actinomycetes > Mycobacteriales > Pseudonocardiaceae. The sequence continues at coordinate 1,281 of JBOHFW010000460.1, read as the reverse complement.
CTCATCTCGTCACAGCGTGGCTATCGCGCGTCGACGCACGTCCGAGCGGCCGGGAAGCGACGTTGCAGCGTCTGCCGGGCTGTGAGTGGCTCTGTGCTTGTGCCCAGTTGAGCACAGAGAGTCAGCAGATTAGACACGGAAGCCCGACACGCGGGACGTGCGGACGCGACACGCGGGGTGGGGTTAGCCGTAGGTGTCTCGGGGGCCGCGGCCGCGGACGTGGCGGGGGCCGTGCACCCAGGTGGGGGCGGCTGGGCCCTGGATCCGGAGGCGGGTGACCACGCCGCGCCCCACGCCGGCGGTGATCCGGGCAACGAGCTGGCGTTGCAGGAGCCGCAGTTGGGTGGCCCAGGCGGTGGAGCTGGCACGGACCAGGAGCTCGCCGTCCTGGAGAGACACCGGTTGCGAGTGCTCGGCGATATCGGCGCCTACCAGCTGCGCCCACCGCCCGAACACCACACCGGCTGACACCCGGTCCCCCCAGCCGCGATCGGCGACCAGCCGGGACGCCAGCCGACCCAGCAGCTGCGGGTCCCGATCATCCGGACCAGGACCGGACCAGCCGCGGCGCCGGCGAGGCGCCGCCCGCTGGCCGCCTGTCCTGCGCTGGGAGGCTGAGCTGTGCCGGGCGGCCCGCGCGGACTCCAGGGCGGCGCGGGCGATGTCGGCCCCTCGTGGCGAGTCAGCGGGTATCTGGGAGGGACTGGGTATCTGGGAGGGATTCCCGGATCCCTCAAACATCGACTTGTCCACACTATCCACAGGGTTGTCCCCAAGTGGGGAGCTCTCAGGGGACACGGCGCACCGTCCCCTCCTGCACGTCGAACCGCACGCCGCGCAGCTCGGCGGGCACATCGTCCGGCACCGCGGCGGTGACCAGCACCTGTTCGGCTGCCAGGGCGACCTCAGCCAGCCGGGCCCGGCGGCGGGTATCCAGCTCAGCGAACACATCATCGAGCAACAGCACCGGCTCGGCACCGCCGGAACACAGCAACTGGTAGCTAGCCAGCCGCAGCGCCAGCGCGAACGACCACGACTCACCATGGCTGGCGTAGCCCTTGGCGGGCATCTCCCCTAAGCCGAGCTCCAAGTCGTCGCGGTGCGGCCCTACCAGGCACACCCCGCGTTCCACCTCGCTGGAGCGCACTCGGGCCAGTTCCGCCAGCATCGCCGCCTCCAGCGCCTCGACATCAGCCTTGCCGGTGTCCTCGTGCACCCCGGAGCGCACCGCGTCACCGAGGCTGCTGCGGTACTCCAGACGGGCGGTGGCCCCCTCGGGGG
>JBOHFW010000459.1:0-5312 GCA_050699835.1 Pseudonocardiaceae bacterium | reverse complement strand
GCCTGGTGACCGGCGTAGGGGGTGTACGCCGGCCCGCCGGTCACGTCGACAGCGGCGGAAATATGCGGCTGGCGGGACTGGAGCAGGTTGTTGATGGCGATGCCCTTCTCGTTGGTGATGACGCCGGCGGCGTCGAGCTCGAGCGTCTCCACATTGGGCATCCGCCCGACCGCGCACAAGATCGCATCCATCCGCAGTTCGCTGTCCTCCAGGGTGAGCACAATGTCCCCGCCCTCGCGTCGGACGGCGTTGGGGCGGGTGTTGCACCGTACGTCGATGCCCTCATCGGCGAACTGGCGCTCCAGTATGTCGATCATGTCGGCATCGTCGCGGGGGATCAGGTGCGGCCCGCGTTGCAGCACGGTCACCGTGGAGCCGAGCCGGTGCAACGCTTGCGCGAGCTCCACGCCGATCGGACCGCCACCGATCACTGCGAGGCGGCCCGGGAGGTCGTCCAGGTCGAAGACGTCCTCGTTGGTTAGGACGCCGACCTCGGCCAGCCCGTCAATCTCGGGTACTGCCGGACGGCTACCCGAGGCGATCAGCACAAACTTGGCGGTGATGTCCCGGTCCCCGACGTGCAGCGTGTGTGGGTCCCGGAAGGTGGCTCCGCCGAGCAGAACATCGACGCCCAGCTCGGTGAGCACCTCAGCATCGTCGAGCTTGCCGATCTCGGTGATGGCCTGTTGTACCCGGGCATTGACGGCGGCGAGGTTCATGGACACCTGCCGCGTGGGTAACCCCCACCGCTGTGCGGTGGCGGTCTCGTGGGCCACCCGGGATGCCTTGATCAACGCCTTGCTCGGGACACAGCCGTAGTTCAGGCAGTCCCCGCCCAGTCGGTCTTTGTCGATCAATGCGACTCGCTTGGCGAAAAACCGCCCCACCCGAGCCGCCGTCAGCCCCCCCGACCCCGCCCCGATGATCGCCAGATCGTAGTCGAAGGACGGCATCGCGTTGTCCCCAATCAGCTAGGGTTGGTCGTCGTTATGAGCAGCGCGTCGGGTGGTTGGTGGTTCTTGAAGAGCGGCCAACTGGGCGGCGAGGCTCGCTGGATGGGCGCGGTCGTCTGGGGTGCGGGGAAGCCAGCGGTGGATGACGACGCCATTGTGCAGCAGCGCGTCGCCGCCCATCTGACGGATGTCCTCGACCGGCCGGGGCAGGCGGTGGCCGCGCGCCGCGGCGATCGCGTAGCGGGCCAGTGTGCCCGGTGAGTACACCTGCCAGAGCCGGGCGCGGCGCATGCCGAGCAAGCCGTAGAGCCGGCGTCCTTCATCGGCTAGGAACAGCCCTGGCCAGCTGAGGTGATCTGCGAGCGCGGCCAGCGCATCCGGTGGGCTGAACCCGCAGGCGATGAGCCCGATCGGGTTGCCGGCGGCGAGGTCACGCACCTGCACGAGGTGCTGCTGGCAGGGCAGTCAACACCGGTGCCGGATCGCGGTGAGCAGGTACCAACCGGTCAGTGCGCCGAGATCCACAGCCTGGCCGGTGCGCGCGTCTGGTAACACGAGCCCAGCCAGCGGGACCGGATGGTCGAGCTTACGAGGCACGGCTGCCTGGGCCATTGACGATCGGCAGCAACCGGCGTAACTCGATGTTCTCGACCGGGTCGAGCACGCAGTGCTGCACGCAGGCCGGGACGAGCTCCCCGCTCTCCGGATGCGCCATCGCGTAATGGCAGGATGCCAGCCGCTCCTGGGCGGCGAGGACCCGCGGGTCGGAGGCCTTCTCGCCGCGTTTCATCAGCTCCCATGCCGGCGCGACGTCCGCGGCATCCATGAACTGGTGCACCACGAACGACACCGGGCGCATCCCGTACCGCAGCAGGGCTCGCAGCCCGCCGACGCGACGCACCAGGCGGGCGAGCCACTGAACCGCGATCACCACAATGATCGGATGGCGCACGATCGTGCGCGCCACCTTGCCGATCAGGTCGGGCAGCTCCACCCCGGCGAAGTTCACCTCACCGAAGTAGCGGAAGAACGCTGCCCGGGCGGTCACATCACCCGGGTCGTCAGCAGCGAGGAAGGGGTGCCACCGCGAGCCGACGAAGAACCCGTAGGCGGCCCGGTTGCATCGCAGGTCGCCATGCTGGATTGCGGTGTAGTCCAGCGTGGTGCCGGCACCCTTCTCGATCTCCCGCCATACCTCGTCCATACCGACCTGCTCGTAGTTCTCGTGCCAGCGCCGGTCGTCCCCCACGAACGCAGCAGGCTGGAAGGAGAACATCCCGAAACCCATCGCGTGGCAGTCCCGCACCAGTTCGGCCACCTGGCCCAGATTCGCCGGAGTGACCGTCATGTTGTGCGCCAAGAAGAAGCGCACCCGGTGCTTGGCGCGCAGCGTGGTGAACATGTCGACGAACCGCTGCCGGTAGGGGTTGAGCTCCCGCTCGCTGCTCGCGCGCGGGATGCCGCGGCGGCCGAACATCATCATGTCGAAGTGCCCGGCGAAGGAGATCCGCGTCAGCCGTGGCCGGCCCTGCTTGTCCAGCGCGAGCTTTTCCAGGTAGTCGTAATCGAAATCGCCGTGGGACATGCTCATCGGCTCACGCCCGTACCGGCGCATCGTGAGCAGTGTCTCGGCGTGGTCGTCGGGGTCCAGCAACGTCACCTCCCCACCGATCAGCTGGGCGTGCGCGCGGGGACCGCGCAGCCGGCGCAGCAGCGCCATCTGTTTACCGACCTCGGCGATGGTGTGCGCGCCGTCCACCCGGACCCGGTTGGCGTCGCGGGAGTGGTAGCAAGGTGTGCACGCGAGGTTGCACCGGGGGAACACCCCATGAGTGCCCTCACAGCCCACCGCGTGCCGGCCGAGGAACTGTCCGGGCGTCTTGACGTGCTCAGGAAGATCGGCCCAGCGGCGGCGCAGGATGGCGGCGTACTCCGGGTCCACCGGCCGGGTCCGACGTTCGAGGTTTCGCAACACATCGATCAGTCGCATCGCACACGTCCCTCCGGGGCCTGGAGCCGGCCTGAAGATCCAGCTAGGCCCGGCGATCTAGGCTACAACCGTCTCCGGCGGCTCATCTGGAGTTTTCGCCGACCGGGCCGAACCGGTTCGTCGACCGGGCCAGAACATTGGCGCAAGGGGTTGTCGCGAGCGGTTGTTGCGAGCGGCAGGGGAGACCATCAATGACGAGGACGGCCCAATGACGAGATTCGCGCTGTGCGGTGGGACCTACTCCAACCCGTATGCGTTGCGGGCATTCGTTCGCGACGCGCGCTCGCGCGGCGCCGACCGGCTGTGGTGCCTGGGTGATTTCGGTGCCTACGGGGCCGAGCCGGAAGCGATCTGGCCGTTGCTGATCGATAATGGCATCGAGTGCATCGCCGGCAACTACGAGCTCGCCATCGGTCGCGGGGACCCGGACTGCGGCTGCGGATACGCCGACGACGAGGACAACGCATTCGCCGCGATCGCCTACGACTACACGCTGCGGCACACGTCCGCGGAGTTCGCGGCCTGGATGCGGACCTTGCCCACCGAGCACCGGGAGACCGTCGAGGGGGTCGCGCTGCACCTGGTGCACGGCTCCACGCTGGCCGTCAACGACTTCTGGTGGGAGTCGCTGCCTGACGAGCTGCACCAGCTCCGGATCAACGCCTCCGGCGCGAACGTGATCTGCTGCACGCACTCCGGGCTGCCGTGGATCAGGCGCTTTCAAGACATTCTGGTGGTCAACGTCGGGGTCCTGGGCCGGCCGGCCAACGACGGTGGCCAGCACGTGTGGTATGCGTTGCTCGATCTCGCTGACGGCCAAGCGTCCGCGGAGCTGGTCGCGCTGGACTACGACTGGCAGGCGCACGCCGCGTCGATGCGCAACGCCGGGCTCCCGGAGGCGTTCACCCAGACCGTGGAGACCGGCTGGTGGACCACCTGCCTGGAGATCGTGCCCCCGGCGGAGCGCTCCCGGGGCCGATTCCAGCTCTACAAATCAGCGATGCCCAAGTTCGCCGGCGAGCAGGTGTCCTGGGGCTCGGCCCCGGAGATCCCGGATGACGGTGTCCCGGTGCTGCCGCTGTTCGGCTCTGCGATGTTCCCCTCCCGGCTGTGGATCTACACCAACTTCCACTGCAACCTGGCGTGCAGCTACTGCTCGGTTGCCTCCTCACCACAGGCCCGGCGCCGGTCGCTGGGCCTGCCCCGGTTTCGTGAGCTGGTCGACGAGGCGGTCGCGGAGGGCTTCACCGAGCTGTACGTCACCGGCGGTGAGCCCTTCCTCGAACCGGACCTTGTCGAGATGCTGCTCTACGCCACCGAGCAGCTGGAGGTGGTTTGCTTGACCAACGCCATGCTGTATCAGGGCTGGCGGCGCACCCAGCTGGAGCGCCTCGCGGGCCGGCCACGGCTGATCCTGCAGACCTCGCTGGATGGCGCGCAGCCGTCGTTTCATGACGCCAACCGGGGGCCCGGCGCGTGGCTCAAGGCGATGGAGGGCCTGGATGTGGCGTTGTCGCTGGATCTGCCGGTGCGGGTCGGGATGACCGAGACCGCGCAGAACTCCGCCGAGATCGAGCCGCTGCGGGCGCTGCTGGCCGCCAAGGGAATCTGTGGCCCGGACTTCGCGGTGCGGCCGCTGGTCAAGCGGGGACATTCCGCCGAGGGGGTGACCATCGACACCGACAACACCGTGCCCGAGCTGACCGTCACCACCGACGGGTGGCACTGGCACCCCGCCGGAGCCGATCTTGACACCTCACCGGACATGCTGCTCGCCGGGCCCGAGGTCAGCATGGCCGAGGCCAAGCGGCACATCGTGGAGTTGTTCCTGCACCTGCGCCAGCGCGACGGATCCCTGCCGTTGATCTACAACTGCGCTGTCTGATGAGGCTCTGCGGTTAAAGGCTCTGCGGTTAAGCGAGATCGGCGGACTCAGTCACCTGCTGGCGGATCCGCGATCTTCGTGAGCAGTGCGGTGATCTGAGCCATGCCATCGGCCTGTATAGCGAAGCCCGCCCGCATCTCCCGGCGGAGTTCGTTGATCTGTTGGCCCTGCTCGAGCTGGGTTTCGCGCAGCGCATTCATTACCCTGTGAAAGCCACGCATCTCGGTGCGGATCTCGGCGACAGCACGGTCGGCCAGTGCAGCGAGCGCGCGAGCCGAGGCGACATCCTCACGCAGCCGGTCCACCTCGTACTCAAGTTTGGTGAACCGCGATTCAAGGTCGTCGTCCGGCACGGGCGAGATCCTAGCGTCCCCGTCACGCTCCGTTCGCGGCGCGGTTACCGGCCATGTGCCAGCTCCGGGCGGGGGCTCGGATGAGGATAGGCGTTGGCGACCTCGTCGACCTGCTCGTAGCCAACGCGCAG
>JBOHFW010000458.1:0-12100 GCA_050699835.1 Pseudonocardiaceae bacterium | reverse complement strand
GCTGAACTTCGTGCTGGTCGACTTCAAGGGCGGCGCGACGTTCCTGGGCATGGAGCACGCGCCGCACGTCGCCGCTGTGATCACCAACCTGGCCGACGATCTGACCCAGGTCACCCGCATGCAGGACGCGCTGGCCGGCGAGATGAACCGCCGCCAGGAGCTGCTGCGCACCGCGGGCAACTTCGCCAACGTCAAGGACTACGAGAAGGCCCGCGAGAACGGCGCCGACCTCGACCCGCTGCCCGCGCTGTTCAACGTCATCGACGAGTTCTCCGAGCTGCTTGCCCAGCAGCCGGAGTTCATCGACCTGTTCGTGGCGATCGGCCGGCTCGGTCGCTCGCTGCAGATGCACCTGCTGCTGGCCTCGCAGCGCCTGGAGGAAGGCAAGCTGCGCGGCCTGGAGTCCCACCTGTCCTACCGGGTCGGGCTCAAGACGTTCTCCGCCGGGGAATCCCGCGCGGTGCTGGGCGTACCCGATGCCTACGAGCTGCCGCCGGTACCCGGATCGGGCTACCTGAAATTCGACACCTCGTCCATGGAGCGCTTCAAGGCGGCCTACGTCTCGGGCCCCTACCGCGCCGGCCGGGTCGTAGCGACACCAGAGCAGATCCCAGTCACGGCAGACCGGCGGCCGAGGCTGTTCGTCCCCGACTATGTCGACCTCCCCGAGGCACCCGAGCCCGTGGTCCACCAGGAAGCAGCGCCTCAGGAGAACGTCAACGAACCCAGCGTGCTGGACGTCGTGGTGGCCAAGCTGGCCGGGCAGGGCCCGCCGGCCCATGAGGTGTGGCTGCCGCCGCTGGACGCGCCGCCTTCGCTGGATCAGCTGCTGCCGCCGCTGTCGGCCACCGAGGATCGCGGGTTGTCCCCGGTCGGGTTCTTCGGTAATGGCAAGCTCACCGTCCCGGTCGGCATCGTGGACAAGCCCTACGAGCAGCGCCGCGACCTGCTCTGGGCGGACCTCTCCGGCGCCGCGGGCCACGCCGTGGTCACCGGCGCTCCGCAGTCGGGCAAGTCCACCCTGCTGCGCTCGATGCTGATGTCGCTGGCGCTTACCCACACCCCGGCCGAGGTGCAGTTCTTCTGTGTCGACTTCGGTGGCGGCACCTTGGCGTCACTGGATGGGCTGCCGCACAGCGGCGGGGTGGCCGGGCGGGGAGAGCCGGACATCGTCCGGCGCATCCTTGCTGAGGTCTCCGGCCTGCTCGCCACCCGCGAGCAGCGTTTCCGCACGTTGGGCATCGACTCGATGGCCGAGTACCGGGCCCGCAAGCAGCGCGGAGAGCACGCTGAAGATCCGTTCGGGGATGTGTTCCTGGTGATCGACGGGTGGCACAGCTTCCGCCAGGAGTTCGACGTCACCGACCTGGAGATGCGGGTGGTGAACCTGGCCACCCAGGGCCTGTCCTACGGGGTGCACGTGATGATCGGTGCCACCCGGTGGGCGGAGATCCGGCCCGCTTTGAAGGACCTGCTCGGTACCCGCTTCGAGCTGCGCCTGGGTGATCCGGGCGAGTCCGACATCGACCGGCGGGTGGCGGTCAACGTGCCGCCAGGACGACCCGGGCGCGGCCTGTCCCGGGACAAGCTGCACTTCCTCGCCGCGTTGCCGCGCATTGACGCGGCCACCAGCGCGCAGGACGCTGGTGCCGGGGTCGCCGACGCCGTCACGCACATTCGCCAGGCGTGGACCGGGCGTGGTGCGCCCCGCGTGCGGCTGCTGCCGGAGCGGATCCCCTACCAGCAGTTGCCGGCTCAGCAGCCGCCGCGACCGCACCTGATCCCGATCGGGATCAATGAGGCTGAGCTCGCCGCGGTGTACCTCGACTTCGCCGCCGAGCCGCACTTCCTGTGTTTCGCCGACGGTGAGTCCGGCAAGACCAACCTGCTGCGGACGATCGCCCGGGGCATCGTGCAGCGCTGCACCCCGGAGCAGGCCCGCATCGTCATGGTCGACTACCGCCGCACCATGCTCGGCTGCGTGGAGACCGATCACCTCATCGGCTACGGGATGTCGGTCGACGTGCTGACTCCGATGATCAATGACGTGCAGGGCTCCATGCGCAAGCGCCTGCCCGGTGCAGGCATCACTCAGCAGCAGCTCCGGGACCGCTCCTGGTGGTCCGGGCCGGAGCTCTACGTCCTGGTGGACGACTACGACCTGGTTGCCGCCCAGGGCGGTGTGAATCCGCTTGCGCCGTTGCTGGAGTTCCTGGCCCAGGCCAAGGACGTGGGGTTGCACCTCGTCATCGCCCGGCGCTGCGGTGGCGCGTCCCGGGCGCTGTTCGAGCCGGTGATCGCCAGACTGCGGGAGCTGTCCACGCCCGGCCTGCTGATGAGCGGTGCCCCCGATGAAGGCCCGCTACTCGGCAACGTCAAGCCCTCCCCGATGCCACCGGGCCGCGGCACCCTGGTCACCCGCAAGTCCGGTCAGCAACTTATCCAGGTCGCCTGGCTGACCGACCCGTAAGCAGGCTCAAGGTCATGGATGCATGAGCACCTTCTGGCCCGCTTCCGAGGGGTTTCATGGATGACTTGTGCACCTTGGGCCCGCCTACTTGGCTGGCATGGCCTCGTTGGGGGCGACGAGCTTGAACTGGACGCCGGTCGGATCGGCGGCACTCGCGAGGCGGCCGTAGGGGGTGTCCTGGGCTGCCGTCACGATCGAGCCGCCGAGCTCGGCGATGCGGGCCAGCGCGGCGTCGGTGTCGTCGACCCCGAAGTAGACCGACCAGTGGGCGGGGACACCGTCGGGGAGGAAGGCTGCGGAGTCCATGATCCCGGCCAGCCAGCTCTCACCATGCTTGAGGGTGGTGTAGCGAAACTCCGCAGTGTCGCTGAGGACATCGGTGTCCCAGCCGAACACCTCCCGGTAGAAGGCGACCACGGCCTGGTAGTCCCGGGTGTGCAACTCGAACCAGCTCGGTGCGCCAGTTTCATTGAGCACCCCGAAGCCCTGGTGCAGGCCGGGCTGCCAGAGGCCGATCGTGGCGCCGCCGGGGTCGCTGACGACGGCCATGGCGCCGAGGTCACTGACATCCATGGCGGGGACGAGGACCTGGCCCGCGTTGGCGACAGCAGCGTCGGCAGTTGCTTTGGCGTCATCGGTGGCCAGGTAGACCGACCAGACGTCGGGCATCTCCGGGCGCTGGCTGGCCATACATCCGGCGATCTGGACGCCGTCCTTGGTGAAGCTGAAGTAGCCGCCGAACTCCTCGGCGGGCTCCTCGGCGGTCCAGCCGAACAGCTGGCAGTAGAACGCCCGGCTGCGCTCGGTGTTGGAGGTCATCAGATCAACCCAGCAGGGCGCTCCGATCACAGCGGTGTCTCGGGTGGCATGGTGACTCCTTTCGCGATGCTCGAACCATGTCACCCTTGTCGACGCGGCAGCGATCCGAAACTCATCGGTCCTTCGAAATCCGTCACGAGGTTGCGCCTCTGACCGCCGAGATGGTGGCTACCTTGATCGGTAATGCGGTGAATCTGACGTGGCCTAGTCCCTCAGAGCGCCGCCTGCCCGGTCCATGATCGCTGATTGGGCAGCGTGAGCCGCGCTCAGCGCGGGTAATTCTTCCGAAATAGCGATCATGGACGACGAAGTCGGGATGTGGCGCGGAGATGCGCGGCTCAGGGGGCGATGCACTCGGCTTCGGGTAGTTGCACGTCGACGCCTGCCTCGGCGCCATTGGTCAGCTCTATGGTGATCAGTTCCCGCACATTGCCCGCACTGCGCAGATCACCGAGAACAGCCTGCACAGCGGCGATCTTCGGGTGGAGATCCACCACGGTGACCGAGGTGGCCTCGGCCCGGACCGAGCGTTTGGCGTCCGACTTGGCCTTGCGGATCTGCCGCAGCACATCAGCCGCGATGACCAGCACGGAGGGATCCCCGTCTGGCAGCCCGGCGGCATCTGGCCAGGCCGCTCGGTGCACCGACCCGGCGGTGAAGCCCGGTAACGGCCCAGCCTCCGTCTGGGCCCACGACCAGGCTTCTTCGGTGACGTAGGGCAGGAACGGCGCGAACAGCCGTAGCAGGATGGAGACGGCGATGCGCAGCGCCGCCCGTGCCGAGGCAGAATCGGGACCGTCGCGGTAGGCACGGACCTTGACGAGCTCGAGGTAGTCGTCGCAGAACCGCCAGAAGAACTCCTCGGTGGCCTGCAGCGCCCGCGCGTAGTCGTAGTTTTCGAAGGCGTTGGTGGCGTCGTCGATCAGGATGGCCAGCTGGGCCAGCATGGCCCGGTCGACCGCCTCAGTCACCTCCGCGTCGGCTGGCGCCGGGGGCAGCCCCAGGGCGAAGCGGCACGCATTGAGCACCTTCACGGCGAGCCGGCGGCCGATCTTCATCTGGCCGGGGTCGAAGGCGGTGTCCGTGCCGGGCCGGGCACTGGCGGCCCAGTACCGGACCGCATCGGCACCGTACTGCTGCAACAGCTCAGTCGGCACCACCACATTGCCGCGGGATTTGGACATCTTCTTGCGGTCCGGATCGAGGATCCAGCCGGAGATCGCGGCGTGCCGCCACGGCAGGCCGTCGTGCTCGTAGTGGCCGCGGACCACCGTGCAGAACAGCCAGGTGCGGATGATCTCGTGAGCCTGCGGGCGCAGGTCCATCGGGAAGGTCCGGTCGAACAGGTCGGCGTCGTCCTCCCAGCCACAGGCGATCTGGGGAGTCAGCGACGACGTGGCCCAGGTGTCCATGATGTCCGGGTCACCGGTGAACCCGCCGGGCTGATCCCGTTGCTCGGCGGTGTAGCCAGGTGGGACATGGGACTGCGGGTCAATGGGCAGCGCCGCCTCCTCCGGCACGATCGGGTGCTCATAGTCGGGATAGCCCTGCTCATCGAGCCGGTACCACAGCGGGATCGGCACACCGAAAAACCGCTGGCGCGAGATCAGCCAGTCACCATTGAGCCCGTCCACCCAGTTCTCGTAGCGGTGCCGCATGAACTCCGGGTGCCAGTTCAGGTCCTTGCCCCGGGCGATCAGCTCGGCCCGCAGCTCCGGTGAGCGGCCCCCGTTGCGGATGTACCACTGCCGGGTGGTGACGATCTCCAGCGGCCGCTCGCCCTTCTCGTAGAACTTCACCGGGTGGGTGATCGGGCGTGGTTCGCCGAGCAGATCACCGGACTCCCGCAGCAGCTCGACCATAGCCTGCTGCGCGCCGAAACTGGACTTACCGGCCAACCGTGCGTATGCCGCGCGGCCCGCCTCAGCCGTCAGCCAGGACGGCGTCTCCGCGCTGAGCCGGCCGGCCTTTCCGATCACGGCGCGGGTGTCCAGGTCCAGCTCGCGCCACCACATCACGTCTGCGAGGTCGCCGAAGGTGCAGACCATGGCGATGCCAGTGCCCTTGTCCGGCTCCGCCCGGGGGTGTGCCAGGACCGGCACCTCGACGCCGAAGACCGGGGTGCGGACCCTCGATCCGAACAGCGGCTGGTACCGCTCGTCGTCCGGATGCGCGACCAACGCGACGCACGACACCACCAGCTCCGGCCGGGTAGTGGCAATGACGACGTCGTCCCGCCCGGCGGTGCCGTGGAACCGCAGATCATGGTAAGCGCCGGGCCGCTCCCGGTCCTCCAACTCGGCCTGCGCCACCGCCGTCTGGAAGGTGGTGTCCCACAGGCAGGGTGCCTCCGACGAGTACGCCTCACCGCGGGCCAGGTTGCGCAGGAATGCCCGCTGGCTCACTCGCTGTGCGCGCCCGGACACGGTGGAATACGTCAGCGACCAGTCCACCGACAGACCCAGCAGGCGCCACAGCTGCTCGAAGGCCTGCTCGTCGGTCGCGGTCAACCGCTCGCACAGCTCAACGAAGTTGCGGCGGCTGATCGCGATGTAATCCTGGCGTTTCGACGGGGCCTTGGCCGGCGGGACGAAGTCCTCCTGATAAGCCACCGACGGGTCGCAGCGCACGCCGAAGTAATTCTCCACCCGCCGCTCGGTCGGCAACCCGTTGTCATCCCAGCCCATCGGGTAGAACACCGCGCGGCCACGCATCCGCTGGAACCGCGCGATCGTGTCGGTGTGCGTGTAGCTGAATACATGGCCGACGTGCAGCGAGCCCGACACGGTGGGCGGCGGGGTGTCAATCGAGTAGATCTCGTCGCGGACGCGAGTGCGGTCGAAGCGGAAGGTGCCGTCACGCTCCCACCGCTCACCCCAGCGAGCTTCGAGATCGTCGAGAGTTGGTTGCGGGCTGGCCATCCCCTGACTCTATCGGCCGCCAGCCTCCAACCTGAGCAGGCGGCCGACCTCGCGCCAATCCGATATTTATTCCCGACCAATCGCGGTGACCGATGGTGGGTGGGTGAGGGCTGTCCCGGCACGCTACCCGTCTGCTGGCGAGTCGCCGCGTGCGAGTGGCGGCGAGTCGTTGAGTGACGAGTCTCTGAACTGGGACGATGTCCTGCGCCGGTACGGCACTCTGGTGTCCGCGACGGTGCGCTCATTTCAGCTGCAGGATGCCGACGCGCTCGATGCGGTACAGATGACCTGGTTGCGGCTGGTCGAGAACGCCCACCAGGTGCGATTCCCCCAGCTCGGCGGGTGGTTGGTGACCACCGCCCGCCATGAGTGCCTGCGGATCCGGTGCCAGGCGCGCCCCGATGAGCTCTGTGCCACCGAGCCAGACACCGTCGCCGATAGCTCGATAGGTCCTGAGCAGCGCGTCATCGACGCGCACATCGCGCGGATGCTGTGGGACGTCGTCGCGGAGTTGCCACCTCGTCGGCGAGCCCTGGTACAGGAGCTGTTCACCGAGGCGCCGCGACCCTACGCCGAGGTCGCCCACGCGGTCGGGATCCCCATGGGTGGGATCGGGCCCACCCGTGCGCGGGCTCTGCGGCAGCTTCGCGGCAGGCTCAGCGCCGATGGCCTAGGCCCTGATACCTGGGAATAAGGGACTGCTGCGGCGGCGAGAGCAGATCCTGACCCCCTGCTGGCATTCGCGCTTGCAACCGTTCTGCGACCAGATGGTCGCGACCTGGAACCGGGTCTGGCCGTGTGGCGTCCCCTCATAGTCACGATCGGGTCCATCAACCAACATCAACCAAGGAGGTCACAGCAGATGGCAGGGCAGTTTGGCGCGCAGTTCGAGCAGATGCAAGCGGCGGCGAGTCACGTCGCCGAGGTGAATCAGAGCGTGCAGGGCCAGCTCTCAAGTCTCCGCAGCCAGCTCGCCCCACTGGCGGGAGCGTGGAAAGGCCAGGCGGCGACCGCCTTCGGAGTGCTCATAGAACGGTGGGACACCGACGCGCGCAATCTCAACGATGCGCTCAACAGCATCGGTGAGCAGATCCGCGGATCCGGCACCACCTACGCGCAGGCCGACGAGGCCGAGAACCAGACCTACACGCGGATCAGTCAGGCGCTAGGCGGCTGACGGCGCGGCTGGAAAGACCTGCCATATCCACCACAGTTTCTCAGGAGACAAGAGTTATTCCGGAGCTAAGGAGCTAGACACGTGGGCGAGATTCTGGTCACGTTCGGCGAGTTGGAGAGCGCGCGGAGCTCGATCCAGGCGACGTGGACGAACATCAACCGGGAGATGGAGGACCTCAAGAGGTACCTGCAGCCCGTGGTGGAGACCTGGACCGGTGAGGCGGCCAGTGCCTACCAGGCCCACCAGGCGAAGTGGGATCGATCGGCGGCCGACCTGAATCAGGTGCTGAACCAGATCGGGGTCGCGCTGGGCACGTCGAACGAGAACTATCAGGCTGGCGAGTCAGCGAACCGGGCGCGCTGGTCGTAACCGCCGCCAGATCAGGCCGGTCGGGGTCGCCGTCGGGGCCAGTGCCTCCAGCGGCGACCCCATTTTGACCACGTCGTACGGCGGCCGGTATCGTTTCCCCGCTGCTGTGCGGATGTGCGCGGCTCGTCATTCGGCTTGTTGAAGTCGACGACTGCCGCGCTCCCTGAGGCGACTGTCGCGAGTATGGGTAGTGCTTCAGCCGTACCGGCACCTGGAGACGTTCGATGCCCCTTCGAACCGCGATAATGAGGTAGTCCGTGCGCACGTATAGTCCCAAGCCTGGTGAGGTTGAGCGCGCCTGGCATGTCATCGACGCCACGGACGTGGTGCTGGGCCGCCTCGCCAGCCAGGTCGCCATCCTGCTGCGCGGCAAGCACAAGCCCACCTATGCCCCGCATGTCGACACCGGCGACTTCGTGGTGATCGTCAACGCGGGCAAGGTGGCGCTGTCGGGCAACAAGGGTGATCGCAGCTTCGTCTACCGGCACAGCGGACGCCCAGGTGGGCTCAAACGGCGCTCGTTCACCGAAATGCTCGCCACGCAGCCGGAACGGCTGGTGGAACGATCAATCAGGGGCATGCTCCCGAAGAACACGTTGGGCCGGGCGATGGCCCGTAAGCTCAAGGTCTACGCCACCCCTGAGCACCCGCATGCGGCGCAAAAACCGCAGCCATTCCAGATCACCCAAGTCGTCCAGTGACATGTCGAACCCAGTGACTACTGAACCGGTGAACGCCACCAGTGAGGACCCGAGAGACGCCGTGAGCACTCCGCAGACACCGCAATCCGAAACCGGCACAGCCGCGCCGTCCGTTCCGGCTCCGCTCGTGCCGGCGATGCCGGTACCCAGCGGTCAAGCGGTCCAGGCCGTCGGCCGTCGCAAGCAAGCGGTGGTGCGGGTGCGCCTCGTGCCCGGCACCGGGGTGTTCCGGCTTAACGGCACGAGCCTGGAGCGGTACTTCCCGAACAAGGTGCACCAGCAGCTGATCCGGGAACCCCTGCTGACCGTCAACAAGCCAGAGTCCTACGACGTGCTCGGCAACCTCTCCGGTGGTGGCACCTCTGGCCAGGCTGGTGCACTGCGGCTAGCCATCGCCCGGGCGCTGGTCGAGCTCAACATTGATGACCGCCCGGCGCTGAAGAAGGCGGGCTTTCTCACCCGCGACGCCCGAGCTAAGGAGCGCAAGAAGTACGGCCTGAAGAAGGCACGCAAGGCTCCCCAGTACTCGAAGCGGTAGTATCGCCGCCCCGGTAACAGTTGATACCCCGCGCGAACTGATGCCCCGCCTGTTCGGCACCGACGGGGTGCGTGGCTTGGCCAACTCCGAGCTCACGCCCGAGCTGGCGCTGGCTTTGTCCGCGGCAGCGGCCCGGGTGCTCGCCGACCGCGGTCTCGGGCACCGTCCAGTTGCCGTCGTGGGCCGAGACCCACGTGCCAGTGGCGAGATGCTGGAGGCAGCCGTCACCGCTGGCCTGACCTCGGCAGGCGCCGACGTGCTCCGGGTCGGGATCCTGCCCACCCCAGCCGTTGCCCATCTGGTCGGCGAGTTCTCCGCGGATCTCGGCGTGATGATCTCCGGCTCGCACAACCCGATGCCGGACAACGGCATCAAGCTCTTCGCCGCCGGCGGGCGGAAACTTCCCGATGCGGTGGAAGACGAGATCACCGCGCGGGTGGTCAGCCACGGGTTCGAGCGTCCCACTGGAGCGCTGATCGGCCGGGTACGGGAGGCGCCGGAGCCCGCTCGGCGTTATGTGGATCATCTGCTGCGGGCCACCCCGCAGTCGCTGACCGGGATTCGGATGGTGGTGGACTGTGCGCACGGCGCAGCGTCCACCATTGCTGCGCAGGTCTACCAAGCAGCAGGCGCCGACGTGGTGGCCTTGTATGCACAGCCAGACGGTCTCAATATCAACGATCGATGCGGATGCGGTCATCTCGACGGGTTGCGCAAGGCTGTGCTGGAGCAGGGCGCCACAATCGGTGTCGCACACGACGGCGACGCTGATCGCTGCCTGGCGGTGGACGCCACCGGCGAGGTGGTGGACGGTGATCAGATCATGGCGATTCTCGCGCTGGCGATGCGGGAGGGTGGCGAACTCGTCCAGAACACCTTGGTCGCCACCGTGATGAGCAACTTGGGATTGCACCTCGCGATGCGCGAGCACGGTGTGGCGGTGCGGACCACCCCGGTGGGGGATCGGTACGTGCTCGAGGCACTGGCGGCGGGTGGATTCACACTCGGCGGCGAGCAGTCCGGGCACGTGGTGTTGCCCGGCTATGCCACCACAGGCGATGGGTTGCTCACCGCGTTGCGGCTGATGAACCGGATAGTCAGCTCAGGACAGAGCCTGGCGGATCTGGCCGGTGTGCTGACCCGGTTCCCCCAGGTGCTGATCAACGTCGCGGTCGCAGACAAGGGAAGGGTCGCGATGGCACCCGCGGTGGCGGATGCGATTGCCACCGCGGAGGCCGAGTTGGGCCCGACCGGCCGCGTGCTGCTGCGGCCCTCAGGCACCGAACAGCTGGTGCGAGTGATGGTCGAAGCCCCGACCGAATCAGCCGCTGCCACAATCGCCCACCGCATCGCAACAGTCGTTGCGACCGCGAGCTGACTCGTGTGCTATCGCCCAGCCGATCTGAACACAAACAATATCGCTGCGAGCCCGAATAGGCCGATCACAACCCACAGGACGACTAACATAATATAACCGATAACCATGGCGACTCCCCTTGGTAAGCGACCCGGCGTGGCCTGCACTTAACTGTAAGGCACCGACGGTCCTGGAGAAACGTCCAATCACACGAGCGGGGGTTCGGCCAGCAGCGCGTCGTAGTCATCTGAGCCGGTGAGATGGCGCAGCAGGAACGCGGTGATCAGCGCCCGGCTGATGCGCCGGGTGGTGAACTCCGGGCTGCTGGCGATGAGCAGGTCCGTCCAGTGCGGGCCGGCGGTGAAACTGAGATGGCCGGCCTTGGGCAGGGTCCGCAGCTGCACCGGACCCGCCCAGGCCTTGGCCACCGGCTGGGCATGCCCGATCGGGGGGGCCAGGAGGTCCTTCCCGCCAGCCACGTGCAGGGCCGGCATGGCGCACCCGCGTGCGGCGGCCACCGCGGAGGGCATCGTTTCAGCAACCGCCAGGGTGACCACCGCGCGGCACCGGTCGTCGGCCGCCGCCGCCAGCACTGCGCACCCGCCACCCATCCCGTGCCCGGCCAGCGCCAGCTTGCCGGGATCGACGCTGATCCCGCCGTCGCCCAGCTGCACACCGGCGCAGACGTCCAGCACGGTGCGCAGATCGGTCGCTAACTGGCTGTGGGAGGCCAGCGCGCCGCTCTGGGTGGCCGGCGCTGCGGCGACCAGCCCCCAACTGGCCAGGTGGCGCAGCAGTTCACCGTAGCGTGCGGTCGGCTGTAACCAGCCGTTTCCGAACGCCACCGCCGGCAGCTCTCGACCGGAGCGGGGCGTGAACACCACGCCGGGTACACCCGCCGAGGTGAGATCACCGCTGGCCACGGCGTGTGGACCTGGACGGGACAGTTCCTCAGCTGTGTGCCGGACCGCGGGATCGGTGCGTGCCATGAGCCCGAACGTTATCGGATTCGTAGCGCGGTCGTCCGAGCGTAGCCATCTGCTCCAATAGCCAGGAGTTATGATCACAGCGGCGGTAGCCCAAGCCGCATGGGCTCACGCGGTGGTCGCAGCGCGACCAGGCTGGGCTAGCGTCACGCTCATGTGTGGAATCGTGGGCTACGTAGGGCGTCGAGCCGCCCTGGACGTCGTTCTGCAAGGTCTGGGTAGGCTGGAGTACCGCGGATATGACTCCGCTGGTGTCGCGGTGCTCGACAACTCCGGCCTTGCGGTGTCCCGCAAGGCCGGAGTGCTGGCCAACCTGATCGGGGAACTCGACGCCACCGGGCGGGCAGGTTTCCGGGGGACCGTCGGGATGGGCCACACCCGCTGGGCCACCCACGGTGCGCCGACCGATCGCAATGCCCACCCGCACTGCGACACCGCAGGCCGGCTCGCCATAGTGCACAACGGGATCATCGAGAACCACGCTCAGCTGCGCGCCGAACTGGAGCGGGTCGGCGTAGAGCTGGCCAGCGACACCGATACCGAAACCGCAGCGCATCTGCTCGCTGCGGGGTACGCCGAATGCGGTGATCTTCCTCTGGCGGTGCGCCGGGTGTGCCGGCGGTTGGAGGGAGCATTCACCTTCGTCGTCACCCATGCCGATGAGCCCGATCTGATCGTCGCGGCGCGCCGGTCCTCGCCGCTGGTGGTGGGGGTGGGCTCGGGGGAGCACTTCGTCGCCTCCGACGTCGCGGCGTTCATCGA
>JBOHFW010000457.1:0-21269 GCA_050699835.1 Pseudonocardiaceae bacterium | reverse complement strand
GGTGGGGGCCGGGTTGTCGTGGTGGGTGGCGGCTGGATCGGGTTGGAGACCGCGGCCGCCGCCCGGGAGTACGGCTGCGACGTCACCATGGTCGAGCCGCAACCGACACCGCTGCAGGCGGCACTGGGCCCCGGTGCGGGAGCTTCGGTGATCGGTGGGTTCTTCGCTCAGGTGCACCGCGAGCACGGCGTCGATGTTCGACTCGGCACGGCGGTGACCGAGTTCCGTGGCGCCGGGCACGTCGCGACGGTGATCACCGACGACGGCAACGAGATCCTCGCGGACGTGGTCATCGTCGGCGTGGGAGCCCGGCCCAACACCGAACTCGCCGAGCAGGCCGGTCTGGCCGTCGACAATGGTGTTCTCGTTGACGCTGCGCTGCGCACCGACGATTCCGACGTCTACGCCGCTGGCGACGTTGCCAATGCGGTCAACCCGCTGTATCAGGCGCGGATCCGCGTGGAGCACTGGGCCAACGCGCTGCACGGGGGACCCGCCGCGGCCCGCTCCATGCTCGGCCAGCAGGTGAGCTACGACCGTCTGCCGTACTTCTTCACCGACCAGTATGACGTCGGCATGGAATTCGCCGGGTGGTTTCCGCACGGCGGGTATGACGCTCTCATCACCCGTGGGGATCTCGGAGCGCGGGCGTTTTATGCATTCTGGCTCGCCGACGACCGGGTCGTGGCTGGGATGCACGTTACCCAATGGGACCAGGGCATCGCGCTCGTGGAGGACCTCATCCGCGGGGGCAAACCCGTTGATCGCCACCGCCTGGCCGACCCAGCAGTGCCACTGGCCGACACCACCAAGAGCGCCGATGCACGTATGGGAAGGAGGGTTCAGGGTGATGGTTGACCGACTGACTGCGCTGAGCGAGGCGGGGGTATCGATCTGGCTGGACGACCTGAGCCGGGAACGGCTGGTGTCTGGTGGCTTGGCCGGCCTGGTCCGCGACCAGCACGTGGTCGGGGTGACCACGAATCCCACGATTTTCACCAGAGCGATCGGCAGCGGCCACGCCTACGACGCCCAGGTCGCCGACCTGGCGCTGCGCGGGGTGGAGGTGGGTGAGGCGCTGCGGGCGCTGACCACGTTCGACGTGCGCTGGGCCTGTGACGTGTTGCGACCGGTGTATGACGCCACCGGCGGAGTCGACGGCCGGGTGTCGATCGAGGTCGATCCTCGGCTGGCGCACGACACCGAGGCCACCATCGCCGAGGCGCGGGCGCTGTGGTGGCTGGTCGACCGGCCGAACCTGTTCGTCAAGATCCCTGCAGTGCGCCAAGGGGTGCCGGCGATCGCGGTGTGCTTGGCCGAGGGCATCAGCATCAACGTCACCCTGATCTTCTCCTTGGCCCGGTACGACGAGGTGACCGGCGCCTTCCTCGACGGCCTGGAGCGCGCCGCGCGGGCCGGGCGGGACCTGTCGCGGATCGATTCGGTGGCCTCGTTTTTCGTCAGCCGGGTGGATACCGAGGTGGACCGGCGCTTGGACCAAGTCGGAACCGCCCAGGCCGCGGAGCTTCGCGGCCGGGCGGCGATCGCGAACGCCCGCCTGGCCTACGCCCACTACGAGCGGGTGTTCTCTTCGAAACGGTGGTCGGCGTTGGCTGCGGCCGGGGCCCGGCCCCAACGGCCGCTGTGGGCCTCGACCGGGGTCAAGGACCCGGCCTATCCCGACACCCGCTATGTAGTCGACCTGATCGCTCCCGGCGTGGTCAACACCATGCCAGAGGACACCCTGCGCGCGGTCGCCGACCACGCGCTGGTCGGCGCCGACACGGTCCGCGGGCACTACCGCGATGCACAAGAGGTGCTCGACCGCGTGCAGGCGCTAGGCATCGACTATGACGACGTGGTGCGCACCCTCGAAGACGACGGGGTGGCCAAGTTCGACGCCAGCTGGGAGCAGCTCGGCAAGCAACTGACCGCCACCCTGCGGGCACAGGTTTGAAGTCTGGAGGACAGGCCGGACTTCCGCCGTTCGTGGGCAGGAGGGCCTATGAGCATCGCGCCATCGGCGATGCCGCCACCGGTGCCGCCCTGGTCAACGTCGGCGGCGAATCAGCCGAGGAACGGTTCTTGCTCAGCTTCGGCGACGTCGTCGCGTTGAGCGGGGACTACTTCCGGCCCCACGGCTCACCCACCTCCGGCCTCGAGTACTGGCAAGCCGCCCGACCCGAAGCGGATGGGTCGGGAAGGTTGTTCAGCCTCGCGTGCGCACCGGGACAGGCGGGGACCCGGCTCGATACCCGTGACGAGATCATCTGCGCGTTGAAGGTGACGACCGTGGACGAAGTTTTCATCGATCCCAGATTCGAACCGAGTGGGCAGTTCGCCGACTTTCGGTTCAACCCCGGCGCCGCCCGCAGCGATGTGGAGCGACGGGTCCGGGATCGCTTCTTGGCCCTGGCGGCGAGTAACGACGACCACTTCGTCACGCCCGGTAGGTCAGACGTCGCAACGGGCAGTGGGTTCGGCTCGGCCCTGTTGGCCTACCGCAACCTCCACCAGGTCGCCCTGGATGAGGCATGGCATCTCGGCCGTCACGGCGGTGACGTCTCCCGGGCGATGGCCCGGGAGGCCGCCGCTGCGCACTACCTGACTGATGCGTTCGCCGCCGGGCACCTGCGAACGCCGGTTGCCGCCATCCGCAGATTCTGGAAGGCGCGGTATCCGAGCTTCTGGGAGCATCTCCAACGTCGGGTAGCCTCCGACACTGCCACGGCGCTGCGGGAGCTCAGCCGGGTGATGAGGCTTGTGCCCGCCGGGTTCCTCTATCGCCGCACCCTGTCTGGGCTCACGACCAGGACGAGCCGGTATCCCGAGCTTTCCCTGGGGGATCTGGTGGCCCGTGTCTTTCATGATTGGGACAATTCCCACGGGCTCGCGGTTGAGGGAGGCGGCGTCGTCTTCGGCGACGGCCACGTCGACGAGGGCGTGACCAAGGATCTCGCCGTGGCTGGGGTGCGGGCCGGCATCGACGACGTCGAGGTCGCCTTCGGGCTGGGAGCATCAGGCAGCGCTCTGGGCGGGGAGGCCCTGTACGAGAAAGTGCGCGAGGCGACCGGCGCTGGTGGCGAGGCCTTCCTGGCCGAGACAAGGATTCCGCGGCTGTTACCCGCCAATCCGGACCAGAACTGGGAAGCGAACGATGCCGAAACCCTCTGGAAGTCCCCGATGGTGGGTGGCACCGGGACCACAGTGGGGGAGGCCCTGATCGCCATGTTGGAGCCAGGCGAGCTGTTCATGCGCCAACTCGATGGTCTCGGCCAAGGTCTCTCCGGCGAACGTGGCGTTTTTGCGGTGCCCATCCTCGGCGGGTGGCTGAGCGAGAAAGGTGGCCAGGCCTACCGCGGCGGATTCGTAGAGTCACTGGCCCACGACCCGCAGCGAGTGATTCTGGCTCTGCTCCAAGGCGCTGGTTGCGGACCACGCGACGAATCGAGTTCGCCCCTGTGGGGACCCGCGTTGGGTCACCAGCAGCACCCGAAGCACAGGAGTTAACGAACAAGATCCACGAGGGTCGTCCTCCTGTGGGGCAACGTCGCATCGGCGGTCAATGGTGCGGCGTCGATGATCGCAACCTCCCAACCAGCCTGGGTACACCCGTGCCAGATGATCGCGTCGCTGCTGCTGGACCAGCCGCCCCTCCGTGGCACCAGCATCGTGTCGGCCGACCGAGGTTTTCGTCGCCGGAGTTGCTGTCTGATCTATCGGGCCGCGCCGAACGCGGCGGGCGCGGTGTGCGGCGACTGCGTACTGTCCCGCGATCCGCTTTCGTGAGGGTGACGTCACTATAATCGTGTCGGGCAGGTGATGTGGTGCGACCGCCGTCAGCGTCCGGGGTGGCAGCGGCCGCGGGCCTCATGCGCCACGGGATTGATGACGACGACCGGGCAGGCGGCGTGGGCGGCCAAGTACTGGCTGACCGAGCCGAGCAGCGCTCCGAGGATCTTGCCGTGCCCGCGGGAGCCGACCACCAGCAGCTCCGAGCCCTCGGCCGCCTGCAGCAGCACCTCGGCCGGGTGCCCCTCGACGGGCGCGGTGGTCACCGTCTGGTCCTGGGCCGATATGCCGGCATCGGCGAGGGCCGCCACCAGGATCTCCTCGGCGGCGATCACCGGATGAAAGTCGCCGACCGTATGCATGTCGCCGAAGGTCGATTCCTGCGGGAATTCCCAGGCGGTCACCGCATGCAACGCCAGGCCGCGTAAGGACGCCTCCTGGACCGCCCAGCGCAACGCGGCCAGCGATCCGGGTGATCCGTCCACGCCGACCACGATCCTGCCCACCGGCGGTGGCGGGCCCGCGCCCTGGGGGGTGGCCATCAGCCGGTCCCGTTCTCGGCGCCGAGCAGGTCCGCGAGCACAACGGCCTCACTGATCTCGGCGTGTCTGGTGGCGGTGAGCAGGGTCAGCGTCCGGTGCTGCGCCAACTCGTGCAGGTGCTGCAGCGCTTCGGCCCGCCCAGGATCATCGAGTTCTGTCCGGTAGCGGCGACCGAACTCCTCGAACCGGTCGGGGTCGTGGCCGTACCACCTGCGCAACGCCGCTGACGGGGCGATCTGCTTGCACCATTCGTCGAGGTCGGCCTGGTCCTTGGTCAGGCCGCGCGGCCAGATGCGGTCGACCAGCACCCGGACGCCGTCCTGCGGCGTGCGCTCGTCGTAGACTCGACCGACCTGCACGTGTGACTGTCTTGTCATCCTCTGGCTCCTGGCTGTTCGCGGGGCTATGCCGTAGCCGAGGCGATCCTTGAGTGCCTCCAGCTCGTCGCGCATCGAGGTCGGCAGCTTGTCGCCGATCTTGTCGAACCACTCTTCGATCAGTGGGATCTCGGCCTTTCACTCCTCGTCGACGCCGGTTCCATCGGGTCGGGCAGTAGCCGATCGGGTGGGGTGGTGGCGGCCAGCGCGAGCGCGCAGGCGTGGTAGCGGTCCACGCCGGCTCTTGGATCCTGAGCTGTCGCGACGGCGTGGAGGACGGCGGGTAACGCGAGCAGTGCCCAGTTCGTCTTGTCTGGGGTGATGATGATCAGCTCGGGATGATCGCTCGCTGCCTCGGCAAGTTCCCGTGTGCAGCCCACCAGGTCGATGACCGCCTCGGCGTCTTGCGTGATGCAGCGCAGGGAGAAGGTGAAGGCGTCGAGGCGATCCCAGCTGGTGACGCGCCCGAATCCGGCGGCCAGCAGTAGTGGGCGCAGCACGGGCATGGTCGCCGCGCCGGCGATCACGACCCCGCTGCGCTCGGGTGAAAGGCCGCGGCGGTTCAGGGTGGTCAGCAGCGCCGCGGTCGCCGCGACGGCGGTCATCGCCGAATCGGTGACCACCGGTGGCTCGCTTCCCCCGCCTGGTGCCGACCCGTTGCCCGCCGAGTAGTGGGTCGGGTCGGTGCGAGTCAGGACGATGACCCCGATGTCGGGGGGAAGGCCGCGCAATCCGGCGCTGAGGTCCTCGGCGTCCTGGGCGGCCACATACACCGGCCGGGTGACCAGGCCGGTGTGCTCGTGGATCAGTGCCGCCCAGTGGCGTAGGACGGCTTCAACCGATCCAGCCTGGCGGGTCGGATGCTGGTGTGCGAGGGCACTGCCGTCGCTGAGCACCGCGATCGCATAGGGCATGCCACTCTGACGCGCCGGAACCGATTCGGCATCTCGCGGAGCGTGTTGGCAGTCACTGATCATTGGGCACCTCCTGGCGCCTCGCGGGGTCTTGATGTTGACCTCACCCCTTCGCACATGTCTATCGTAACACGATATAGTGCCTCTCGTGCTCGGCCCCAAGTGGAAGGAGTGGTGTCATGTGTCTCATGGCGACCGAGGCCGAGGGCGTGGGATCAGAGCCGCTGACGAAGCAGGATTTCGAGGCGTTGGCCCAGTTCCGCTTCGGGATCCGCCGCTACCTGCGCTTCAGCGAGGAGACGGTCCGTCGAGACGGCCTGACCCCGCAGCAATACCAGCTGCTACTAGCGCTGAAGGGATTCCCCGGCCGGGAGTGGGCGACCGTGCGGGAGCTGGCCGACCGGCTCCAGCTGCGTCATCACAGCGTGGTCGAACTGGTCAACCGGGCGCAGCGCCAAGGGCTCATCGAGCGGGCAGCGGACCCCAGCGACGGCCGGGCGGTCCGGGTGCTACTGACCAAGGCTGGAGAGCAGGTGCTGGCGCGCCTGGGTGCGCTGCATCGTGACGAGCTCCAGCGCATGGGCGCGGCACTTGCCCTCCCGAGCTGGAACGACCCTCCCGAGGGCGGGAGCGCGGCCCCTGCATGACGTCGGGCGCACAGGCCGGCGACGGACATCTCAGGTGATCGACGGTGCCTCGGGGTCCCCGGTGATATGGCCACGTCGAACTCGGCGGGGCTTGCCGACGACGACCGGTTATGCGGCGAGCCGCCGAAACGCCGTCCCGGGCGACTCGCCACCAGTACGAGCAGCGGAGGACCACGGTGAGGGCGATCGCCAGCGGGAGCGCCTGCCGTCGGTGATCGGGTGGATCGCACGGTGGGCTCTGGCCGGCGGTGCGGAAGGACCGCACAAAGTCCGGGTCCTCGATCAGGAACTGGCGCTGGATGTCGTGCAGCCTGGCGCGTTCGCGGTTACTGAGCATGACCCGCCTCCTGGTGCCGCCGGCCTGGGGAAGTCCTTGCCAACCGGGCAATTAATATCGTATCACGACATACTGCGTGGGCATGATCACACTCGGATTGGGTGGTGGGCGCGGGTGACCTGTCAGCTCGGGGGCTGTCTGCGACGGTTCGTCGTACCCTGGGGGTCAAGCCTTGGTGACCGAGCCCGGGCTCTTCCCGGTGCGGGCCAGCAGCGGGATCTGTCCGCCTGCCAGGACCATTTCCACCTGCCGCGGGGAGAGCTGGTGGCACACCCGGTACCGCGCATCGCGGGTGGTGTTGGTGACGGTGAGTTCGTTGCTATCGGTCAGGGTTTGCCGCAACTGGTCGATGAGCAGCGTGTCGTCCTGCTCGATGTGGTCGTAGTCGTCCGCGTCGATGAATTCCAGCGCCAGCACCCCGAAGTTCGCCAGGTTCTGCCAGTGGATCCGGGCGAACGACTTGGCCAGCACCGCACGCAGCCCGAGGTAGCGCGGGGTGATCGCAGCGTGTTCCCGCGACGATCCCTGACCGTAGTTGTGGCCGCCCACGATGACGTGCCCGCTGCCGGCAGCGAGTTCGCGGGCCCGGTTCGGGTAGCCCTCGTCGAGCCGGGTGAAGGTGAACTCGGCGAGCTTTCCGATGTTCGAGCGGTAGGGCAGCGCGCGGGCTCCGGCCGGCGAGATGTCGTCGGTGGACACGTCGTCGCCGACCTTGAGCAGCACCGGCGCCTCGATCCGGTCCGGCAGCTCGGGGAACTTGGGCAGCGCGGTGATGTTCGGGCCCTTGACCAGTTTCTCCTGGGCGGCCTGCTCGGGAGGCAGCGGCGCGAGCAGCATCGCGGTGTTCACCGACGCCCGCTGCGGCAGTTCCAGGCCCGGGTAGTCCAGGCCGAGCTCCTCGGCGAGGTCCCGCGGATCGGTGATCACGCCGGTCAGCGCGGCGGATGTGGCGGTCTCAGGCGAGCAGAGCCAGACCGCGTCCTGCTTCGTGCCACTGCGGCCCGGGAAGTTCCGCGGGAAAGTACGCAGCGAGTTGCGCCCGACAGCCGGCGCCTGACCCATCCCGATACAGCCCATGCACCCGGCCTGGTGGATGCGTGCACCGGCCGCGATGAGATCGAACGTGGCGCCCATCCTGGTCAGGTCTTCGAAGATCTCCCGCGAGGACGGGTTGACATCGAAGCTGACCGCGTCGCTGGCCTGCCGACCCTTGACCATCGCCGCCGCGATCGCGTAGTCCCGCAGCCCGGGGTTGGCCGAGGAACCGATCACCACCTGGCTGACCTCCTGCCCGGCCACCTCGCGCACCGGTACCACGTTGCCCGGTGAGGACGGCGTGGCGATCAGCGGCTCCAGCTCAGCGAGGTTGATCTCGTCGATGACGTCGTAGGTCGACTCCCCATCGGGATCCTCGGCCAGCAACTCGACGAAGTCCTCCTCCCGGCCCTCGGCGCGCAGGAACGCCCGCACCGCACCGTCGGAGGGAAACACGCTGGTCGTCGCGCCCAGCTCAGCGCCCATGTTGGCGATGACGTGCCGGTCCATCGCCAAGAGCCCGGCCAGGCCCGGCCCGTGGTACTCGATGATCCGGTTGCGCCCGCCGGTGACGCCGTGGCGGCGCAGCATCTCCAGGATCACGTCCTTGGCCGAGCACCACGGTGGCAACTCCCCGACCAGGCGCACACCCCAGATCGCAGGCATCCGGAGATGCAGCGGCTGCCCGGCGATGGCCAGCGCCACCTCCAGCCCGCCCACCCCGATGGCCAACATGCCCAACGCCCCGGCCGCGCAGGTGTGCGAGTCCGAACCGGCCATCGTCTTGCCGGGCACTCCGAATCGCTGCATGTGAGTCGGGTGCGACACCCCGTTGCCCGGCTTGGAAAACCACAACCCGTAGCGCCGGCACGCCGAGCGCAGGAACAGGTGATCCTCGGCGTTGCGCTCATCAGCCTGCAACAGATTGTGGTCGACGTACTGCACGCTGACCTCGGTACGCGCCCGCTCCAGACCCAACGCCTCGAGCTCCTCCATCACCAGCGTGCCGGTGGCATCCTGGGTCAACGTCTGGTCGATCCGCAACCGGATCTCCTGGCCCGCCGCCAACTCCCCACCGACCAGATGCGACTCGATGAGCTGATGCGCCACGCTGCGTCCCACACCCTCATCGTCGGCCGGGACACTGAACCCCGCCAGCCCGAGTGACGGATTCGACGCGCGGAATGCCAGCGTTGCTCACGCAGCGTGACTGCCGGTTCTCGCCGGTCCGTGGTTCCGTGGTTCCGTGGGCCCGCGGAATCCTCAGCAGCGTGGATCCTTTGACCGCCGCGCCGGGTGTGGGCGCGAGGTAATCGGCTTGGGCGTGACGGCAGTCACGATCGCTCCTATCCGGACGTTGGCGCTGGATCGCCACGTGTTCGGTGGCTGGCTGCCCCCGGCAGGCGACGGCTGATCGATCCGGCGACCCGCCTGTCCAGCCTGGGCCGCGGTGTCTCCAGGAAGGAGATCGCCAGCATCGCCCCCAGCCAGGTGAACAGGACGGCGAGCTGCACCAGCTCGGCGGTTCCACCGTCATGATCGGACCTCGGCGTTCGCGCTCTGCTCATCCGGGGCCGACTTCGTGATGGGGGTGACGCGCGCAACGCACAAGTGCGGTTCCACGAAAGGCGTCAGGCTGCTCACGGTGGCCGGCGCCCCCAACTCGGCCAGAGTCCCCCGGAGCAGGCCCAAGTGCAGGGAGCACACGACCTCCGGGTGCTGCGCAGCGACGGCCCGGAACGGGCAGGCGTACAGCCGGATCTGTAGGTCCTGGCCTTCGCGGGCGAGTTCGGGTTCGAAGCCGAGCTCGGCGAACAGTCCACTGACTTGGGTCACGGACTCCTCTATGGTCAGGCCCGTCGCGGGTGGAGGCGCTAGCCGCTGCGCTGTGGCCGCGACCTGGCCGGCCCACTCGGCGCGCTGTGTCCGCTCGGCCGGGGTGTCGGCCCAGTGCGCGGCGAGAACGGTGGCGAGCATCTGGTAGCCAGTGCGCTCTGAGTCGGTGCCACTAGCGCTGACCGGGGTGTAGAGCAGACGGGGGCGCCCCCGTCTGCGGGTTGACTCGGACTGGCTTCGCACCAACCCCGCTTCGCTCAGTACCTCCAAGTGAAACCGCACCGTGCTGACGTGCAGCCCGCACGCCGCCGCCAGCTCGCGCGCGTCCAACGGGCGCTCACTGGCGCGTAAGGCATCCAGCAGCCGCACCCGGCTGAGCACCGCCAACGCCCCGTGCGTCGTGCGACGCTCGGCCAATTCGTTCATCCCCACGGCCCTACCCTAATAAAGAGGATGACCATAGTTTAATAGCTGTCGGCCGGGAACGAGCTGCGGGAAGCGGAAGAGCGGAGTGACCTACGTGATCGCCGAGCACCCTGCGTTTGAGATTGTCGACCGGTTCTGTGTCGAGGAGTGCCCGGTCGATTGCATCTACAAGGCAGCGCGGGCGCGCTACCTCCATCCGACGAGTGCGTGGCCTGTGGGCCTGTGAACTGGTGTGCCTCTTTGTCGAGACGCTGCCCGGTCACGGCGCTCCGTCAGGCAGGCGCGCCGGTACCTGCCCGACGAGACGTTCGCCGCGACAGCCAGTGCCACCGCGGGACCCACGACCTTCCTCTGGGGGTGCGATGACAGCGATCACGCCGCGCTTGGTCACCACGGAGCGATACCCGCCCCGGCGACGCCCAAAGGGCTCGGTCCTGCTGAGTCTGCTGCAGACCACCGATCACAAGCAGATTGGTGTGCTCTACATCGTCACCTCGCTGGGGTTCTTCTTTATCGGCGGCAGCATGGCCATGCTGATCCGCGCCGAGCTGGCCCAGCCTCACTTGCAGTTCCTGTCCAACGAGCAGTACAACCAGCTGTTCACCATGCACGGCACGATCATGCTGCTGCTGTATGCGACACCGATGGTGTTCGCGTTCGCCAACCTGGTGCTCCCGCTGCAAATTGGCTCCCCGGACGTCGCCTTCCCCCGGCTCAATGCCTTCTCCTACTGGCTGTTCCTCTTCGGTGGGCTAATAACGATCAGCGGATTCCTGACGCCGGGCGGCGCAGCCGACTTCGGCTGGTTCGCCTATACTCCGCTGTCGAATGCCATGCACTCCCCGGGCGCGGGTGGGGACCTGTGGATCATGGGACTGGTGATCGCCGGGCTGGGCACCATTCTGGGCGCGGTGAACATGATCACTACGGTGGTGTGCCTGCGGGCACCCGGGATGACAATGTTCCGGATGCCGATCTTCACCTGGAACATTTTTTGTCACATCGCTGCTCGTGCTGCTAGCGTTCCCGATCTTGACCGCAGCCCTGCTGGGGTTGGAGGCCGACCGACGCCTCGGCGCGCATGTGTTCGATCCGGCCAACGGCGGGGCGATCCTGTGGCAGCACCTGTTCTGGTTCTTCGGCCACCCGGAGGTCTACATCGTCGCGCTGCCCTTCTTTGGCATCATCGCCGAGGTGATCCCGGTGTTCAGTCGCAAGCCGATGTTCGGCTACAAGGGGATGATCTTCGCGACCCTGGCGATCGGTGCGCTGTCCGCCGCTACGCCGACTACCTGCCCAGCGACGGGTTCACCACGCTGAACATGGTGTCCTCGATCGGTGCCTTCGTGCTCGGCGCCTCCACGCTGCCGTTCCTGTGGAACGTGTTCCGCAGCTACCGCTACGGCGAGCTCGTCAGCGTCGATGACCCGTGGGGGTACGGCAACTCGCTGGAATGGGCCACCTCGTGCCCGCCGCCACGGCACAACTTCACCGAACTGCCCCGCATCCGCTCCGAGCGACCCGCCTTCGAGCTGCACTACCCGCACATGACCGCACGGATGCGGGGCGAGGCGCACGTCGGCGACGGCGGGCACCCGCCCGCGCCGAGCGAGATCGCGGCGGGCACCGTGCAGCAGGGCAAGACCGACGACGGTGTCGACCCGCGTGATAAGTGACCTGCAGGAGCCCTGACCCTGTTCCGGGACGAGGTAGAGCAGGTCAAGACAGGCCTGGTCGGCCTGCTGCCGTGCACCCGATCACCAAGTTGCTCATCGAGGTCGACTGGTGGCCCAACGCGCTGCTCAGGACCTTCGACTGCCCGGCGTTGCTGAGTGCCCGGGCGGATATGTTGCGGAGATGCTTGTCGGCGACTTCCAGGTGACGCCGTGCGCTGGGGCGTGGAAGGGGCATTTCCCGAGAGCGCAGGGTGGTGGGCCAGGGCGCGAACCAGCCCTCGGACTCTGCTCGGCGTGCCGAGGTGTCGGCCGGCGTCATGGAGGGGTCGCGTCCCCGTCCTGCGGCATGCTGTCCCAGGTCGGAAGGGTGAGCACCGCGTCCATACGGCACAACTGGTCGCGGTGCAGCGCGCTGAGGCGTGCCATGATCCGCATCCCTTCCGGTGTCAGCAGCACTTGCACCGCCCGGCCGTCGCTGGGATGCGGTGCCCGTTGCACCAGCCCTTGTCCCTGCGCCCGGTTGACCAGTTCGACCACGCTGTGGTGACGCAGCTGAAGCCGGTCGGCCAGCTCCCGCACGGTCGCCCACTCCCGGCCGGGAAAGCCCTTGAGGGCCAGCAGTAGCTGGTATTGCTGCGGGGTCAGGCCGTCCCGACGCACCGCTTCTTCGCTGAAGCGCAGGTAGCGGCGGATACCGAAG
Organism: Pseudonocardiaceae bacterium; assembly: GCA_050699835.1. Lineage (GTDB taxonomy): Bacteria > Actinomycetota > Actinomycetes > Mycobacteriales > Pseudonocardiaceae. The sequence continues at coordinate 8,987 of JBOHFW010000457.1, read as the reverse complement.
CGGAATCGAGCCAACGCCTCGAAATCCTGCTTTGTGAGGGTTTCTGATCCCACGCCTTCGTAGTCTGTCGTCATCGCAACACCACCTTTCCCACGTGCTACCGCCGAGGTCATCGTACGACAGTATATCGTGTTACGATGAAAATATCGGACGGGCACGGCGTCGAGACCGTGCCAGGCCGACAGACACCTCCAGGAGGCGTGTCGTGCTCAGTGACCGCGAACGCGAGACGTTGGACCAGATCCAACGACGGCTCTTGGTCGAGGACCCGGGCTTTGCGCAGTCCTTCGACGCCGACGCGCAGCGCCTCCCGCGTGAGCCGCGAGGGCCGCGCGATCGGCTCCGGTTGGCTTACACGGCCGCGATCGTCGTTGCGGTGATGCTGTGCGGGCTGATGCTGCTGGCCCGATCGCCGGGCACCGCGTTGGCGTTCGCCGCGATAGCGGGGGCCCTTTTCATGGCGCGGCGGTGGCGACACGGCACCAACCAGCGGGGGACGTGATTGCGCACATCACCAACGGCATTGCCCGAGGCCGGCGCAACCCCCGCCCACTCCCTGGCCCGACCGCCTGACCGGCCGGGCCCCGCGGAAGGAACGAGGCCCAGAACCTGGCCGCCGACGCCTCTGAGCCCGCGGACTGGTGAACGCACCCCGCCTCGCCTCACCAACGGACCCGCACCGTCACCGTGCTCACCACCGAACGGGAGTTGTCTGCCGCTCTCCGGAGGCGCCCGCCCTCGTTCTCCCAGGTCTGCTCAGAAAGAGAGGCCGCGATCGGGGAATGCGATGGCCCGGAGGCGGCGTGGGTCGTCATCCCATGCGACCCAGCTTGATCGAACTTGTGTATGGCACGGGCCTAGCGCGGGTCGTCCGAGGGTCGCTCCGTCGACGCTGAGCGCTAACACGGTCGGATGGTCTGGCGTGGTCATCTTCAGCAGCCATGCCACCCGACGACGAAACTGACCGCTTGCGGTGAAGCTGATCAGCAACCCGCAACGCTGCCCGTCGCACTGTTGGTGGCACTGAGCGGCCGTCCGCCGCCAGCGCGAGGCTCACCGCGTTGAGGAGCTGGCCCAAGGCGAGCGTCGTGCGCCTGGCGGTCAAGGCCGTCACTCGCCATTCACAGAGAAATATGGCCGCCTCCATGCACGTGGCAGCATCCGTCCGGTCCTGGGCCAGGTCCAACGAGTCAGGCGACGTCATCACGTTTCCTCCTCGCGCTTCGAGGTCGGGGCCATCAGGCCTTAATCCAGTTGCCGAGTGCGCCGCGCTGCGACAGGTCAGCAGCCCCAGCCCGGCGTCCGGCACCAACACAGGGAAACCCTCGGCGGTGGGCTCAGTAGTCATGGCCCGAGAAAGCCGTGTCCTGTGCGGCGAGCTGCTGGTCGGAGCGTCGGGACCCGTGGGCAGGCCGCGCCGGCCTCAGCGGTCTCGACGTGCCCGTCCTGGGATACCCGCCGGCTCGGGGCAACGCAGGGCGGATCCGAGGCCCGGCGTGCCGGTGAGGACAGGAGGGCCCAGCGGACGAATCCGGGAACAGCTGGAACCCGCGTTCGGTGAGCAACTCGTGGGCCAGCGCCGTCTTTGGCTGCGGTTCGGAGATAGGCACGCCCGAGCTGATCCAGTAAGCGATCGTCCCGAGCGCTGCGCCGCGGTCGAATTCGTGAAGCTCTACTGTCCACGTGGCTCCTACCGAGCAGCACCACACCACGGCCAGCGCCGGTACGGGTACTGCCGCAGCGACATCGTCTCCCGCCACACCGGGATCCACCGGCCGGTCCACGCGACCCATGCCCTGACCCGCACCGGCCCGGAAGTCCAACTCGAACGGAGCGGGATCGGAGCGAAGGAGCTCGGCGACGACAGCACGCTCCCCACGCCGGCTCATTTGTCGACAACCGCGCGTGCTACCGCCGCTGGTGTTGGGGCGGCGGTGAGCACATCGGTTCGATGGCCAGACGAAGCAGTCTGCCCGCGCCCCCCGTTGTGCTGCCGGCTGTCCAGGTCAGGGCGGTTCGTCCAACCAGCGTACTGGGGCGGCGCAGCCTCGGCTGGGGTCGCCGTGGCGGTGGTGTTCTCTGGGGGTGTTGCTCGTTCCAGGAAGCGGAGCAGTTCGACGGGGAAGGGCAGCACGAGGGTGGAGTTCTTCTCGGCGGCGACCTCGACGACGGTCTGCAGCAGACGAAGTTGCAGTGCGGCGGGGTGCACGGCCATCGCTTCGGCGGCTTGGGCCAGCTTCTCCGAGGCCTGCAGCTCACCGTCGGCGGTGATCACGCGGGCGCGCCGTTCCCGTTCGGCTTCGGCCTGGCGTGACATGGACCGCTTCATCGACTCCGGTAATGCGACGTCTTTGATCTCGACGCGGTCGATGTGCACGCCCCAGTCCAGAGCTGGACTGTCGATCATGAGTTCCAGGCCCTGGTTGAGTCGCTCCCGGTTGGACAGCAGGTCGTCCAGGTCGCTCTTGCCGATGATGGAGCGCAGTGACGCCTGCGCGACCTGGCCGATGGCGGAGTGGTAGTTCTGCACATCGACGGTTACCTTCACCGGGTCGACGACCTTGTAGTAGACGACGGCGTCGACGCGGACGGTGACGTTGTCGGCCTCGAACTCCCGTAGCTACGGCCAGGGGTCATGTAGGACTCCGAGCCCCGGTTGAGCTGTGAGAACTGCGCAGGTCTGGTTGTCCTTGTGGGATGCCAGGGCGGGCTAGCTGAACTGGGTGATGGGGTGCTGGCTAGCGTTCCGTAGGTGCGGCAGGAGTGGTTGCCCGAGGAGCTGATCGAGTCCTGGACGCTGCTGAAGGCCGATTGGGGCTGGTCGGCAACAAGACCGGTGCGACGAGGCTCGGTTTCAGCCTGTTGCTGAAGTTCTATGAGATCGAGGGCTGCTTTCCTTCCTACGCGGAGGAGGTGCTGGCCGCGGCGGTGGACTACATGGCCGGCCTGGTGAAGGTCGAGCCCGAGGCGTTCGCGAAGTACTCCTGGACAGATCGGCAGATCAAGCGCCACCGCAAGCAGATCCGTGATGCGTTCGGCACCCGCCCGCCGACGGAGGCCGATGAGGAGAAGTGGGCGAGGTGGCTGGCGGCCGAGGTGTGCCCGGTGGAGACCAGCCGGGATCGGCTGGCGGAGGCGCTGTTGCGGCGGTGCCGCCGCAGCAAGGTTGAGCCGCCGGCGGTGGGCCAGGTCGAGCGGATTGTCGCCTCCGCTGCCCGCCGTCATGAGGAGGCGTTCGCCGCCGCGACAGTCGCCAAGCTGGGCCCGGGGGTCTGCGCCCGGATCTTGGGGGTGCTGGCCGAGGATGGGTTGCTGGCGGAGTTGAAGGCCGACCCTGGCCCGCTCGGGTTGGACACGCTGTTCGCCGAGATCGCCAAGTTGGGCGTGGTGAAGACCTGTTCGCCGAGACCTCCGACCGGCTGGTGGCCGCGTGGCGGGCGCGAGCGGCGCGGATGTTCCCCTCGGATTTCACCGCGTGCGCCGAGTCGGGGTGGGTGACGTTGTTGGCCGCGCTGTGCTGGGCCCGGCAGACCGAGATCACCGACGCCTTGGTCGAGCTGCTGATCGGGCTGATCCACCGGATCAACGCCCGCGCGGAGCGGCGGGTGGAGAAAGAGCTGATCGGTGAGCTGGCGGAGGTGCCGGGGAAGAAGGGCATCTTCCTGAAGATGGTCAACGCCGCGCTGGACAAGCCCGATGAGACGGTGCGCCAGGCCGTGTGGCCGGTGGTGCCCGGCGGGGAGGCCACCCTGCGCAAGTTGGCGCGGGAGCTGATGGCCACGGAGAAGGCCTGGCGGGAACGGGTCCGCGTGCAGCTGCGCGGCTCCTACACCCACTACTACCGGCGGATGCTCGCCCCGCTGCTGGGCGCGCTGCGGTTCAAGTGCAACAACACCGCCTACCGGCCGGTGATGGACGCCATCGGGCTTCTGGCCAGGTACAAGGACGTCGCGGCCGATCAGAAGCACTTCGCCAAGGGCGAGACGGTGCCGATGGACGGGGTGGTGCCCAAGGCGTGGCTGGAGGCGGTCACCGGCCCGGACGGGCGGGTGGAGCGGGTGCCCTATGAGCTGTGCGTGCTGATCGCGCTGCGCGAGGCCCTGCGCCGCCGGGAGGTCTGGGTGGAGGGCGCGGGACGGTGGCGCGACGCCGAGGAAGACCTGCCCGGCGACTTCGACGACAACCGCGACGTGCACTACGCCGCGCTAGACAAGCCGTTGGACGCCACGGAGTTCACTGCTGACCTGCGTCAGCGGCACCGGGATGCCCTGGACCGGTTGGACACGGCGATGGCCAAGGGCACCACGGGCGGGGTGCGGGTGGTGACCCGCGCCGGCAAGCCCTGGATCAGCGTGCCGAAGCTGGAGAAGCTGCCCGAACCCCGCAACTTGGCCGCGCTCAAGGCGGAGGTCGCCCGGCGGTGGGGGACTATCGACTTGCTGGACATCCTTAAAGACGCCGATTTCCTCACCGACTTCACCGACGAGTTCGTCTCGGTGGCCACCCGTGAGGCCCTGCCCCGCAGTGTGCTGCGCCGGCGGCTGCTGCTGGCGCTGTTCGCGCTGGGCACGAACATGGGCATCCGGCAGCTGGCCGCCACCGGGGACCACGAGGAGGACGAGGGTGCGTTGCGGCGGGCCCGCGCGAGCCACATCACCCGCGAGAACCTGAGGCGGGCGATCGTGCGGGTGGTCAACGCCACCTTCGAGGCCCGCGACCGGTGGTGGTGGGGCGAGGCCACCACCACCGCCAGCGACTCCAAACGGTTCGGTTCCTGGGAGTCGAACCTGATGACGGAGTTCCACGCCCGCTACGGCGGCTACGGGGTGATGATCTACTGGCACGTCGAACGCGGCCGGGTCTGCATCTACAGCCAGCTGAAATCCTGCTCGTCGTCCGAGGTGGCGGCGATGATCGAGGGCCTGCTGCGGCACTGCACCGACGCGCAGATTGAGGCCAACTACACCGACACCCACGGCGCCAGCGTGGTCGGGTTCGCGTTCACCGAGTTGCTGGGGTTCAAGCTGCTGCCGAGGTTGAAGAACATCGGCTCGGTCCGGCTCTACGGCCCGGTTCACCAAGGGCAACGGACCCAAGAGCCCCGTCTATCTCGCCCTGGAGGAACTCGGGCGGGTGGTGCGCACCATCTTCGCCTGCGACTACCTGGCCTCGGAGGAGCTGCGCCGGGAGATCCACACCGGGCTGCAGGTGGTGGAGAACTGGAACTCCGCCAACGACACGATCTTCTACGGCAAGGACGGTGTGCTCACCGGCGCCGACCGGGAGCACGCCGAAGTGTCCATGCTGGCCCTTCACCTCTTGCAGAGCAGTCTCGTGCTGATCAACACCCTGCTCATACAGCGGGTTCTCGATGATCCTGTCTGGGCCGAGCGGCTCACACCGGAGGACCGCACCCCCCACCGCCGGGCCCGGTTGGAGTCCTGGACACCTGCCCACCGGCGGTGCGTGCCACGTTCGCCGAGTTCGCGCAGCATCTGCACACCAGTGGCTTCGGCTTCCTGCACCACCGCTGGCGGGAGGGCCACGTGGACGGCCCGATCCTGGTCACCGTCACCGACAGCCGTGTCGTCGGTGCGATCGGTCCGCTGCGCACCATGCCCGACCGGCGCGGACACCCGGCCCTGCTGCCCCAGTACTTCGCGGTGCACGCCGAACACCGCGGCCGCGGTCACGGCCGGGCCCTGTGGCGCGCGGCGATGGCCTGGGCGGAGCACCATCGCGCGGCCTACCAACTGCTGCAGACCCAAACCGGGCAGGCCGCCGAGCGGCTGTTCCTGTCCGAAGGACTGATCTCCCTCGGCTTCGCCTGCTCGATGCCGGCATGAGCGCCACTACCGCGCCCGCCAGCCAGGCCATGCACAACACCCGGCCACGCACCCAGTGGGATGAACTCCCCACCCCAGTTCGCGAGGCCATCGAATCGGCAACCGGTCCCGTCCGTGACGTGGAGCAGATCGCGGCGGGACTCAACTCTGACATCGCCGCGCTCCTTCACACACCCACCGGGCGCGTGTTCATCAAAGGCCTGCGCAGTGACCACCCCCGCATCACCACCCAACGGCGGGAAGCCGAGATCAACTCCCACGTCACGCCGATCGCGCCGCACCTGCTCTGGCAGGTCGACCTCGACGGATGGAACATCCTGGGATTCGAGCACCTCGACGGCCGGCCTGCCAACCTCGCGCCCGGCTCAGCCGACCTGCCCAAGATCGCCGACACCCTCCGGCGACTCGGTGACATCGAGCCACCGGATCTGCCGCTCCGGCGGTTCGAGGACCGCTGGGCCGGCCTCGCCGCCGACGCGGCACTGACACTGCTGTCCGGCGAGCACCTGCTGCACACCGACCTCAACCCCCACAACATCCTCATCGCCGAGCACGCCCGCATCCTCGACTGGGCCTGGCCCACCCTCGGCGCCGCCTGGGTCGACCCCGCCTGCGCCGCCCTGTGGCTGATCGCCGAAGGCCACACACCCCTGGCCGCCGAAACCTGGGCCGCCCAGATCCCCTCCTGGACCGCCGCATCCCGCCACGGGATCGACGCCTTCACCACCGCCAGCTGCCGGCTGTGGGAACAGATCGCCCACGACGACCCACAACCCTGGAAACTCCGCCTGCACGCCGCCGCCCAAGCGTGGGCCGAACACCGGATGACCGCAACGAGCACGGGCTGACTCGCCAGCTGAGCCTGGCAGCCCATGAGCGGTCGGATGGTGGCACAGTAACGAAGGTCGCGTTACACCTCCACCGGCCCGGTGATTCCGCAGGAAGGCTGTGTAACAGGTTCCGTGTACGCAGCAACGTCACGCTATCAAGGGTTTGCGATACAGTGTCCACCATGCGGATCGGTTACGGACGGGTATCCACCCATGACCAACACCCCGAAGCCCAACACGACGCCCTCACCGCCGCCGGATGCCAGGAGATCTTCCTCGACAAAGCCTCCGGCAAGCTCGCCCGCCGGCCCGAGCTGGACAAGGCACTGCTCTCGGCAAACCGGACCGGCGATCAGCTAGTGATCACAAAACTAGATCGACTCGGTCGATCCCTCGAGCACCTCATCGAGCTGTCCAAGCTGCTGCAAGCCCGCGGGGTCGACCTGGTCGTGCTGGACCAGGGCATCGACACCTCCACCGCTATCGGCCGGATGTTCTTCCAAATACTCGGCTCGATCGCAGAGTTCGAGCACGCGTTGATGTCCGAGCGAACGATCGACGGGCTGGCCGCCGCCCGCGCGCGTGGTCGCACCGGTGGCCAGAAACCCAAACTCGGCCCTCGGCAGGTCCGCCTCGCCCAGCAGATGTACGACGAGATCGGTGACGACGGCAAACGGAAGCACACCGTCCAACAAATCGCCGCCGAGTTTGGCGTCACCCGCCCCACCATCTACCGCCACCTCACCAAGGCCGCACACGAGTCCTAGCCACTGCGGAAGCGCAGATCAGGTGAGGCGCAGGGTCCTACATGACCCCTGGCCGTAGCTTCGGGAGTTCGAGGCCAACACCACCACGAACGACAGTCACGCTCGTCGTGCCGGTTCTGGTTGTTTTCGGCGCGACACCCAGCGGCCGATAGATCGTCCTGGTCTGCGGCCTTCTTCGCTACCCGGGCTCACCCGACCGGTTGCATCGCCAGCGGGTCGAATTCGCCATCTTTGGCGCCCAGGCGGAACGCTGTCCATTCCTGCTCGTCGAAGACGAGTTCGATGCCCGTGGAGGTTTCGTGGACGGTCCAGGAGCCGGGCCGGGCCAGGACGGTGACGGCACCGTTGGTGTTGGTCAGGTGGTCGGAGATGACCTCAGCGAGCCAGCGTGTCCACTGCTCGCCGGTGAAGCTGATCACCGGACTGCTGGCGATCTTGCTGTGCTTGATCTGCACGCCGTCGTCGGCGAGGTCGACCTCGACGCACCCGTTCTGTTGGGCTGAGTACGTCGACTTCCGCCACCCGGCGCGGCGGTGTGCGGTGGGCATGGTGTCCTCCGGAATCAGGTCAGCGCGGTGAGGCGAGCGCGGATCGCCGCCACGGTGTCGGCCGGTGAGAGTGCGATCTCACGCAGCATCGTGATGATCCGAGTGTACCCCGCGACCTCATCTTGGTCCTGGACGTAGACGGCGCCGTTGACGATCTCGACGTAGGCGATGGACTGCGCTTGGGCGAAGTCGAGCAGTGTGAACGCTCCGACGCCTCCGTCGTGGAAACCAACGGATGTCGGCAGCACCTGAATGTCGACGTTGTCCCGTTCCGACAGGGCGATCAAGTGCTCGAGCTGTCCCCGCATGACAGCCGGACCACCGATCGGCCGGTCGAGGACCGACTCCTCGATCAAGGCGACAAGATGGAGCGGTTCGCTCTCCGAGTCCAGCCGCCGTTGCCGGTCCATGCGCAGCCCCACGACCCGTTCGGTGTGGTCGGGCCGGACACGGCCGCCGCCGGCAGTGGCTCCGAGGGAGTAGTCGCTGGTCTGCAGCAGGGCCGGGACGACGAACGTGGCGTAGTCCGACGCGGTGCGGGCGAGGCCTTCCAGGCCCACGAAGGTCCGCAGCCAGTCCGGCACCACTTCGGTCCACGGCGCCCACCACGTTTGCCGGTCGGCCCCACCGGCGAGTGAGGCCAGTCGTTCGATGTCGGCCAGGTCGGCGCCGTAGTAGCGGAGCAGGTCGGTGACCTCCGCTGGTTGCTGCTGGTTGCGACCGCTTTCCATGTGGCCGATCTTGCCCTGCGAACAGCCGATCGCCTTCGCCGCGTCGGTGGCTCTGCGGCCCGCTCGCCTGCGGAAGTTCGCCAGCTCCACCCCGATCAACCACCGCAACGCCGAAGGATTTTCTCGGTCGGCCACCTGTGCTACCTCCTGTCGGGCGGAGCCGTGGTGACAGTCTGCACTCGCCGAGTGCGCTACGCACATCCCCACTTCACCCGATTTACGGATAACAATCCGTAATATTTTACGTACCCTTATCCACGGCGGC
>JBOHFW010000456.1:0-9966 GCA_050699835.1 Pseudonocardiaceae bacterium | reverse complement strand
GGGCATCGGTGGGGGGCTCGGTGAGGAGAGGCAGAGGCATTGAACGCTGAGGAAGCGCGGACGATCGGCGCGCGCGCTCGGATGATCCGGCGTCGTCGCGGGCTGAGCCTGGAAGTGGTAGCCGGGCTGGCCGGAATCAGCAAGCAGTACCTGTCCGCGTTGGAACGGGGCCAGCGCGGGTTCAACCGGCGCGGTCTGATCGAGGATCTCGCCGAAGCGCTCGGATGCTCTGTCGCAGATCTGACAGGGCAGCCGTACTCCTTGCCTGATCGGCAGAGCGCGGACGTTGCCGCAGCTGTCGCGGGGATCAGCACGGCGCTGCATGACACCACGCTGGACGATGTGCCAGACCTACCAGCTAGGCCGCTGCCAGAGCTGGTCCGTGCCGCCGCCCAATCCAACGCCTACGCCGACGATGCACGCTACGCGATGGCCGGTCAAGGCCTGGGAGCGGTGCTGACTGAGCTGCATATGCATGCAGTGACCGGCGACTCGCAAGAGCGTCAGTCAGCGCTGGTCGCGCTGGCAGAGGCGGGCATGGTGGCCTACTGCCTGGCCTACCGGATCGGCCATGAGGACCTCGCGGTCATGGCCGCTCGTCGTGGATTCGACGCCGCAGTACGTGCTGAGCGTCCTGACCTCGTGGGGATGCTGGCGATGAGCCGCGCGGTCGCGCTGATGCGTGTGCGCGCCCGCCGCCGGGCCGCCGCCGTGTGCGCCGATGTGCTCGGTGAGATCTCGGCCCTGCCTGGCCCGACTTCGGATGACACTACGGTCGCCGAGGCATGCGGGACCCTGCACCTAACGTCGGCTCTGGTCGCCGCGCGCGACGGTCGAACCGGCGAGATCGATACGCACCTCGCGGAGGCCCGGTCACTCGCTGCCCACACCGGGGAACGCAACCACCTGCGCTACCACTTCGGACCGACGAACGTGGCCGGCTGGGAGCTATCGATCGCAGCAGAGCACGGAGGTGGCCCGGGCGCGGCCGAGCGCTTTACCGCCGCGGCGACCGATCTGTCGGTACTCGGTAGCAGGTGCCGGGAGGGCTATGTGCATTTCGCACTGGCGCGCTGCTGGGCACAAGCCGAGGGCACACGCGACAGTGAAGCGTTGCGAGCGCTGGACACCGCAGACCGGCTAGCGCCGGTGGTTATCCGGAACGATCCGATCGCCCGGGACCTGGTGGTCATGTTGGATCGTCGTGCCCGGCGTCGGGTGTGGGAGCTAGACAGCTTGCGTAACCGCTTCCGGATCGGCGCCCGGGGTCTCCAAAGTGGAGACAACTAGCGTGATCTAGGCCGCAGTGTGTGCCGGTGACCAACGGCACCAATGACGCGGCCGGGAGCCGCAAGACGAGTGGCTGGTATCTGCGGTCGATGGGCGACCGGGACACCCACCGGGGTACGTACTCGATCGCCACCCGCAGTGTGCACGCGGTGTGCGGGGCTGAGTTCGAGCCGTTGAAGCTGACGAACGGCACGCCGATCGCGCTGGCCGGTAGCCCGCCGGATCCCGCCCAGGTCTGCCGGGAGTGCCAGGGCGGGGGTGCCCGGTGAGTGGGCAGGTAGAGCTGGCTGCTCTCATGGAGGTGTCCGCTGCTGAGCAGACCGCGCAGCCGCTGCCGGAGGGCGTCTTCCACCTGCTGGTAGCTGACGATGATCTGACCCAGCACCCGTTTCGGTTCCAGATGCGTTCGACCGTGTGCGGAGAAGTGCTGCAACCGTCGAGCCTGCCGCCGTCCTGTTTCGGGGACGAGGTCGACGGCGACCGCGAGCCTCGGTATTGCCCGGAGTGCGTGCGCGAGGCTGTCCGCTGGAGCGCCGCGGCCCGGGGGGTACCCGGTGAGTGAGCACCTCGACGACCTCGCACGTGGCGAAAATTCGCCAGGTGCGCAGAATTACGTACCTGCGGACGGTGCAGGTGTCAACTCCTTGACACCTGATGGATCCGCGAATGGTGAGGTCGGGCACCCGTTGCCGGAGGGCGTCTTTCATCTGGTCTCCGCGCATGAGGTGGTGCCGAGACTCCGCCTCTACCCGACCTATGTCGCGCTGTGCGGGGCGCTGGTGGAGACCTCCAAAATGCCGGAGACTGACTGCTCGAACGAGTGTGAGTGCGAGTTCTCGACGACCATGGCCTACTGCCCGGCCTGCCTGCGCGCGGCCATCGGGCAGAACGCGCCGAGACCCGCAGCATCAGACCCACCTCGGCCACCGCTGAGTTGTGCGCCTGCGACGTGCAGACACCCAGAGCCGCGTTCCGTGCCTGCGCGCGGTCCATGAACGAGGCCATCTCCCGCAGCTGCCGGGCCTGCGCCCAAGCGATCACCCGCTCCCAGCCCCCGATCCGCTCCAACGACTCGAACTCGCGATGCTCCGGGCCGGTCTCGGCGGGTTGAGCCAGCATGTCGGCGAGCAGGCCGTCCGGAAGGTGCTCCGACCAGCGCACCGGCTCCGGGATACCGATGGGCGGGTCCGCGACCAGCCAGTCCACGACCTCCTCAGGCGGGGCGAGCAGCGGAGGTGGAGGCCGACGTGGCAACAGACAGTGACGCCCGCTAACCGACTGTCGCCACGTCGCACCGCGCCGGTACTCACCAGCGGCGCGCTAACGTGCAGCCATGACGGTGTTGGTCGTCGACTTCGGTGCCCAGTACGCGCAGCTGATCGCCCGGCGGGTCCGCGAGGCACAGGTGTATGCCGAAGTCGTGCCGCATACCACGCCGGTCGCCCAGCTCCTCGACCGCAAGCCCGCGGCGATCGTGCTCTCCGGCGGCCCGGCCAGCGTGTACGCCGACGGTGCCCCCCGCCTTGACCCGGCGCTGTTCGAGGCCGGAGTGCCGGTACTGGGCATCTGCTACGGCTTCCAGGCGATGGCTGATGCGCTGGGCGGCACAGTACAACGGACCGGTACCCGAGAGTACGGGCGCACTGACCTGCAGGTGCTCGACGGTGGCGGTGTGCTGCACCGGGAGCTGCTGGTGCGCGGTCCGGTGTGGATGAGCCACGGCGACGCCGTTGTCGAAGCCCCGGAGGGGTTCGCCGTCACCGCACGGTCGGCGGGTTCCCCGGTGGCGGCGTTCGAGGACCTCGGGCGGCGGCTGGCTGGGGTGCAGTACCACCCGGAGGTGGTGCACTCCCCGCACGGCCAGGAGGTGCTGCGCCGCTTCCTGCACGAGGTAGCCGGTATCCGGCCGAACTGGACCACCGCGAGCGTGATCGACGAGACGGTGACTGCGATCCGGGCGCAGGTTGCCGACGGCAAGCTGATCTGCGGCCTGTCCGGCGGGGTGGACTCCGCAGTCGCCGCCGCGCTGGCGCACCGGGCCGTCGGAGACGCGCTGACTTGCGTGTTCGTCGACCATGGCCTGCTGCGAGCCGGTGAGCGGGCCCAGGTGGAACGTGACTATGTCGCCGCGACGGGAGTCACGCTGGTCACCATCGACGCCCGGCAACGATTCCTCTCCGCGCTGAAAGGGATAGCGGATCCGGAACAGAAGCGAAAGATTATCGGCCGGGAGTTTATCCAGGTCTTCGAGACCGCCGCCTGGGACTTGCAGACCGAAGCGGGCCGGCATGGTGAGCAGATCCGCTTCCTCGTGCAGGGCACCCTGTATCCGGACGTGGTCGAGTCCGGCGGTGGTTCGGGCACTGCGAACATCAAGAGTCACCACAACGTCGGCGGCCTGCCCGAGGACCTGAGTTTCGAGCTGGTCGAGCCGCTGCGCGCGCTGTTCAAGGACGAGGTTCGCCGGGTAGGGCTGGAGCTGGGGCTGCCGGAAACGATCGTGCACCGCCAGCCGTTCCCGGGACCGGGCCTGGCGATCCGGGTCATCGGCGAGGTCACCGCGGCCCGCCTGGAGACGCTGCGCGCCGCGGACGCGATCGCCCGTGAGGAGCTCAGCGCGGCCGGGATGGACCGCGACATCTGGCAATGCCCGGTGGTGCTGCTGGCCGACGTGCGCAGCGTCGGGGTGCAGGGCGATGGGCGGACCTACGGGCATCCGGTGGTGTTGCGCCCGGTGTCCAGCGAGGATGCGATGACCGCGGACTGGTCCCGGGTGCCCTACGACGTGCTGGCCCGCATCTCCAGCCGGATCACCAACGAGGTGCCCGAGATCAACCGGGTGGTGCTCGACGTGACCAGCAAACCTCCCGGCACCATCGAATGGGAGTAGTGGCTGCGCCTCGGGCTTGTGCCGGGTGAACTGCGGTACATGGCGATGGAGGGGTGTATCAAGCGGCGGGGATACCGACTCTGTCCCAGTGCACGGCTTGAGCGAACTTTGGATGGCGACATGTCATGGAACCTACGATCAATGCCCCGATTGACGCGGCAGCGGAGGCGCTAGCCGCCGCGGCGGCTCTGCCGCTGACCGCGACCGGCGAGGAGACCCTGGTCCTGGTCTGGGATCTGGCGCGGATCGCCCGCCACCTCGGTGAGCTCACCGCGGCTGTCCGGAACCGCTGGGCGGACTGGGGCACCGTCACACCACACCTGCAGCGCGCCGAGACCCTCGCCGCCGATGCCACCCGATGTCTGAGCCACGCGGCCGGCACCTATGTCTTCAACACTGCTGCCTTCGACACCACGCAATCCGGTACCAATCCCTCACCCTCGACCACACAGCCAGAGGTGCACCATGGCCGGCCTCGTCCCGTTCGCCATTGATCTCACCGCGCACGAAGGCGTGCGCCTCGCCGCTGTCCTTGACGCTCTCGGCTCGGATTGGGATCCCGCTGAGGTATACGCCGGCGAAGTGGAAGCTTATCGACTGCTCTACGCAGATCTCGACCCTAACCAGCAAGCCACCTATGACGTCCTTGTCGCCACCGGTGTGCTATCCGATATTCCGGAGCGATGACATGATTCTCGATCCCCAAGCCGATATTGGCCGCCGGGTGTGGCTGCCCTGCCGTTACTGCGGCGACAACACCGCCCTGTACCTCCTCGCTTCCGACGTCAATTTGGTCTGGGTGCAGTGCGGCAACTGCCTGCGCCGCTGGTGGCACGACACCGGGTGCGGCCGCGGCGGGCGCCCGGATCTGTTCGACGTCGCCTGATCCTCAGCACGGCGCCCCCGCGACAACCTCGACGGCAAGGCAGACAGATCTATATCATGAGGCTCCTGGCGGAGCGCGACCTGTGGCCGTATCCGACCCGTCGTGGCGAACGGTGACCCAGGTGTCCGGACTTCACTCGCCCGCCGCGAGCGATCCAGCGCCAGCCAAGGTTGAGTAACCAGCTGGGGACGACAGGAGCAGCCTCGTGACCCTCAACACCATCGCATTCGAGCTCGTCCCGCCCAACGTGGAACACGGCACGGAGCGGGCCCTGGAGGAGGCGCACAAGGTGCTGCAGCTCTCCACAGAGTTCGGCATCGAAGGCCGGATCGGGCACGTGATGATTCCCGGGCTGATCGAGGAGGAAGACGACCGGCCCATCGAGATGAAGCCGAAGCTGGATGTGCTGGAGTTCTGGTCGGCCATCAAGCCGGAGTTGCCCGGGGTGAGCGGGCTGTGCACCCAGGTCACCGCCTTCATGGACGAGCCGGTCCTGCGCCAGCGGCTGACTGATCTGCGGACCGCCGGGATCGAGGGCATCATTTTCGTCGGCGTCCCGCGCACGATGAATGACGGCGAGGGCTCCGGTGTCGCCCCGACCGACGCCCTGTCGATTTACCACCAGTTGGTGGGCAACCGCGGTGTGATCCTGATCCCCACCCGGGACAGCGAGCAGGGCCGATTCAACTTCAAGTGCACCCAGGGCGCCACCTTCGGCATGACCCAATTGTTGTATTCCGACGCGATCGTGGGTTTCCTGACCGACTTTGCCAGGAACACCGATCACCGGCCAGAGATCCTGCTCTCATTCGGATTCGTGCCGAAGTTCGAGAACCGGGTGGGTCTGATCCACTGGCTGATCCAGGACCCGGGCAACCTCGTCGTCGCTGACGAGCAGGCCCTCGTCAGGAAGCTGGCCGACAGTGCACCGGATCAGAAGCGCAAGCTCATGCTGGATCTGTACAAGCAGGTGATCGACGGTGTCGTCGAGCTCGGTTACCCGCTGAGCATCCATCTCGAGGCCCCGTATGGCGTCTCGGCGCCCGCGTTCGAGACCTTCGCCGAGATGCTCGCCTACTGGTCTCCTGACAAGAACTGAACACCCCGCCGGGAACCACATGCGTACGCTGGCACCCGACCTCGACTGGTCCGCGCTGTTGCGCGAGGTCACCGAGCAGGGGGCGGCGTTCGCTGCGGGTGCCGTTCGCCGAGGCGTCCGTGATCAGCTCGCGGCCGAGCTGGTGAGCGGCCCTTACAAGCCGGTGCAGCCGGTGATCGGGCAGGTCCGGCAGGAGGCCGACTCGTTTCTGATCCCGCTCGGGCAGCTGGGCCGCTATCCCGTGCTCTCCCGCCTGTGCGACGAGCTCGTCCGGCAGGTCCACACGCACGGGGTACCGGAGTGGGTACCCAACGAGGTCGCCGTCCAGCGCTACCAGCCCGGATCCCTCGGTATCACGCCGCACCGCGACCAGCGCAGGTACGCCCAGCTCGTCGCCGTGATCACGATTGCCGGGTCAGCGCCGTTCACGCTGTGCCGCAATCGGGACGGCGACCCCATCCGGACCTGGCAAGCGGATGAGGGCAGCCTGGTCGCGCTGCGCGGTCCGGGCCTGGCCGGTCACCCGGACGGGCGGCCCATGCACCTGGTCGGCGGCCCCACCGGTACCCCGCGGACATCCATCGGAATCCGGATGGACATGGCGTCACGGAGCTAGCTCAGCCAGGCGACTGGGTTGGCGTGTCCGGCCGACTCCTTCAGCCATCGGCGCAGCGCGTCGAGCAGGGAGCTCGGATTGCGGCGGATTCGCGGGAAGCGACGGCTGCTGGTGTAGAGCAGGCGAGCGGTGGGCTCGCCGCTTTCGCTTGCCAGCTGGATGAGTGGTTGGAAGTCCTTGACGTTCTCAGTGACCAGCCGGTGATCCTGCGCCGCTGCCCATCGCATCACCTCCTCATCGGAGGCTGCGGCCAGCGTCACATGCCCGGCCACCGACACCACGTCGAAGCCGTCCGCTCGCAGTTGTTCGGCCAGCATCGGCGGGAACATCTCGTCGAGTAGGAGACGTTCTGCGCCGCTCATCCCAGGAGTTCCTGCTGCTGCCGCCACGCGTGCTCGGCGCGTTCGGAGACGGCATCGGCATCGGCGATCCAGGCATCGATCTCATCCGGATAGCTTGTGTAATAGGCGAGACCTGCCCGCACCGCGAGCTCGGGGATCACGAATACATCATGTGCCGCGTCGATCGCCGCCTCCCCACGTTCGTCGATCTCGCGGAGGAACTTGACCAGCTCCCAGATGTCCGGCCCGATCTTCAACGCTGGCCGCCGGCCACCCGGACCGTCCTTGAACACCACACCCGGATGCTCAGCCATCCGCAGCCCCTCATCGACCAGCCGCTGGACCAGCCCTGACGGGGTTGCACCCGGGATGCTGGCAACCCGGCGACGCAACCGATCAAGCACGTCACGATCAAACCGAATGGACAGCGGACTAGTCATGTCATCATTGTAGTGCACCGACTACGTTCGGCGGATCGATCTTTCTGGGTGGGTCGCCGGTACGCTTTTGGAGTGGACACTATTGCTGCGCTCTATCAGGCGCTGGACCCGTTGCGGCCGCTCGCCGCGGACGACGACGCGCTCTACGTGGACTGGCAGCATCAGCTCGATCCCGGCACCGCGGATGTGAAGTCGCGGCTGGTCCGCGCCTTCGTCCGCAACGCGACCCCGCAGCGCCCGATCACCAGGCTGCTCACCGGCCACAAGGGATCGGGCAAGACCACCGAGCTCAACCGTGTCGCCAGCGCGCTGCACAGCGGTCAAGGCGGCAAGAAGGTGTTCGTGTCCACGCTCTATGCCCATCAGTGGCTGGATCTCGTGGACGTGCAACCCGAGGATCTGGTGCTGCAGATCGTGCGTCAACTAGTGGCGGATCTCCAGGATGCGGGGATGAAGGTCGGGATGCAGGGGTTCCGTGGCTTCTTTCAGTCACTGTGGGACCGCTTCCGGGGTGCCTGGCCGGAATCCGTCGAACTCGGTGCCGACCCGCTGAAGTTCAGCTTCACGCTCAACGACTTTCCCACCGCCCGGCGTGAGTTCCGCGATCTGCTGCGGGGGCAGTTACCCAAGGTGTACGACCTGGTCAACTGCGAATTGATCCCCGAGGCCCGCACGCACCTGGCAGCCCAGGGGTTCCAGGACATCGTGCTTGTCATCGACGATCTCGACAAGATCCCCCAGAAGATCCTCAGCGACCAGGGCCTGACCAATCACGAGAACCTGTTCCTCGACAATGCCGCCACGCTCCGCGCGATCTCCTGCAGCCTTTTGATGGCCATTCCGATCGAGCTCGCCTACAGCACGGCCCAGGGACGGCTGCGCGACGACTACGGCTCCGCGATCGGCACCATCCCGCTGGTCACCGTCGCCGACCGGGAAGGCGTCGCGGTGTCACGCGGCGAGCAGGCGCTGGCGGAGGTGGTCGGCCGCCGTGCGAGGGTGGCCTTCAATGAGCTGGCGGCTGATCCTGTCGTCGCAGCCCAACGGATCTTCACCGCCCCCGCCGACCTGACTCGGGTGCTGCACCTGTCCGGCGGGCATCTGCGCGGTCTGCTGGTGATGCTCACGGAGCTGCTGGACTGGGTGGATGACCTGCCGATCCCGACCGCGACGCTCGACCGCTACCTGCCCAGGGCGGCGAAGGATCTGGCCCGCGGATTGCTGCCCGAGGCCAAAGACGTGCTGCGGGGGGTGGCGGCCAGCAAGGAGGCTTCCAGCGATTCCCGGTTCTTCGAACTACTGCGCAACCACTACGTGTTCGCCTACGAGGCGGGTGAGGAGGAGTGCTGGTACGACATCAATCCGCTGCTGCGTGAGGTTGCCCTGTGAGCAGCCCAGCTGAAGCGAGAGTGAACGACGACGACCAGGTGCGGGACCCCCATAACATTGTCGAGCTGACCGCCCTGAAGCGGATGATCCAGCGAAGCGACGGATTCCGCATCGTCATCGCCGTGGCTAACCATCCGTCGCTGCGGGTCAGGCTGGTCGATGCGGTCCGTCGCTATCTCTCTGACGTCACGATCGCTGAGCTGACTCTTGAGCCGGGGACGATGAGCGGTGCGGTCGTCGCGATCGAGAACGCGGCGCGGTCGGCGACCGGTGCCGTGTTCGTCCTCGGGCTCGACCGGCTCGGGTCTAGCCAGGCCAGGTCCGCCGTGATCGCCGAGTTGAACCTCAACCGGGATTACCTCTGGCGTACGGTGCGCGTGCCGGTGGTGCTGTGGGCGTCGGACTTCGTGATGCGCGAGTTCGCCCAGCACGCCACCGATCTGTGGTCGGGCCGCTCAGGGGTGTACCGGTTCCGGCCCGAGGGCGACGACAGCGCCCGGACGGTTACCAACGCCGCAGCTGACATTAGTTGGTCGCGGACTCCGGAGGAGCGCCGTGAGCGGGAGGCGCTGCTGCGCGAACTCCTCAATGAGCTTGACGAGACTGGCGACGATCCGGCGGTCCGAACGGCGCTGCTCAGCGCCCTCGGTGATGCGGCGGCCATGGCAGGCCGGCTAATCGAGGCCGGTGACCTGTACCAGCGGGCCTTGCCCACCTATCGGGAGATCGGTGACCGTCTTGGTGAGGCCGACGCGCTGAGCTCTCTCGGTGATGTCATCCGTTTGCAGGGTGGTTGTGAGAAGGCGCGGGAGTTGTATGAGCGGGCTTTGCTTATTTATGGGGAGATTGGTGGCCGTCTTGGTGAGGCTAATGTGCTGCGTTCCCTCGGTCACGTCGCCCGCCTGCAGGGTGGTTATGCGGAGGCGCGGGAGTTGTATGAGCGGGCTTTGCTCACTTGTGAGAAGCTGGGTGACCGTCTTGGTGAGGCCGACGCGCTGAGCTCTCTCGGTGATGT
>JBOHFW010000455.1:0-14163 GCA_050699835.1 Pseudonocardiaceae bacterium | reverse complement strand
CGGCTCTTATGGGAAGCACGCAGGACCAGCGACCGGCCATACCTGCGCTCGCTGAACGGGCCCGGACTCTGGCCGCTCGCGGTCGCACTGCCACCGTGATGGCCGCAGGCATCGCAAGTCGGGTGATGCCTGCGCTGCACCATGTACAGCGGGACGACTCGGCGCTACTGCTGCTGGCCCGGGACCACGACTTGCCGACCTTGGTGGATTTAGCGCCTGGAAGCGAGGTGTCGGCAATGGTGGAACTCACCGACATCGCGTCGGTAGCGCTGCGCGAGCCCGTACGCGGCCTGTTGTGGATCACTGGCTGGCTCCGTGTGCTGGCCCCTGACCAGGGCCGGACGCTCGCAATGCGGTGGGCCGAGCAGCGCCCTGACCCGCACTTGCTCGATGTCGGTCACACCGCGAGCCTGCTGTGGCTCGATCCTGTCTTCGTGGTGTTCTCCGATGCTGAGGGCAGTGGCTGGCTTACTCCAACTGCCCTGGCCAGCGCCGAACCTGACCCGTTCTGTCGCCTCGAGCACGCGTGGTTGCGGCACCTCGAGCAGTACCACCCCGAGGTCCTGCGCGCCGCCGTCTGGCACCTCGCCGCCGGGCAGCACCAGTGGGACACTCAGGTGCGGCCGCTCGGCATCGATCGGCTCGGCGTGCGGCTGCGGATCGAGGGAAGTAACCGGGCACAGGATGTCCGGCTGGCCTTCCACCAGCAGGCCAGCACGCCGGTCCAGCTCGCCAGGGAACTGTACGGCCTGCTCGGTCGCCCGGCGGTCGCTCAGAAAACCCGATAGGGCAGGAACTTTCCGTCCAGCACCAGCCGTACCCGATCGCCCTGAGGATCTTCCCGTCGTTCGAAGGACAGCTCGAAGTCGATGGCACTCATGATCCCGTCACCGAACTCCTCGCGGATCAGCTCGGCCAGTGTGCTGCCGTAGACCTGGACCATTTCCTGCAGCCGGTAGACGACCGGCTCGGTGGCATCGACCATCGCTGCCCCGCGCACCGGCGGCAGCTGCAGGGCATCGACGACGTCACTTTCCAGGTGCAACAGGCGCCCCAACGCGCGAGCCTGCTCAGTGTCCAGTGGCTGCTGGCCCAAGACGGCCGAGGTGCTCCACACCAACGATCGGTCCAGCGTTTCTGAGATCTTCTGCCAGGACACCTGGAGGCGATGCTTGGCGGCCAGTGCGGCGGCCGCGGCCTCCCGGCGTCCCAATATCGGCAGCGGAACGATCGTCATGCCTGTATCTCCTCTCGGTGGGCGCTCACTTCGATCATCCCCGCCTCGCCCGGCCGCTGTCACGCAGCTAAGAGCGAACAGCCGGCCAGGCACGATGGTGAACGCGATACAGGCATGGTCCTGGCGGCTTAAGTGACCTCGATGCGGCATGCAACCATGACGTGATCCCTGCTGCCACCTGAGGACTGCTGAGTGACGACGTTTGCCGACAAGACGTTCACCCCGCCCGAACTGATCCGGAACTTCTGTGTCATCGCGCACATCGACCACGGCAAGTCCACCCTGGCCGACCGCATGCTGCAGCTCACCGGCGTGCTCGACGAGCGCAACTACCGCGCGCAGTACCTGGACCGGATGGACATCGAGCGCGAGCGCGGCATCACCATCAAGGCCCAGAACGTCCGGCTTCCGTGGCGCGTCGACGGTGTTGATCATGTGTTGCACCTGATCGACACCCCCGGACACGTCGACTTCACCTACGAGGTCTCCCGCGCGCTGGAGGCCTGCGAGGGTGCAGTGCTGCTGGTGGACGCCGCGCAGGGCATCGAGGCGCAGACGCTGGCGAACCTGTACCTGGCGCTGGAGAAGGACCTGCGGGTCATCCCGGCGCTCAACAAGATCGACCTTCCGGCGGCCGAGCCGGACCGCTACGCCGAAGAGTTGGCGCACATCCTGGGCTGTGCCCCCGAGGACGTGCTGCGGGTCAGCGCCAAGACCGGACAGGGTGTGCGGGAGCTGCTCGACGTGGTGGTCGCGCAGGTCCCGGCCCCGGTCGGGGACAGCGCGGCCGCACCCCGGGCGATGATCTTCGACTCGGTCTACGACTCCTACCGGGGCGTGGTCACCTACATCCGGGTGGTGGACGGGCGGATCATCCCGCGGGACCGGATCCGGATGATGTCCACCAACGCCACCCACGAGCTGCTCGAGGTCGGCATCATCTCGCCCGATCAGAAGCCGTGCGACGGCTTGGGTGTGGGCGAGGTGGGCTACCTCATGACCGGGGTGAAAGACGTCCGGCAGTCCCGGGTCGGGGACACCATCACCAGGGAGCGGGGTGGCGCCACGGTCGCGCTGCCCGGCTACCGCACCCCCAAGCCGATGGTGTTCGCCGGGCTGTATCCGATGGACGGCTCGGACTACCCCGAGCTGCGGGACGCGCTGGACAAGCTGCGGCTCAACGACGCCGCGCTGAGCTACGCGCCGGAGACCTCCGCCGCGCTGGGTTTCGGGTTCCGCTGCGGGTTCCTCGGTCTACTGCACCTGGAGATCACCCGGGACCGGCTGGAGCGCGAGTTCGACCTCGACCTGATCTCCACCGCACCCAACGTGGTCTACCGCGTGGTGCTCGAGGACAGCAGCGAGCAGACCGTCACCAATCCCGCCGACTGGCCCGACGGCAAGATCGCCGAGGTGTACGAGCCGGTGGTGCGCTGCACTGTGATCGCGCCCGCGGACTACATCGGCACGATCATGGAGCTGTGCCAGGGCCGCCGCGGTGCCCTGCTAGGTATGGACTACCTGTCGGCGTCCCGGGTGGAGCTGCGTTACACCCTGCCGATGGCCGAGATCGTGTTCGGCTTCTTCGACGCGCTGAAGTCCCGCACCCGCGGCTATGCCTCGATGGACTACGAGGAGACCGGCGAGCAGATCGCCGACTTGGTCAAGGTGGACATCCTGCTGCAGGGCGAGCCGGTGGACGCGTTCTCCGCGATCGTGCACCGCGAGGCCGCCTACGGCTACGGCACCTCGATGGTGAGTCGGCTGCGGGAGCTCATCCCGCGCCAGCAGTTCGAGGTGCCGATCCAGGCCGCGATCGGCTCCCGCATCATCGCCCGGGAGACCATCCGCGCCATCCGCAAGGACGTGCTGGCCAAGTGCTACGGCGGGGACATCACCCGCAAGCGCAAGCTGCTGGAGAAGCAGAAGGAGGGCAAGAAGCGGATGAAGACGATCGGCCGGGTCGAGGTCCCCCAAGAAGCCTTCGTCGCCGCGCTGTCCACCGACGACTCGGCGAAATCCGGGCGGAAGTCGTAATCCGTTCCTGAGCATTCCCGGCAGCCCGAACTGCTTGAGGAGTGCGGAAATGTCAGTGGTACCTGCCAGGGTTGGCCCGACGAGCAGGGAGGGGGACCATGACAGCTATGAGTGCTGATCCGAGCTATACCGGGGTTGCCGCTGGTCGCCCGTTCACGGTGCACGACCTGGAGGCAATGCCCGATGACGGCCATCGCTACGAGCTCATCGATGGGGTGCTCATCGTGACCCCGGCACCGGGCTGGAATCACCAGGAGAGCAGCGGGGAGTTGTTCGTGCAGCTCAGGAATGCTTGCACAGCGGAGTTTCGGGTGCTTCCAGCGCCTTTTGGCGTGCGTACCTCGGTGCGGAACGAACTTCAGCCAGACATTCTGGTGGCCCGCTATGCCGACCTCACGCCGAAGAACCTGCCGGTTGCGCCCGTGCTCGCGGTCGAGGTGCTCTCCGTGAGCACCGCACTCAACGATCTGAACAACAAGAAGGCCGCATACGAGCGGATGGGCACCCTGTCGTACTGGGTGCTCGATCCGGAGCTGCCGGGCAGGCTCACCGTCTTTGAACTCGACTCTCGAGGTCGCTACGCCGAGGTGGCGAGCGTCAGTGGGGACGAGAAGTTCACCACCGAGCGCCCATTCCCGATCACTATCGTCCCAGCCCGGCTCCTCGACGGCCTGCGTGCGTAACCGGACCGCATCCAGAACGTGACGAAGGGGCCGCTCAACGGGTGAAGACGATCTTGCCGGCAGTGTCACCGTCGAGCATGGCCTTGAAGCCCTGCTCGGCCTCGGACATCGGGAGCTTGGCACCGATGTGCGGACGCACGCCGGTGATGTCGAGGAGGGACAGCAGCTCGCGCAGCTCCTCGCGGGTGCCCATGGTGGAGCCGACCATTCGCAGCTGCAGGAAGAACAGCCGCTGCAGCTCGGCTTGCTCGGCGTCGCCGCTGGTGGCGCCGGAGCAGACGATGATGCCCCCCGGCTTGAGGCATTTCACTGAATGTGACCAGGTGGCCTTGCCGATGGTCTCGAACACCGCGTCCACCCGCTCGGGCAGCCGGGCGCCGGATGCGAAGGTCTGGTGTGCACCCAGCTCACTGGCCAGCTGACGTTTCTGCTCGGTGCGACCGGTCACCCAGACCCGCATTCCGGCCGCTGCGCCCAGCTGGACCAGCGCGGTGGACACGCCGCCCGAGGCGCCCTGCACGAGCATGGTCTGGCCGGGCCGCAAACCGGATTTCACGAACAGCATCCGGTAGGCGGTGAGCCAGGCGGTGCCCATGCAGGCCGCTTCAGCAAACGTCAGCGAGGGCGGCTTGGGCACCACATTGCGCGCAGGCACCACGACGGCGTCCGCGAAGCTGCCCTGGACTTGCTCGGTGAGCAGGGTGCGGTGCGGGTCCAGTGTTTCGTCGCCGATCCAACCCGGACTGGTGATCACCGGGTAGATCACCACCTCTGAGCCATCGGGCAGCACGCCGGCGCCGTCACAGCCCAGGATCATCGGGAACCGCTCGGGTGTGATGCCCACCCCGCGCAGGGTCCACAGATCGTGCATGTTCAGGCTGGCGGCGGCGACGGAGACAGCCACGGAGCCTTCCGACATCGCCGGCTCGGGACGGTCTCCGACCCGCAGCGAGGCCAGCGGGTCTTCGGGATTCGGTTCGGCGGCGTAAACGGCGAACATGCTTCTCAACCTAGCTGTGTGCGACACGCGCCCGGATGCAGCCGTGGCAGAGCACCCAGGCAGTCAAGGAGTCGGATGACCAGCTGGCGGCCTATGCCTGTCGAGTCCGGCTACATACACCATCCCAGGCTTGATCGATAGGGTGACGCTACTCTTTGGCTGTGCTGTGGGCGGGGTGGGACGCGGTGGTCCAGTGGTGGGACGGGGTGGAGCTGTGGCTCACCCAGCTCGGGCTCGCCCTGCAAGTGGCCCTGCTCATGCTGGTGTTGCTGCCGACGTGCTGGTGGGCCGCCCGGGCCCTTGATCGGTGCGTTGGACTGCTCTTCAACCGGTTTGGCCACCACTACACCGCGGACGCGCAGGAGCCCCGGTGAATTCCCGCCGGCGGGTCAGTGCTGCACTGATCGGTTTGCTCGCGCTGGTGGCCGGCGGTTGGCTGGGGAGTCATGCCCTGTCCACCGCAGACCCGCCGGTGGCGGTCATCTCGGCGACCGGCCTGCCGGTGCGGGTGTTGTCGCAGCTGCCGCCGCAGGCCACGCAGGTGTGGCAGCTGATCCAGCACGGTGGCCCGTTCCCGTACCGGCAGGACGGCACGGTGTTCGGCAACCGGGAGCGCCGGTTACCGCCGCAGCATTCCGGCTTCTACCGGGAGTACACCGTTCCGACGCCAGGGGAGCAGGACCGGGGTTCCCGCCGCCTGATCACCGGTGGTGTCGCTGAGCTGTACTACACCGCCGACCACTATGTGACCTTCGTCGCGGTCGATCCGACGAGGTAAAGCCGTGCCGCATCACGTTCCCGATGCCGCTCGCGCACTCGCCGAAGCCCGAGAACGGGGCGCGCTGGCGCACCTGGTCGGACCGGTGACCAGCAAGGCCGAGGCGCTGGACGCGATCGGCGCTGCGTTGCGTTTCCCGGCCTGGTACGGCCGCAACCTCGATGCGCTCTACGACTGCCTGGTCGACCTGTCCTGGCTGCCGGCCGGTGAGCACGTGCTGGTTTGGACCGGCCACCGCCACTTCGAAGCCGCCGACCCGGACGGCTACCGCGCCGTACTCGCGGTACTCGACGACGCAGCCAGCTCAGGCCACTCCTTGTCAGTACTGCTCGCGGACACGTGACCCCTTTGAACGACATACCAGGCTGACCGCCAGACGGTGCTCCGCAATGTGTTGGGTGGCGTCCCGATCAGCAGACCCCGATCATGAGGGCCAGGTGATCAGCTAGTGAGGATCCAAGACGGCGGGCGTTTCTCAGCAGAGGCGCGGATGCCTTCCTGGCCTTCTGCTGACGCGAAGCGCTCAGCGGACAGTTCGGCCATCGGCGTGAAGTCTTGCGCCATCATTGGCGCCCGCAGCAGTTGCTTGGTCAACGCCAGTGCCTGGGGTCCACCTTTGGCGAGCATTCCGGTGTAGCGGGCCACCTCGGCGTCAAGCTGGTCGGCGGGTACCGCGCTGGTGAGCAGGCCGATGGCGACCGCCCGGGTGGCATCAAAGGTCCCCCCGGTGAGAAACAACTCGTGTGCCGACCGAGGCAGCAGCTGGGGCAGCACGGTCATCGAGATCACGGCGGGCACCACGCCAAGGCGCACCTCGGTGAACGCGAAGGTGACCTGCTGTGCGGCCACGGCGATGTCGGCGGCCGCGACGAGGCCGACGCCGCCGGCTCGGGCAGGCCCGGCCAGCTTGGCGACGACCGGCTTGGGATGCGTCCAGATCCGTTCCAGGATGCGGGGGAGCTCTTTGACCGCGTCCGGGGGCTCGGTGAGGTCCATCCCGGCGCAGAACACCGGACCGGTGTGACCGAGCACCACCACCCGCACGGCGTCGTCATCCGCGCTGCGCTCGAGGGCGTCTAGTAGCTGGGCGCGCAGCGGTGTGGACAGCGCATTGCGGTTGGCGGGGGAGTCCAGCGTGATGGTGGCGACCCCGGACTGCGCGGCCAGGTGCACCAGCTTGTCGGTCATAGGCCTGACCGTAGCCGCCCGCCGCAGCATGGGGTTGTCGGCCACCGCCCGCGCTACCTGCGCCTCCAGTGCGTCCTGCGCCACCGGAATGAGCGCCATCGACTGCAACAATCCGGCGACGGCGCGCAGCTGCGGTGCCCCCGGCACGGATATCGAACTGGAGTTCGATATGCTGAGTCGAGTCCCATGAAGTGGGCGCATTCGGCTCGGCTACTTCGCACTGGAGAACGCGTTGAATGACTTTGGCACCGAGACTCTTGTTCAGCTGATCCGGGAAATATGCGCGCCCGTATCGATTTTCCTCTATGGCTCGCGTGCCCGCGGCGACCATTTACCTGACAGTGACTTCGAAGTCGGAGTGCTGTTGGAGAATTCTGAACTGGTCGGAAGGAAAGTTCTAGAGAGTTGCCTTGCTGGGTTGAATGTTCGGGCGTACCCCTTCGTCCACCATGATTTCAGGAGTGGTCGCATTGACACCCCTTTCCGGGTGGCAATTTATTTGCGCGAACTACATCTTTCCGCAAAAACAATTTTTGGTGAGCCTGTAGTCGAGCGCCTGGTTCCGCCCCCAATAACAACACTTGATGCCCTTCAGGACATTCGGTTCTCGATTGGACGCGCCATGTCGGCCTTGCTTGCAGATCGATTCAATGAGCACGCAGTGGCCACCCAGAGTTTTTACAAGTCGTGCCTATTGGGTGTCCGCATGGGAGTTCTCGCACAGTTGGGCGAATTTCCGCTTGGGTACGACGATATCGCAAACCGTGCATTAACAATATGCCCCCAGGAATACGGACATGTCGTGGAAGCTGCTCGGATCGCGAGAAGCGAACGTACGTCGCCGCCAGTTAGTGCGTTATTCTACATGAATATTCAGCTTCTGACACGATGGGTCGAACCTCTGGTGGCTGGGCTGCACCCGGCTGCGCAAAGTACGGTGCTGCTAGCCTAATCCGACCTAGCCGAGGTCGAGAACCGCCTGCTGGCCTTCCAGCACCACTACGAGCAGATCGCCACACCGTTTAAAGTAGAAGTTCACCAAGAATGACTTCAACGCCCTCCTCAAGCGCATCACCGCCCACGACGACGCCGGCCTAGCGTGTTCTCCGATACCGCAAGGCCAATACTTACGGCCTTCACGCGATTTTGGCGGCGCTAGAGACTGCACCTTTCGCCGAGCAAGTCCGCGTAGTTGTAGGGCCCAGTGTAGATGAAGTAGTTACCGCGATTCTGGATGCGGAACCGTGCAGCGGGCGGACCCTGGCATCTCTCGAACTGGCTGAGCAACTGTCAGAGGCCGGCGCTCGGATCCACGGGCATACCTTCATGCCCCTACCCGGGACACCTTGGCGTGACGCGCAGCCCGCAGCGATAGATGCGGACACCCTCCGCTCTTTGAAGCGACTGATGTCGAGAGGCAAGCTGTACGGCCAATGGCAAAAGCAGCAGGAAGTTGCACTTGATTTAGCCTCGCTGCGTCTAGGTCGTTCGCGGTCCGGTTAGATCCACGAGCAGAAGCCCTGCCTGCGTTAGCGGCTTCATGCGGCAGCTCGGGCGCCGACCAGGCCGGCGGCGAGAGTGTTGCCGTTGGCGGTGTCGATGACCAGGAAGCTGCCGGTGTGGCGATTTGCCGCGTAGGGGTCCACAGCTAGGGGTTCGGCCAGGCGGATGCGGGCGCCGCCGATTTCGTTGAGTTCTAACGCTACCGGCGGCGAGCCGTGCCGCAGAGTGTGCAGGTCCAGGCGGCCGGTGAGGTCGGTGACGATCGCGCGGACGGTGCGGGTGCCGTGCTTGACCAGGACTCGCGCGCCGGGCCGCAGGGGCGCCTCGGCCAGCCAGCACAGGTCCGCGTCGAGCTCGGTGACCACCCGGGGCGCCTGTGGGGGGTGGGCCAGCATCTCGCCGCGCCCGGCGTCGATCTCGTCGGCGAGCAGCATAGTGACCGATTGCCCGGCGACGGCGCGCAGCACCGGACCGTCGGGAGTGTCGATGCCGGAGACAGTGGAGCGGCCTCCCGAGGGCAGGGCGATGACCTCATCGCCGACGTGAAGGACGCCAGAAGAGACCCGGCCGGCCAGGCCCCGGTAGTCGGGATGCTCGACAGTGCGCGGGCGTAACACCAACTGCACCGGGAAGCGCATCGGCTCGGTCGCCGCCCCGCGCCCGGTCGGTACCGTCTCCATATGCTCCAGCAGCGTCGGGCCGGAGTACCACGGGGTCCACGCGCTGCGGATGGCGACGTTGTCGCCGTGCAGCGCGGACACCGGCACGGACACCACATCGGGCACGCCCAGCGAGCGCGCCGCCGCCGCGAACTCCGACTCGATCCGGCAAAACGTGAGCTCGTCGAAGTCCACCAGGTCCATCTTGTTCACCGCGAGCACCACCTGCGGCACCCGCAAAAACGCCATTACGGCCAGGTGCCGCCGGGTCTGCTCGAGCACGCCGTTGCGGGCGTCGACTAGCACCACGGCGACCTCGGCGGTGGAGGCCCCGGTGACGGTGTTGCGGGTGTACTGCACATGCCCTGGGCAGTCGGCCAGCACGAACTTGCGGGTGGGCGTGGCGAAGTAGCGGTAGGCCACGTCGATGGTGATGCCCTGCTCCCGCTCGGCCCGCAGCCCGTCGGTGAGCAGCGCCAGGTCCAACGAGATGCCCCCGCGGGCCCGGGTCGCCCGGTCCATCGCCGCCAGCTGATCGGCCAGGATCGACTGGGTGTCATGCAGTAACCGGCCCACCAGCGTTGATTTGCCGTCATCGACGGACCCTGCGGTGGTCAGCCTGAGCAGGCTGGAGACCTGCTTGCAGGGTCGAGACATTGACGCTGTCATCAGAAGTAGCCCTCGCGCTTGCGGTCCTCCATCGCAGCCTCCGAGATCCGGTCGTCAGCGCGGGTGGCGCCGCGCTCGGTGAGCCGGCTGGTGGCCACCTCGGTGAGTACCTCCTCGACGGTGACCGCGGTGGACTCCACCGCACCGGTGCACGACGCGTCCCCGACGGTGCGGTAGCGCACCGACTTGGTGAGCACCGGCTCGCCGCTGCGGGGACCGCCCCACGCACCGGCGGTCAACCACATCCCGTCCCGGGCGAACACCTGCCGATCATGCGCGTAGTAGATGCTGGGGATCGGCACATCGTGGCGGGCGATGTAGTGCCAGACGTCCAGCTCGGTCCAGTTGGACAGCGGGAAGACCCGGACGTGCTCCCCGGCGGTGTGCCGGCCGTTGTAGAGACTCCACAGCTCCGGTCGCTGCCGGCGGGGATCCCAGCCGCCGAAGGCGTCGCGCAGGCTGACAATGCGTTCCTTGGCCCGCGCCCGGTCCTCATCGCGGCGGGCACCGCCGAAGACGGCGTCGAAGCGGTGCTCATTGATGGTGTCCAGCAGCGGGACGGTCTGCAGCGGGTTGCGGGTGCCGTCGGGGCGCTCGGTCAGCCGCCCGTCATCGATCCAGTCCTGCACGGCCGCAATGTGCAGCCGCAGTCCCAGCTGCGCGACGAGGCGGTCCCGGTAGGCGATCACCTCGGGGAAGTTGTGCCCGGTGTCCACGTGCAGTAGGGGGAACGGCAGCGGCGCGGGGTGCATCGCGCGCAGCGCGAGGTGCAGCAGGACGGCGGAGTCCTTGCCACCGGAGAACAGCAACACCGGTCGGTCGAACTCGGCGATCACCTCGCGGATGATGTGCACCGCCTCGGATTCCAGTGCCGCCAGGTGATCCAGCTCCACCGGAGACGGTGCTGCCATGGTCGCTGGTGGTGTCATGATCGCTGTCACGCCACGCCCCTCTCGATCAGCAGGTCCATCACGAGCCGCGCCGCGGAGGTGACATCCGAGCCGGTGGTATCCAACCGCAGATCGGGTTTGTCCGGCTCCTCGTACGGGTCGTCCACGCCGGTCATCCCGGTCAGCTCACCGGCCGCTGCACGGGCATAAAGTCCCTTGACGTCCCGCTGACGGCACTCGGTCAGCGGAGTGGCCACATGCACCTCCAGGTAGCCGGTGCCGTGCGCGTCGTGCTGCGCCCGCACCTCGTCGCGGGTCGCCGCGTACGGCGCGATGACCGGCACCAGGGTGATGACGCCATGCCGGGCGAGCAGCTCGGCCACGAAGCCGACCCGGCGGACGTGGGTGTCCCGGTCGTCCCGGGAGAAGCCCAGCCCGGCGGATAAGCCACGGCGCAACTCGTCGCCATCGAGCACCTCGACCTCCCGGCCGGTGGCCCGCAGCGACCCGGCGACCGCTTCGGCGATCGTCGTCTTACCGGCCCCGGACAGTCCGGTCAGCCAGACCGTGACACCTCGGCTCATCGGTGGATCCCGCACTCGGTCTTGCCCGAGCCGGCCCAGCGCCCGGCCCGGGGGTCTTCCCCTTCGGTCACCGCGCGGGTGCACGGGGCACAGCCGATCGAGGGGTAACCGGCGCTACGCAGCGGGTTGACCAGGATGTTGTGCTCGGCGATGTAGCGCTCGACGTCGGCGTCGGTCCAGGCCGCGATCGGGGCGATCTTGACCTTGCGCCGCTTGGCGTCGTAGGAGACCACCGGTGTGCCGGTCCTGGTCGGCGCCTCGACCCGGCGCAGCCCGGTGGCCCAGGCGTCGTAGCGGGCCAGCGCCCGATTCAACGGCGCCACCTTGCGGAACCCACAGCACAGGTCGGGATCGCGGTCATGCAGCCTGGGCCCGTACGAGCCGTCCTGCTCGGCAACGCTCTGGTGGGGTGTCAGGGTGATCAGGTTCACGTCGTAGGTCGCCGCGACGGCGTCGCGGGTGCCCAATGTCTCGGCGAAGTGGTATCCGGTGTCCAGGAACAGCACGTCGACGCCCGGATCGATCTGCGACACCAGGTGCACGAGCACCGCATCCTGCATCGAGGACGCCACCGCGAACCTCGCGCCGAAGGTCTGCACTGCCCAGCGCACGATCTCCTGCGCTGGGGCGGACTCTAGCTCCCGCCCGGCCCGCCGCGACAGCCGCTCCAGATCGACGATCATCGCGCCAGCTCCAGCCCGACCATGCGGACGACGAACACGCGCTGGCAGTCCGCGCAGTGCCACGCCCCGGACGGTTCTTCCGCTGGCCGCAGATCTTCCTCGCCGCAGTACGGACAATAGAACGGAACCGCCCTCGCGTTGGTCATCGCAACGCATCCTCGTCAGCGCGGGCTACCCACTGCGCGAACCGCTCGCCAGGCTCGCGCTGCTGGGCGTACCCGCGGACCACCCGCTCCACGTAGCCGGCCAGCTCGGCGGAGGTCACCTTGTGCCCGCGCAGCTTTCGGCCGAACCCGCTGTCCAGCCCGAGCCCGCCGCCCAAGTGCACCTGGAAACCCTCTACCTGGTGGCCCCCGGCGTCGGTGACCAGCTGACCCTTGAGCCCGATGTCGGCGACCTGGATCCGGGCACACGAGTTCGGACAGCCGTTGAGGTGCACCGACACCGGGATGTCCAAGGTGGACTGAATGCCGGCGAGTCGCTGCTCCAGCTCGCCGACCAGCGTGATCGCCCGGTTCTTGGTCTCCACGATGGCCAATTTGCAGAACTCGATACCGGTGCAGGCCATCACCGAGCGCCGCCACGGGGTCGGGTCGGCGCGCAACCCGAGCCGGCCCAGTTCGGCAACGAGACCATCCACTTCGGACCCGGCGACGTCGAGCACGACGAGTTTCTGGTATGGGGTCAGCCGGACCCTGGCCGAGCCGGCCCGCTCGACGGCCTTGGCCACGTCGATCAGAGTGATGCCCGAGACCCGCCCAGCCATCGGCGCGACCCCGATGTAGAAGTTGCCGTCGTGCTGGCGGTGCACGCCGATGTGGTCGAGCGGCGCGGGTGGGGGCTGCGGCGCGGGGCCGTCGATGAGCTGCCGGTGCAGGTACTCGGTCTCCAGCACCTCGCGGAAGCGCTGCGCGCCCCAGTCGGCGATGAGGAACTTGATCCGGGCGCGGTGGCGCAGCCGCCGGTAGCCGTAATCGCGGAACAGCGCCGTCACCCCGGCCCACACCTCGGGTATCTCCTCGCGCGGTACCCACGCGCCCAGCCGCTGCGCGATCTTCGGGTTGGTGGACAGCCCGCCGCCCACCCACAGGTCGAAACCGGGACCGTGCTCGGGATGCACCACCCCCACGAAGGAGATGTCGTTGACCTCATGCGCGACGTCCTGCAGGCCCGAGATCGCGGACTTGTACTTGCGCGGCAGGTTGGAGAACTCGGGACTGCCGATATAGCGCCGCTTGATCTCCTCGATGGCCGGGGTGCCGTCGATGATCTCCTCGGCGGCGATGCCCGCGACCGGGGAGCCCAGCACCACCCTGGGGCAGTCGCCGCAGGCTTCCGTGGTGGACAGCCCGACGGCTTCCAGCTGCTCCCAGATCGCGGGCACGTCCTCGATCCGGATCCAGTGGTACTGGATGTTCTGCCGGTCAGTGATGTCAGCGGTGTCCCGCGCATAGAGCCGGGAGATCTCACCGAGGATCCGCAGCTGCTCGGTGCTCAGTGCGCCGCCATCGACGCGGACCCGCATCATGAAGTAGGAGTCGTCGAGTTCCTCGGGTTCCAGCGTGCCGGTGCGCCCGCCGTCGATGCCGGGTCGGCGTTGGGTGTAGAGCCCCCACCAGCGGAATCGGCCGCGCAGGTCAGCGGGGTCGATCGAGTCAAAGCCGCGGTGGGCGTAGATCGTCTCGATCCGGTGCCGGACGTTGAGCCCGTCGTCGTCTTTCTTGGTCCGCTCGTTGGGGTTGAGCGGTTCGAGATGACCCATCGCCCACTGGCCCTCGCCACGGCGGGCCTTCCCCGTGGGCGCTGTGGGCGCTGGGCGGGCTGGTACAGGCATCGGGTGCCTCCGTCAGGGGAGCACCGGCGTGCCGGGAGGCCGTGACCAGGTCAATTCCGCTGCCCGGTTCCGGGCGTACCCGGCGCCGGCTGGACAGCAGTCGGGCGGGGCGTCAGCTCATCGGACGGCACAGCGCGCTGGAAACCCGGACATAGTCCACGTGGCGGCGAACCACTAGCAACAGTCCGAGCATGGCCACCTCCCCAGAGTGCCACTCTCGCGCGGCCCCGACCACTAACTTTCGGATGTTGGGACAATGCGCGCATGGCCGCCCTACCTCTTGGCGATCCTGCGCCGTCGGACGGCGTGCTGCCCGCCGCTGCCCTGGGCGGGCTCGCTGGTCGGCCGTTCGGGGTGTACGTGCATGTCCCGTTCTGCGCCACCCGCTGCGGCTACTGCGACTTCAACACCTACACAC
>JBOHFW010000454.1:0-4861 GCA_050699835.1 Pseudonocardiaceae bacterium | reverse complement strand
TTCCAGCTTCTTTGACGAGATACTTTGACGACCCGGACGAGGAATCCCCGGTCGGCGCGCGCGGCGTCGAGCAAATCGGGAAAGACCGCCAAGACCTGCTCACCGACCTCGCGGTCGATCGGGTAGTTGTCCTTGCCGCCCAGCAAGTAATCCCAGAATCGAGCTGGTTGCGGGATCGTGGTGTCGATGCCCGCCGGAAACCGGTCCTGCCCGCCTGTGGGTGAGCCCTCGCCCACGAGTCACCTCCCGCTGTGGTGCGCTGATTCTGATCTAACGGCGATGACTGTAGCTTCCGCACAACGGGCAGGCCTCCACCGCACCAGTGCGCCGAGTTCGACAGTACAGTTGCTCGGCCCGACGTTGGGTAGCCGTGCTGTCGAACTCGGCGACTACCGGGTTATCCGCTGGATACGCGCTAGTCCTCGCAGGGCTTGCCGTCCTGGTCGCGATCGAACGGAGAGTATTGGCCAGGTCTGGCCCCCTGATTCGGAGGGGGCCCGGGGGTGAGGGCCTCGGGGCAATGCTTGTAGAAGCCTGCTCCACCGCCGCCACCAGGGCCAGGCTTGATCGGTGGTCGCTGGGGCTGCTGGGGTTTCTGTGGTTTCTGGGCCTTGTGTGGATTGATCGGCCCAGGGGTGACTGGCGGCTTAGCGACTGGCCGGGATTGAACCGCCTTCGTCACCGGAAGCTGGACTAGCTCGCCAGCCGACGCCGTCGCTACACCGTTGGGTGAGGCGATCGGGCTGTGTGGTGCGGTGCCGCTGCTGTGCCCGGCCACTCCGCCAACGATCATCAGGACACCAGCCGCGGCACATGCCGTACTGAGTCGATACGACAACTTCACCTTCGGTGTCATTGCTTCCTGCCTCCAGCTGACCTATGACGAACCGGACTACGCCTTGCTGGCGTCGAGTGTTACATCGATGTCGATGAAGGTGTCGTTACGACGAGTGGTTCCACGAGTACGCAGAGTAATCCCGCGTGATCAGCGACAGGATCAGCGTTTGACGTCGCAGGCCGTGCCATCGTCGTCGCGATCCCTGGCGAACTGCTTCCTGACCGACGACGAGCGGTAGATCGAGATCGCCGACGTTGTCGTTACAAGGCGCGATGTTCTCAGCTGTCGGCGAAGTCCTTACACGTGGGTTGATGTAGCAGGGTGATGTCGCATTTCCGCTAGCTCGCCAGGTGGTCGCGGGGTGATGCTGGGGGAGTGCATGAGGACGTAGAGCGGTGCGTACGAGCGGTGCAATCCAAGGACGCGCGGTTCGACGGCTGGTTCTTCACTGCGGTGATCACCACCGGCATCTATTGTCGGCCGAGCTGTCCGGTGGTGCCGCCCAAAGCGGAGAACATGCGGTTCTATCCCAGCGCGGCGGCGGCGCAACTGGCCGGATTCCGAGCCTGCAAGCGGTGCCGGCCCGACGCCAGCCCGGGATCGCCACAATGGAACGAGCGCGCCGACCTGGTGGCCAGGGCGATGCGGTTGATCGCCGACGGGGTGGTCGATCGGGACGGCGTTCCGGGGCTGGCCGCGCGGCTGGGATACAGCATCCGGCAGATCCAGCGGCAGTTGCTCGCTGAGCTGGGGGCCGGTCCGCTGGCGTTGGCGCGGGCGCAACGCGCCCAGACCGCGCGGCTGCTGATCGAGACAAGCTCCCTGCCGATGAGTGACGTCGCCTTCGCCGCAGGTTTCGCCAGCGTGCGGGCGTTCAACGACACCGTGCGTGCGGTCTTCGCGCTCGCCCCGACCGAGCTGCGCGCTCGCGCCACTCGCAGGCACCCGCCGACCACGTCCGGATCGCTGGCGCTGCGGCTACCCTTCCGCGCGCCGCTGTGCCCGGACAACCTGTTCGGTCACCTCGCGGCGACTGCTGTGCCCGGCGTGGAGGAGTGGCGAGACGGCGCCTACCGCCGCACCCTGCGCCTACCGCATGGCTACGGCGTCGCGAGCCTGCGGCCGTTGCCTGATCACATCGAGTGCCGGTTGGCTCTGACCGATCTGCGGGACCTGTCCACCGCGATCGCCCGTTGCCGGTGGTTGCTCGATCTCGACGCGGACCCGGTCGCCGTCGATGAGCAGCTGCGCAGCGACCCGGTGCTCGACCCGCTGGTGGAGAAGAATCCAGGCCGCCGGGTGCCCCGCACCGTCGATGCGGCGGAATTCGCGGTGCGCGCGGTACTCGGGCAGCAGGTATCCACCAAGGCCGCTCGCATGCACGCCGCCCGACTGGTGGCCGCCTACGGTGAGCCCGTGACCGACCCGGTTGGAGGCCTGACACAGCTGTTCCCCTCGACGGAGGCGCTGGCATCGTTGGATCCGGCGGCTCTTGCGCTGCCGCAGGCGCGGCGCACCACCCTCACCACCCTGGTCGCCACGCTGGCTGGCGGGGAGCTCGACATCGGCCCGGCCAGCGACTGGCAGGAGGCCCGCACTGCACTGGCACGCCTGCCCGGCTTCGGCCCCTGGACGGTTGAGACGATCGCGATGCGCGCGCTGGGCGATCCGGACGCCTTCGCGGCGACCGACCTGGGAGTCCGGTACGCGGCCCGTGACCTGGGCCTGCCGTCTTCCGCGGCGGGTCTGATCGGCCACGCCGCCGCCTGGCGGCCCTGGCGCGCCTATGCCGTGCAGTATCTGTGGGCAACCAGCGAGCACGCCATCAACCGGCTACCGGCCTGAGAAAGGACCACTCATGGCAGATCGAGTACATACCGTGGTAGACAGCCCCGTCGGCCCGCTCACCCTGGCAGCGGTCGATGGCGTCCTCACCGGCCTCTACATGGATCTACAGCGGCACCGGCCGCTCGAGGAGACCTTCGGTGCCCCGGACCCCACCCCCTTCACCGCGGTGATCGGGCAGCTGAAGGAGTACTTCGCTGCCCAACGCACCGACTTCGACCTGCCGCTGAGGTTTGCCGGCACCCCGTTCCAGCGGACCGTATGGGCGGCGCTGCGGGAGATTCCCTACGGCGAGACGGTGTCCTACGGCCAGCTGGCCGAGTGGATCGGACGTCCAGCCGCCGCCCGGGCGGTTGGCCTGGCCAACGGCCGCAACCCGATCGGCATCATCGTGCCCTGCCACCGCGTGGTGGGCGCCACCGGCGACCTCACCGGCTACGGCGGCGGGCTGGAACGCAAGCAGTACCTGCTCGAGTTCGAGCGCCACGCGCCGATCAGCCCGGGTACCCAATACCTACCACGGCTGCCGGCGCGCTGAGGCCGTAACCGGGGGCGAGGACTACCGGTGGCCGCTCCCGCCGTCAGACTGGTGCCGGTGCAGTTCGACTGGGCTGTGTGCGGCGAAGATGGTGACGTCCGTGTTGGTCGCTAGTTCACGCAGGCGCTCGGCGTTTCGATGCCGCTGCGGGCCATCCGCTTGTGCGCTGCGTTCAGACAGTGCCAACCCGGGCGGGCAGTGCGGTTGCTGCTGCATCTGGCCGTGGAAGAAGTAGGCGTCGCTGGCGTGCAGCAGCCAGCCGTTCCCGGTGTCCACCGCGATGCCGACATGTCCTCGGGTATGCCCGGCAAGCGGGATGAGTCGCAGCTGCGGTAGGTTCCGCAGCTCGCGCATAGCATCGAAACCGAACCACGAGTCGCCGATCTCGCCGTATGCCTGCCAGCGTGGTTGATGCGCGAACTGTACGGCGCGGTACCGGTTGCGCTCACCGGCATCGCGCGGCGACTTGAGCGCGCGGAGCTCCTCGGCGTGGACGTGCACCGTCGCATCCGTCGCATCCGGGGAAGTCGACGAGCCCCAGTCTACTGGCCGGTCTAGTTAATTTTGGTCCCGATCCGGTTGCTGATCGTGATCGCGTCGTTGATCGGGATCGCGAATCCCTCCCCGCCGGCGGGCGGGCCCCGGGAACTGGCAGAGCCGGCGGTGACGACCCCGACGACCTGTCCGGCCGTGTTCACCAGCGGGCCTCCCGAGTTGCCAGGCTGCACGTTGGCGGTCACCCGGATCATTCCGGTGAGCTGCTGGGATTCGCCGGTGACGGTGTCGCTGACGGTAACCGTCCGGTTGAGAGCGGTGACCCTGCCTGGCGCGATGCTCGGCGTGCCGCCGCGGCCGCCGGCGTTGCCGATTGTGGCGATCTTGTCCCCGACCTCGACCGTGTCGGAGTCCCCGATCGGGGCGGTGGCCAAGCCGGAGGCATCCCGTAGCTGGAGCACAGCGATGTCATGAGTGCTGTCGTAGCCCACGACGGCGGCCGGGTAAGTCCGATCGTTGCCGACGTTGGTGACGGTAATGCTGGTAGCACCGTTGATCACGTGGTGGTTGGTGAGTACATGACCGGACGAGCTGAGCACGATTCCGGTGCCGGCCGCGTGGAGATTCGGCTTGTTCAACCGCGTATTGATGTGCACCAAAGCGGGGTTGACCCTGGCTGCGAGCGCCTCGAGATCCAGCGACTGCTGGGACGCACCGGACGAGCCTGGTCCCGGCGTGGCTGGTCCCGGTGCGGCTGGGGTTGGTGCGGCTGGGGTTGGTGGGGCTGGGTTTGGTGGGGCCGCGGGCGGTGCCCTTGCGGGCTGTTGGGTGGTGGACGGTGCGGTCGTGGGTGATGGGGGCACCCATGGTGCGGCCGTGGGCGGCGGGGCTGCGGGTCGTGGGGCTACCGGTGGTCCAACTATCGGAGGTAGGGCTATCGGTGGTGCTGGGTGCGGTGCAGCTGTCGGTGGTGTGGCTGTGGGTGGTGCGGTGGGCGACGGGGTCACCGTCACCGCCGGCGGTGCGGCGAGACCGGCCGGCCACATGGCGCGACAGCCAATCGTGAGCAGGGATACCAGGATCCCGGTCAGTAAGACGGCCACCAGCTGCCGTGTGGGCTGTTTCGGGGGCGAGGGTGCTGGCGG
>JBOHFW010000453.1:0-2682 GCA_050699835.1 Pseudonocardiaceae bacterium | reverse complement strand
CCGGCGGGCGGTGTCGGTCCGCCGGCGGGCGGCGTCGGTGCGGGCTCGGCGCCCCTCGCCGCGCCTGGTGAGCGCTCCGCGGCGATGGGCGGCTGGGCGATGGTGGGTTGCGCGATGGTGAGTCGCCGTTCCAACCGCTCCAGCCGGTGCAGCAACGCGCTGTCGTTCTCAGCGGCAGAGGGCAGCAGCATCCGGGCGCACAGCAATTCCAGCAACAGGCGAGGGGCGGTGGCCCCGCGCATGTCGACGAGCCCATTGTGGGTGATCTCGGCGAACCGGGTGAGGCTGCCCACGCCCAGCGCTTCCGCCTGGGCGGTCATCGTCCTGAGCTGATCCTCGGGAGCATCGACGAGCCCGTGGCTGGCCTGCTCGGGGGCGACTCGCAGCAGCACCAGATCGCGGAAGCGCTGCAGCAGGTCGGAGGCGAAGCGGCGGGGATCGTGACCGGCTTCGACCAGTCGGTCGATGGTGGCGAACACGCCTGCCCCGTCCTGGGCGGCGAGTGCCGAGACCATGTCGTCGATGAGGGCGACGTCGGTGACTCCCAGTAGCGCCACTGCGCGGGCGTAGGTGACGCCGCCGGTGCCCGCCCCGGCGAGCAGCTGGTCCAGCACGGATAGCGAGTCCCGGGCGGAGCCACCCCCCGCGCGGATCACCAGCGGGTAGACCGCGGGCTCGATCGTGACGCCCTCCTGGCCGCACACCTGCTCGAGCAATCCGCGCATGATGCTCGGCGGCAGGAGCCGGAACGGATAATGGTGAGTCCGAGAGCGGATGGTCGCCAGCACCTTCTCCGGCTCGGTGGTGGCGAAGACGAACACGAGGTGCTCCGGCGGCTCCTCAACGATCTTGAGCAGAGCGTTGAAGCCCTGCGTGGTGACCATGTGGGCCTCATCGATGATGAACACCCGATACCGGGACTCGGCCGGGGCGTAGAACGCGCGATCTCTCAGGTCGCGGGCGTCGTCCACGCCGCCGTGGCTGGCCGCGTCGAGCTCGACGACGTCAATCGACCCGGGACCCTCCGGCGCCAACGCGACACACGACGGGCACACCCCGCACGGGTCGGCCGTCGGACCCTGTGCGCAGTTCAGCGAGCGGGCCAGGATGCGCGCGCTGGACGTCTTCCCGCAGCCCCGCGGGCCGGAGAACAGGTAGGCGTGGTTGATCCGGCCGGCCGCCAGGGCAGTGCGCAGCGGTTCGGTGACGTGCTCCTGGCCGACCACCTCAGCGAAGGACGCCGGGCGGTATTTGCGGTAGAGGGCCAGTGCCACGGGCGCGAGGCTACCGGGCGCCTACGACGGTCCGTACGGCACGAGGTGTACTTCCGGTGGGCCCTCCCCCAACTCCTTGGCGAGCCGCCGGTCGCAGGTCCACAGCGGCACCCGGAACCGCTCTGCCAGGGCGACGTAGTGCGCGTCATACGCCGCCTGCAGCTGGTGCTCGTGGGCTATCTCCAGCGCCCTGGAGTGCAGCCGC
Source organism: Pseudonocardiaceae bacterium (assembly GCA_050699835.1). Lineage (GTDB taxonomy): Bacteria > Actinomycetota > Actinomycetes > Mycobacteriales > Pseudonocardiaceae. The sequence continues at coordinate 1,203 of JBOHFW010000453.1, read as the reverse complement.
GCATCGCCGTGCAACTCGATGGGCAGGCGAAGGCACCGATCGAGCTGGCGTGCGGCGAGTTCTGGACTAACCAGGCCTGAGCGCTGCTGCTGGTGCAGGGCGTTGGCGACTTCGTAGTGCAGCAGACTCGGCGCGATCAGATCACCGTCTGATTGAACAAGTCCCTCCCACGCAGATAAGGCGGCGGAATCCGCGCCGAGCAGCCGAACCACCAGGCTTGCGTCAACGCACGCGGCCGTAGCGCTCCTCGTCCCGCTCTTCTCGTCCGACACGAATCGCCCCCTCCACGTCGAAGTCCTTCAGCCGCTCGAGCGCGCCCTCCGCCCGCAGCTGCTCGTGAAGCTCGGCGAGCATCGCGTTGGCCCGGGCCCACTTGTCAGATCGGCTCGCGCAAGCCGCTTCCCAGTCCTCCACGGACACCACCACGGCGACCTCCTTCCCAGCCCGTTCCACAAAGACGACGTCATGGCGTGCCGTCACGCCGTCGAGTAGCTCACCGAAGCGCACCCGGGCCTCGGTCGCGCTGACCCTGCGTTCCGTTCCAGACATGGGACACCCCAATCAATCGATCCATCGGTTGATGGTATCAGGAACTGTGGCGATCCGGCCCGTGACCAACGATCTTGTGAAAACTGGCGCTAAGGAGCTGGGCTGGCTGCGAGGCAGTGATCATGGTGAACGCGTCTTCCGGTTCACTTCAGGAAAGGTCTCTTCTGTGAAGGAAACCGGTAGTCTGGCGTCATGGCCGCGCAGGCCACGGATTCCCCGCAGCGGCCGGATCGCCGCAGATTGCCTTCACGAAAGGTTGTGCCGCGATGTCCTGGTAGGCCGCCTCCTGCTCGTCGACGTCGGGAGCTTGCGTTCGGCCGGCCGGGGGGTGGGGGATGACCTCGCCTCGGGTGCCATCGACGACCAGTGGTGTGCCCTCAGCGATGTCGAGCACGGCCGGTCCGGCCGCGACGACGGCCGGGATGCCCCGGGCCCGCGACCAGGCCGGGCCGATGCCGATCCCGGGCGAGGCGGCAATCGGTGAGTGACTACTCCCCCGGCCGCTTAACGCACCGCTGGGCGGTGGCGGGGCTGGGTTGTCTTGGCCGTCGTCGAAGCCACGCGCCGCCAAGGCGACAACGCCGTCCAGCGCTGCCCGTGCCTGCCGTCCGACGGCCCGGACCTCGATCTTGTGGCCGCGCAGCGCACCGATGG
>JBOHFW010000452.1:0-13835 GCA_050699835.1 Pseudonocardiaceae bacterium | reverse complement strand
AGCCCGCGACCCGCCATCGTCAGGCCATCCCCATCTCGCAAGGTCAATCCCTCGATAATGACGTAGTCGGCCTTGACATTCATGCTTCGGATGGTCGCGCCATCGGCGACGATCGTGATCGGCTGCTGAGGCGTTCCCGAAGTCGTCACCTCCAGCTCAGCGTTTTGGAGACCATCGCCACTCAAGCACACGATGCTGCCGGGTCGCGCCTGCTCCAGAGCCGCACTGGCCTGCTCTGACTCGGCGATCCGGTCAGCGCAGTCAGCCGGGAGCGGGCCAGCCTGGCTGGAGGGAGGCGGGGCGCTGGGAGGCGGAGGGTCGATGGACTGGGCAGCCGTGCAACCGCTGATGATCAGCACCAGCCCGGCCACTGAGGCAGATAGTCCGCGAACCATGACGCCGTTCATCTTGCGTCCCCTCCCCTAGCACCAAGCGTTTCGTCATCGCGGCAGTTTGTCGCCTTGTCGCCGATCTCCCAGCGACGGGACAGGTCGTGACCGGTGCGCCGACTGGAGCAGTCACCCGATGACGGTGGTGAGGATCTTCGCGCCGAGTGTCTGCGTCACTGCCCCCACCTCCCCTCGCCGTCACTACTACCTCCCATAGTACGACTATCGGTAATAGTAGGCTCGCGGTTACCGGGTGCGCATCGCGAGTTGCCCATCGCGCACGCTGACCTGGCGGACCGGTGGGCGGCAGGTCAGTCCGACCTCAATTTCGCTTACGCTGCGTGCCCGTACCCTTGTGTTCGGAGGCGGCGCCATGCAGGGATTGGGAGAGTTGGAGGAGGCGGTAATGGGCGTGCTGTGGCAGGCCCAGAGTCCGCTCACGGTCCGCGACGTCCTCTCAGAGATCAACTACTCGCGTGCGCTCGCCTACACCACTGTCATGACGGTGCTGGACAAACTGCACCGCAAGGGCTGGGTGCAACGGGAGCAATCTGGTCGCGCCTACCGGTACCGACCGGCGGAGACGCGGCAGGAGGCTGCGGCGCGCATCCTGCGCGAGTTGCTCGCCTCCACCGGTGACCCCGACGGAGTGCTGTTGCACTTCGCGAGATCGGCGTCGGACCACGAGTCGACCATCTTGCGTCGGGCCCTGGGGGAGCGTGGAGACCCATGATGATCGCCCTCGTCCTGCTGCTCGGAGCGCTGCTCGTCTCCTGGGCAGCTCCCCGGCTGCTCGAATACCGAATGCATGCGGGCGCCGACCCGCAAACCTCGCTGGTCACCTGGGTCACGCTGGTGGCTGGCACGCTGCTCAGCCTCACCGCCGCAGCGAGCCTGATACTCCTTCCTGGTCACGGACCTGCGCGGCACGTGATGGCCCTGGTGCACCACTGTTGGGCTGGGGTGTCACACGGATCAGTGCCGAGGATCGACGAGATTGCGGGGTTGCTGTCAGTGGTGCTGGCGGCGATCGCCGTGGTGCGATGCATCGGCGGCGTTCTCCATCACGCTCGGCAGCGGCGCCAGCTTCACCGCAAGCACCTCGATCTGCTCCGGATCGTCACCGGCGGCGGACCGGTTCCGGACTCCACGCTGTGGTTAGACGTGCCGTATCCGATGGCCTACAGCGTGGCCGGCCGACCCGCGCTTGTGGTCGCCACCGAAGGACTGCGCCGCAACCTCCCTACCGAGGCCGTCGCCGCCGTGCTTGAGCATGAGCGGGCTCACCTGCGCGGGCGGCATCACCTTATGGTCACCATCGCTGAGGCCCTTGCCGTCGCGCTGCCGTGGCTGCCGCTGATGCGGCGCTCCCCTGAGCTGGTACGGGCGCTGGTCGAGGTGTGCGCCGACTCAGCTGCCGTGCGTTCGCACAGCGCCGGGGCGGTGCGCACAGCGCTGCTCGGCTTGGCGGCCAGCCCTGCTCCGGGCTATGCCCTCGGCATGGCACCCGACTGCATTGCACTCCGGTTGGCCGTCCTATCTTCGGGCCAACCGGAGCACGGTCGCCTCCGACGGACGCTGCGCTCCGGATTCGCCGGTTCGATCGCAGTACTGCTGCCCGCCTTCATGAGCACTGCGCTACTTGCGGCCGCCACTGTGGCGTTCTGCTCTCTCCGGCCCTGACCGCTGGCTCCGCGGCCGCGAACGCGCCGAGGTCGGTCGGCGCAGCAGGTGAACACTTCGGCGTAAGGCACAGAGCGGGGCCACTATCCACCGAGAAGGGTTTCCATTTCAGTGATCTCGCGCTGTTGAGCATCGATAATGCGCTGGGCGAGTTGACGGGCCTCGGGGTATTGACCGTCGGTCAATTCGGCCTCAGACATCGTCACCGCCCCTTGATGACGGGTGATCATCATCTGCAGGAACATCCGGTCGAAGGCGTCGCCCGAGGCCTGCCCGAGCTGCTGCATCTGGTCCTTGGACATCATGCCGTGCACCGCACCGCTGCCACCGTGATCCATCTGACCCATGCCGCCCATCGGGCTGTTGGTGGAGGGAACCGAGGCGTTCCAGGCGCGCAGCCATCCGATCATCTGATCGATCTCGGGTTGTTGAGCGGCCTGGATACGGGCAGCGAGATCCTTCACTTGGGACGATGCCGCCCTTTGCGCAGCCATCGCGGACATGGCGACGGCCTGGGCGTGGTGCGGAATCATAGCTTGGGCGAAGGTGACATCAGCCTGATTGTGAGCCTGAGCGATTGTTGCGGAACTGCTGGGAGGTGGGGTGGCGCTGGTGCCGCAGCCAGCGAGCGCGGCACTGACAGGCAAGGCAGTGGCCGCCACCGCGACCAAGATCATAATAGTGCGCGTGCGCATGGGCGAACTCCTCTGCATACGGGATTGGCTGAGTGGATCGCTGACAAACAGCGATCATCAGCACCTCATTACGCAGAGCTGGGTAAGCCGACGTCGACTACCGGAAGGCGGTGCCCGCGCCGCAACGGCACTGACGGCCGCCATCAGTGACCTTGCGCATCAACCGGGTTGACCGCCGCCAGACCGGGGTGAGGGTGCCCGGCGTGAGTGGCGCTTGCCATGGTGTCCGGCGTCGTGTGGACCGGGTGCGGGTGGACCAGGTGGTGCATGCCGATCAGGCCGAGCACCACGGCGATGATCAGTAGCCGCTGATGCCGGGCCGTCCCCGCCCCTGCGACTATAGTCACCCACGGTTGTCAACGCCCGCCACCGCGCTGCCAAGTTCAGCGCGAGGTGTTGCCGGACTCGTGGAATCCCGGCTCGGACCGCGGGTCGATCTCGAACGGGCGCATCCGACCCGACACGATGTTGTCGACCACAGCAACACCGTTCGACGCTCCGTCGAGCTGCACCGCGCGGTCACCTGGACCGGAGAAACGGTTGCCACGCACAAGGACGTCGGAAAAGTTCCGTAACAACACGGCCTGGGATCCGTTGACCGCGCAGGTGTTGCCCTCGAAGATGATTGCGGTCTGCCCCCTCGGGCCGCGTCGAGCACTGCGGTCGTCAATGGTGGCGATCAGGCACTGGACGTCGACATTCGTGCAGACGTTGTTGGCAATGACGACGTCGTATGTGGGCGGACCATCGTCGGTGTCGTAGGTCTGGAAGCAATCGGTGTGCGGGCCCTCGTCACGGTAGCCACTAGCCTTGATATCCTTAATCGTATTTTCGGTCAACCGATGACCAATTCCGAAAAATCGAATGCCGTCGGCGTCATTTTGAGTGCGCGCCACCGATTCACTCACCGTATTGTTACGAACCGTGATTCGCTGACCGACTACGTAAATACCAGTCCCGTCGGCACGCTGCACAGTGTTCGATTCGATGACCGACTCCACACAGCGCAGGCAGACAAGGCCGTTCTGACCGGCGTTGTAGATCACATTATTGCGAGCGACGAGCCCGCGACCCGCCATCGTCAGGCCATCACCATCCCGTAGCGTCAGACCCTCGACGACGACGTGATCGGCCCTGACGTCCAGGCTACGCACGGTAGCGCCGTCGCCGATGATCGTAATCAGCTGCTGGGGCGTTCCCGACGTCGTGACCTCAAGCTCAGCGTCGGCGAGACCCTCGCCGCTCAAACACACCTGGCTACCGGGCTGGACCTGTGCTAAGGCTGCACTGGCCTGCTCAGGTTCAGTGATCTGATTAAGACAGGTCGCTGGGAGCGGTCCAATCTCGTTGGGAACAGGCGGGGAATCCAAAGGTGGGTCGCTGGGAGCCCGGGCAGCCGTACAACCACTGACGATCAACACGAATCCGATCACCATGGCGACGAGGCAACGGACCACGACACCGCTCAACTGCATTCGTCGTCCTGCCTGAAGCGCCATAACCCGCCCTCGCCACATCTCGCCAACTGTAGTCACCCGCGGTCGTTTGGTTGAGTACGGTCCGCAACTCGCCGCACCGAACCAGCGCGACGCCGTGCGGGGACTCGGTGCGGAACCGGGTGAAATCACCGGGCCGCAGGTCTACCGTGTGCGGTGGCGAACGGCACCCGCTCACTCATTGGAGCTTCCCCATGCCAGACGATGCGCCCAGTCCCAACGGGTCGCGATCCACGGTCGACACCACTAGGGCGCATACGGCTCGGATCTGGAACTACTGGCTGGGAGGCAAAGACAACTACGCCGTCGATCGTGAGGTCGGCGACCAGATCCGTAACCTCCACCCTGACATTGGCGACTACGCCCGCGCTGACCGGGTCTTCTTGGGGCGCAGCGTGCGGTACCTGGCCGGTGAGGCCGGAATCCGTCAGTTCCTGGACATCGGTACTGGTCTACCCACCGCCGACAACACCCACGAGGTCGCCCAGCGGGTCGCCCCGGAGTCCCGGATCGTCTATGTCGACAACGACCCATTGGTGCTGGTGCACGCCCGTGCGCTGCTGACCAGCACGCCCGAAGGTGCCACTGACTACATCGACGCCGATATGCACGACCCTGACAGCATCCTGGCAGAGGCAGCGCGGACGCTGGACTTCACTCAGCCGGTCGCCGTCACCATGCTGGGTGTGGTGATCTTCGTCAGCGACGATAAGGCGGTGTACGACATCGTGCGCCACTTCCTGAACGCTGTCCCCTCCGGTAGCTACCTGGTGCTGTCCCACACCATCACCAGTCCGGCGATGCCCGACGTGGACGCCGCCGTCACGTTCTGGAACGAGCACGGCACACCGAAGCTGACCCAGCGCACCCCCAGACAAATCGCCGTTTTCTTCGACGGGCTAGAGCTGCTGGAGCCCGGCATCGTGTCGTGCTCGCGATGGCGCTCGGAGGCCACCCGTTGGGGCGAGCCCGACGAGGTCGCCATGTTCGGCGGAATTGGACGCAAACCTTAGAGCGTGCGGGAGTGGCTGGGTGTGGATGAGGTGGAGGCGTTGGGTCGCCCGGGTCAGGGCGACGTAGAGTTCTGCGGCGCCGTGAGGGGACTGGGTCCTCCAGCTCGATCGAGATCGGGCGCTGCGGCAGCTCCTGGCGTCCCAAGACGGATGATCTCGTCTTGCTCGGCCTGGATGGTGGCGACGATGTCGCGCATCCGCCCTTCGCGCGGCGCTCGCAACGCGGCGAGCAGAACCGCGTCGGTGCTCTGCTCTCCCGCGGCCGCATCGAGATCAAGCACGTCGTCGTGGAGCCCGGTGATAGCGCGTCCCCGGGTGCGGAAATGGCGCCGCCGCACCACCCCTTCCGGGCGAGCGACCGTCGCGGTGTAGACACGGTCGGGCCGCGGGAGCCCGCCAGTCCAGCAGCAAAGGCACGTAGTCCTGCGCCTCGTCGAGCAGGCCGATCCGGCCGATGTAGGTGGCCGGGCCCTCATTACGGTCGATCCGCCCGAAACACAGTCCCGTTACCCACACTTGCCGCTGGTCGACCGAAGCTGCGTCACTGTGCGGACCGCCACCTGTCCGCTGCTCCCGGCCCGTTGTGCCCGGTAGAGCGGATCGGGGACACCTGACAGGCCTGGGCCCGCTCATTGATGGCCTCGTAACCCTTCCGCTGGGTGATACCTTCGTCACACAGCGGAGTCTCGATGGCACTGATCGCCCTAGCAGGCAGGAGCGGACATGGCACGCGTTGGGCTGTTGACCTTCTCCGATGGACGCGACTTCGTCCACAACGACATCAAGGAGTTCACGCAGGACGTCGAAGGCCGGATCGCTCAGGCGCTGGAGCAGGCCGGACACGAGGTCATCCGCGCAACGGAAACGATCTGGACCAACACGCTGGCTACCACGCAGGCCCGCCGGGTCGCTGACGCCCGGCCGGATCTCACGATCTTCAACTACCCAGTGTGGGCATTCCCGCACTTCACCATGCTCGCCGCGGCGGCAACCCCGGGCCCGCTGCTGCTGTTCTCCAACATCGACCCGCAGTTCCCCGGGATGGTCGGCATGCTGGCCGGAGGTGGCGGGCTGGACCAGATTGGCCGCCTGCACAGCCGGGTATGGGGCGACGTGGCTGACTCAGCGGTGCGCGACCGGGTCCTGGAAACCGTTCGCGCCGGGGCGGCAGTGTCCATGCTGTCGGGCAGCACCTTCGGCCGGATCGGTGGCCGCCCGATGGGGATGTACACCGCGGTCGCGGATACCGATCAGTGGATGAGCACATTCGGGGTGGACGTCGAGGAGATCGACCAGTGGGAGATCGTGCGCCGCTGTGCCGCGGTCGAGCAGTCCCGGGTGACCGCCGGGCGGGAATGGCTGGAGCGGCACGCGGGAAAGGTGCACTACGACGGCAAGCAGCTCACGCCCGAGCTGCTCGAACGTCAGATCCGCTCCTACCACGTGATGCGGGAGCTGATCGAGGAGTGGAACCTCGACTTCAGCGGGATCAAGGGCCAGCCCGAGCTGACCACGCACTTCACCACGATGGACATCACCGAGGCGTTCCTCAACGACCCTTACGACTGGGAAGGCCCGAAGCCCACCCACGTGTGCGCCACCGAGTCCGACATGGACGGCGCGCTGACCATGCAGCTGCTCAAGGGCCTCACCGGAACCCCGGTGCTCTTCGCCGACGTGCGGCACTACCACGCCGACCGCGACATCTGGGACCTGTGCAACTCCGGCCAGCACGCCACCTGGTTCGCCGCACGCAGCGAGGACCCGGCGGAGAACCTGCGGAAAGTGCACTTCTACCCCGAGATCTTCTACTTTCCCGCTGGCGGCGCCTCGGTGTCATTCTTCGCCGCGTCCGGGCGGGCCACCTTCGCCCGCCTGACCCGGATCGGCGGCCAGTACCGGATGCATGTGGCGCGCGGCGAATTCGAGTCCTACGACGATGCGACCAACGAGACACTGGCCCGGCAGTCGACGTTTGAGTGGCCGCATGCGTTCACCCGGCTGAAGGTCGACGCCAGTGAGTTCCTGTCCGAGTTCGGGGCAAACCACATCCACGCGGTACCCGGTGAGCACGTCGCTGAGCTGCGCGCGGTGTGCCGGATGCTCGACATCGAGTGGGCCGGACTCGGCGAGGCTAGGTGAGCGCGCTGCTCGGTGTCGACATCGGCACCGCCAGCTCCAAGGGTGTGCTGGTCCGCGATGACGGCACCGTCCTCACGACCACGACCCGGGCCCACGAGGTGTCCATGCCCCGACCCGGCTGGGTCGAGCACGACCCGCAGGCGGTGTGGTGGGCGGACTTTACGGCGATCAGCCAGGAGCTGACGGCGGCAGCGCGCGAACCGATCACCGCGGTCGGCGTCAGCGGCATCGGCCCATGCGCGCTCCCCATGGACAACGACGATCGGCCCCTTCGACCGGCGATCCTCTACGGCGTCGACACCCGTGCCCAAACCGAGATCGAGGAGCTGACCAAGTCGCTGGGTGAGCGGACCATCCTGGAGCGCTGCGGGTCGGTGCTCACCTCGCAGGCGGTCGGGCCCAAGCTGGCGTGGCTGCGCGCGAACGAACCCGAGATCTGGGCAGCCACCCGTCGCTTCCTGATGGCCAGCAGCTTTGTCGTGCGCCGCCTGACCGGCAGCTACGTCCTCGACCATCATTCAGCCAGCCAGTGCACCCCGATGTACGACCCGGTCGAGCACCGCTGGATCGAGGAATGGAGCGAGCTCATCGCCCCCGGCCTTGAGCTGCCGCAGCTGTGCTGGCCCTCCGAAGTGGTCGGCGAGGTGCATGGCAGCGCCGTCGAGCAGACCGGTATTCCGGCGGGCACACCGGTGGTGGCAGGCACGATCGATGCTTGGGCGGAGGCCACCAGCGTCGGCGTCACCGCACCCGGCGACGTCATGCTGATGTACGGGACGACCATGTTCCTGATCGAGGTGCTTGACCGCCCGCGCCGCAGTCCCAATCTGTGGGGCACCGTGGGCACCTTCCCCGGCACCCACAACTTCGCCGCCGGGATGGCGACCTCGGGCGCGGTCACCCACTGGATCCGCACGCTGACCGGGGAATCCTCGTTCGACCCGCTTGTCGCGGAAGCCCAGCAGTCACCACCCGGCTCACACGGCCTGCTCATGCTGCCCTACTTCGCCGGCGAGCGGACGCCACTGTTCGACCCGGACGCCCGCGGTGTGCTGGCCGGACTGACCCTGCGGCACAACCGCGGCGACATCTACCGGGCGGCGCTGGAGGCCACAGCCTACGGAGTACGGCACAACCTGCACGCGATGCGCGAGGCCGGTGGGCAGCACCACCGCCTGGTCGCGGTCGGCGGCGGCACCAAGGGTGGACTATGGACGCAGATCGTCTCCGACGTCCTGGATGCCCCGCAGCAGTTACCACGCCAGACGATCGGCGCGTGCCTGGGCGACGCACTGCTCGCCGCCATCGGGATCGGGCTGGCACCAGAAATAACCCAGTGGAATCCCATCGCCACCACGATCGAGCCACGTCCGGAGCCAGCGGCGGCATACGAGCGTTATTACGCCCTTTACCGGGAGCTGTACCCGAATACCAGAGATATCGCGCATGCCCTCGCCCGAGAACAGCGGGCGGATCCTTCTCGCATCGGAGGTAGCTGATGGTCGCGTCCGCGTTCCGCAGCCGGGTGAGTACCCGACGGGTGTATGCCCTGGGCGCACTGGCGGCGGTGCTGTTCGGTTACGACAACGGCATCATCGGCGCCGCGCTGTTATTCATCCCGCGCGATCTGCCCCTCACCCCCTGGCAGCAAGGCGCGGTGGTCAGCGCCACGGTGTTCGGGGCGATGCTGGGCGCGCTGGGCAGCGGTCCCGCAGCCGACCGGCTGGGACGGCAGCGCATCCTGCTTGCGGCCGGGGTGGTGTTCACCGTCGGGGCTCTGGGTGCCGGCATCGCCACAACCGTCGACATGCTGGTGGCGTTCCGCTTCATTCTGGGATTGGGCATCGGTATCGCGTCGGTCATCGTCCCCCTCTATCTGGCCGAGATGGCCCCAGCCCGGGATCGCGGCGCAGTCACCTCCCTGAACCAATACATGATCATTGTGGGGACGGCGTTGTCCGCGGCCCTCGGCTACGCGTTCGCCTTCGCCGGTTCGTGGCGATGGATGTTGCTCGTGGGCGTGTTCCCCGCCATCGTGCTGATGGTCGGCATGGTCGTGATGCCCGACACCCCCCGGTCGCTGGTCCGGCGGGGGCAGGACGAGAACGCTCGTGCGGTCCTGGTCGGCTTACGCGGCGACGCTGCGGAGGCTGAGCGTGAGCTCGCCGAGATCACAGTTGTCGAACGGCAGCAGCGCAACACCCGCACCATCGCCCTGCTGTCTGCTCCCTGGGTTCGTCGGCTGCTGCTGCTGGGCGCCCTGCTGGCCATCTTCCAGCAGATCACCGGGATCAACGCGATCGTGTACTACGCACCGACTATTCTCACCGGCTTCGGGGTGTCCGAGACCACCGCGTTGCTATTCGGTTTCCTCAACGGGCTGGTGAACATCGGGACCATCGCCCTCGTCGTCCGATCCAAGGTCGTGGATCGGCGAGGCCGCAAACCCGTCCTGCTGGCCGGTCTGGTGGGCATGTCGATCAGCCTGTTCGCCGTCGGTGCGGCAGTGCTGATCCTTCCAGCTAACTCGACTGCGCTATTCGTCATCGCGGCAGCGGCGTTCGTGGTGTTCACCAACACCTTCTCGGCGACGTGGGGCCCGGTGCTGTGGGTGATGCTGGCCGAGATCTTCCCGCTCGCCATCCGGGGCGCGGCGATGGCCATCGCCACCCTGTTCAACTGGCTGTCCGCTTTCGTCATCTCACTGACGTTCCCCAGCTTCGTCGCATTCGCGGGCATAGGTAGCGCTTTCATCGTCTTTGCCGTCATCGGGGTCGTGCTCTTCCCGATCGTGTGGTGGATGGTGCCGGAGACCAAGGAACGCAGCCTGGAATCGCTGGAAGCGGCGTTTCGCAGCGGCACCAGGCTTGATGTCACCAACAAGCCCACCGCCGCGGGTACCGGAGGTACGGCGTGAGGGTCAATTACGGCTCCTACGGCTCGAGCCTGCGAGATCTGCCGCGGTTGCGCAGCACCCGCCGGCGCCGCGCGTCCAGTTGGGACCGCACCGGCGGTAACGACGACCGCCTCACCCTCAAGCCCGGTCACACCGCCACCCTGGCGGCTATCGAAGGAGCGGGCACGATCAATCACATCTGGGTGACCGTCGCCAACGAACGGATGATCCGCGATCCGTGGATGCGGCAACCCGATTACCTGCGCCGGCTCGTGCTCCGCGCTTACTGGGACGGTGAAGCGCATCCCAGTATCGCGGTGCCCCTGGGTGATTTCTTCGGGGTTGGGCACGGCCGGACCACCAACTTCGTGTCCGCCCCGCTGCAGATGAGCCCCGAGGACGGCAAGGGATTCAACTGCTTTTTCCACATGCCGTTCGGCGCGGGCGCGCGGCTCGAGATCACCAGTGAGCTGACCGAGGAGACGGTGTTCTTCTACTACTACATCGACTACGAGGAACTTGACGAGCTCGAAGACGGCATCGGACGCTTCCACGCCCAGTGGCGGCGCAGCAATCCCTGCTCAGGTGCTCAGCAGGCATCGGAGAGCAATGCCGATTTTTTACTCTGCGGGAAAAACCTCGACGGGAAGGCCAACTACACCATCCTGGAGGCGACCGGCCGTGGCCACTACGTCGGTTGCGTGCTCAACATCCACAACCTTCGCGATACCAATGAGTGGAACTGGTACGGCGAGGGTGATGACATGATTTTCATCGACGGCGAGGCGTGGCCACCCACCCTGCACGGCACTGGAACCGAAGATTACTTCAACACCGCTTGGTGCCCGACCCAGACCTATCATGCGCCGTATCACGGCATTACCTTACCTGGCGGCGACAACTGGAGCGGGCAGATCAGCCTGTACCGCTTCCATATCGAAGACCCCATGCCATTCGAGCGATCCATCCGGGTCAGCATCGAGCACGGCCATGCGAACAAACGCAACGACGACTACTCCTCCGTGGCCTACTGGTACCAAGCCGAGCCCCACCTGCCATTCGACCTCGATTCCGTCGAGCGCCGCGTTCCCCGGACCTGATGGCCGCGGACGGTTTTGACGCGGTCGTGGTCGGATCCGGACCGAACGGCTTGGTGGCAGCCGTGACGATGGCCGCGGCGGGGCGCCGGACGCTCTTGGTGGAGGCCGCCGAGACGATCGGCGGCGGGCTGCGCACCACAGAGCTGACCCTGCCCGGGTTCCGCCACGACGTCTGCGCGACCGTGCTGCCGATGGCGCTTGCGTCGGCGGCGTTTCGCACGCTGCGACCGGAGGACGATGGGGTGCGCTGGGCCCACCCGCCGGTGGCGGCCGCCCACCCGCTCGACGACCGCGACGCCGTCTTGGTGCACCGCGACCTCGCTAGCACTGTGGCTGGGCTGGACACCGATGGGTGGCGCTGGCAAGCCACCATCGGCGCCACCGCCAAAGCGGGGAACCCGCTGGTCGACTCGTTGCTGGCGCCGCTGGATCTGCCGCCGCAGGCTCCGCTGGCGCTCGCTCGTTACGGCGCCATAGGCGCGTGGCCAGCTACCTGGGCGGCGCGCGCCGTCTTCGGTGGCACGCGAGCCCGGGCGGCCTTCGCCGGTATGGCTGCGCACTCCATGCTCGACCTGCACTCCCCGATCACGGCCGGGTACGGCTTGCTGCTCGCCGCACTCGTGCATCACGTGGGGTGGCCGGTCGTCGTAGGCGGATCGCAGCGCCTCGCCGACGCGTTGGTCGCCCGGCTGAGCCGGCACGGCGGTGAGGTGGCAACCAGTACCCCGGTGCGCTCACTCGCCGACCTGCCGCCGGCCCGCTCGATCCTGCTCGACGTCACGCCGCACCAGCTGGTGAACATCGCTGGAGACCGGCTGCCTGGCGGGTATCGCCGCAGTCTGGCGCGGTTCCGCTACGGGCCGGGCGTGTTCAAGCTCGACTGGGCGCTGGACGGGCCGGTGCCGTGGCGCGATCCGTCAGTGGCTGGGGCCGCAACGGTGCACCTGGGTGGCACCCTTGAGGAGATCGCGGCCGCCGAGCATGACGTCGCGCATGGGGGCCATCCCGACCGCCCGTTCATGCTGCTCGTGCAGCCCTGCGTCGCGGATCCGACCCGGGCGCCGAGCGGCGCCCACACGCTGTGGGCGTATTGCCACGTACCGAACGGATCGGATGTTGACATGACCGCCGCCATTGAGGCCCAGATCGAGCGGTTCGCGCCGGGCTTCCGGGACCGCGTGCTGGCGCGCCACGCCATGGGGCCGGCAACGCTCGAGCGGCACAACGCGAACGCGGTGGGCGGCGACATCAGCGGCGGATCGGCCGACCTGCGCCAGTTCATCGCGCGGCCGGTGCTCTCCTTCTGCCCGTGGCGCACGCCGCTGCCAGGCGTGTACCTCTGCTCGGCGAGCACTCCACCCGGAGCCGGGGTACACGGCATGGGTGGCTGGCACGCAGCCCGGCTGGCGCTGCGGGAGTCGCGAGCGTGAGGTGGATGTCACACTACCCGCGTGCGAGGATTGCGAACACTTCCCAAAGCGCATCTCCACCTGCATCTCACCGGTTCCGCACGGCTGTGCACAGTACGAGAGCTTGCCCACAAATATGACATCAGCCTCCCAACCGAGCTGATGAACAAAGAAATCGACTGGGGCGAGGGCGGCCGAGACTGGTCTCATTTTCAAGGTCGATACGATGCCGCGCGGCAAACAATTCGGTCCGCCGAAGACATGCGCCGGATCATCCGAGAGGCAGCCGAGGACGACGCTGCGGAGGGCTCCAGGTGGCTGGAGCTGCAAGTTGATCCGACGTCATACGCGCGCCACCTGGGCGGGGTGGAGCCAGCGGTGGAGGTCATGCTGGCGGCATGCCAGGACGCGGCCCGGCTCGCCGACATCGGGATTACCCTGGTACTCGCGGTAAGTTGGAGTGCGTCGCCGCAGTGGGCTGAAAATATCGCGCGGGTCGCGGCCCGGTATGCACACCACGGCGTCGCCGGCTTCGGTATCTCCAACGACGAGCGGCTGGGCGAGCCCGACACCTTCGTACCCGCTTGTCGCATTGCGCGCGATGCCGGCTTGCTCGTGGTGCCGCACGCGGGTTTCTACACTGACCACTGTCATGTCCGCCGATGTGTCGAACTCCTCGGGGCGCACCGGATAGGCCACGGAATCACCGCCGCGGCGAGTTCGCGAACCCTGGAGATTTTGCATCGAAATAACGTGACCATGGAGATCTGTCCGACTTCCTACGTTCCGCTCGGTGTGCTGCCAACGCTGACCCAGATACCGATCATCGCATTTCAGCAGGCCAAAATTCCGGTGGCGTTGGGAGCCGACGATCCGCTGATTTTCGGTACCCGACTGGCCGGGCAGTACGAGATTCTGCGTAACGTCCACGGTCTCGGCGACGCGGCGCTGGCAGATCTGGCCCGCCAATCCGTCCGCGCCTCCACCGCACCCGCAGAGGTGACGACCGCGC
>JBOHFW010000451.1:0-3959 GCA_050699835.1 Pseudonocardiaceae bacterium | reverse complement strand
AACGAGCCCGGCGGAGGCTTTTGTTCTCCGGAGAGCTGGGGCGGTGAGAGCGCATGACCAGAGGAAACACCTCTCGGCGCATATGCGATAAAGATCGCATGCGATCGTAGCGGCAGGTGCCCTCGGCAGTAGGCCCGACTGCGGGGCACACTCTGTCGATATGGACATATATGCGGTTGTCGTCTGCAAGCGAAAGGTGAAGACCGGATCCGTTCGTGATCTCCCGCACGGAGATCTGCCCGCGATGCAATAATCCGCCTCCCGCTGTATCCCGACAGAAACGACCTGTGGCCAGCAAGTCCTGCAGAAAAGCTCGGTTGTCTCTGGTTGTGAAGTGGGCGCCGCCAGCTCCTGTTGTCAGAGCGCCTCCCGCAGATCTAATGTGCCGCCATAGACCGATCTCTAGCAAGCGCCTGTAGAGGAGCGCCATTGTCATGCGTGCCCTAGCGTCCAACTTAGAGGCTTCTCGCACCTTCGAAGCACCCTTTCCCCTCAAAAACGTTCAAACCAAACGTAGACCTTGGCCCGAAGGCCACTCCGTTGCCCCTCACCACCGGCATTCCCCGACTCAGCCGCTGAAAGCGCTCAGGACACCACGAGGTCGACCCAGAACAGGCCTGGACAGTCGGCGGTGACAAGGACCTCGCCGGTGCCGGATCGGTGTAGGGCGCGGATGGTCCACTGACCGGGAGCTGCGAAGATCCGGAACTGGCCCGAAGCCGAGGACACCACCTCGGTGGTGAACTCCCCGGTGCCGTCAAGTAGCCGCACGAAGGCACCGCCGACGGGCTCACAGCCACCCGCACCGTGCCGGTCAGCACCGTGTGCTTACTCAAATCCGTGCCCGGCGACAGCTCCTGGGTCTGTTCCGGTGCCCCACACATGGCAATCAGCCCTTGCTGCCCAACTCAATCGGTACGCCGACCAGTGAACCGTACTCGCTCCAGGCACCGTCGTAGTTCTTGACGTCGTTCTTGACGTCGAACAGCCCCAGCAACTCATCCAGCACGAACCAGGTGTGGCTGGAACGCTCGCCGATCCGGCAGTACGCGATGGTCGAGCGGCTCTCATCCAGCCCGGCCGCCCCGTAGAGCGCCCGCAGCTCGTCGTCGGACTTGAAGGTGCCGTCTTCGTTGGCGGCCTTGGACCAGGCACGTTCAGTGCAGTGGGGATGTGTCCGGGCCGCTGCGCCGACTCCTGCGGCAGGTGCGCCGGGGCCAGGATCTTACGGCGAACTCGTCGGGCGAGCGGACGTCGACCAGGTTTTTGGTGCCGATCGCGTCGACCACCTCCTGGCGGAACGCCCGGATAGTGGTGTCCTGCTCATGGGCGGTGTAGCTGGTGGCCGGCCGGCTCACCTCATCAATGATCAAGGTGCGATTGTCCAGTTCCCACTTCTTGCGCCCGCCGTCGAGCAGCCGGACGTTCCGGTGCCCGTAGAGCTTGAAGTACCAGTAGGCGTAGACGGCAAACCAGTTGTTGTTACCACCGTAAAGCACCACAGTGTCATCGTTGCTGATGCCCTTGTCCGACAAGCAGCTTCTCGAAGGTTCCCTTGTCCACGAAGTCGCGGATCACCGGGTCCTGCAGCACCACCTCGGTATCGCTGCGGGTCCGGAACCGGTGGCCCAGGCGGCGCAGCTCATCGCGGAGCTCGGTGAAGTTGTACGTCTCCCCGCTATAGGTGATCGTCACCGCGCCATGCTCGGTGCGCATCGACATGGGTTGCGTGCCGCCCTCGATATCGATCACCGCCAGTCTGCGGTGTCCCAGCGCCGCGTGCCGTTCAAGCCAGCTGCCCTCGGCGTCCGGTCCTCGGCAGGCCATGGTGGTCAACCTGGATCCCACGCTCGGCCAGCAGCATCGTCAGGTTGTTTGGTGCCTACATAGGTTCGAAGGGACCGGGTGTACCGCTGACGCTCCAGCCACTACCTCGTGCTAGGCGGTGCGTCCGCTAGCCCCTCAGTTGGCCGACGCGACCACGCCGGGATCAGGGGCCGATCAGGTTGCAGATGCGGCGTCCGACTTCGGCATGCCGGTCGGGGTGCAGTTCGGCGAGGGGTTCGTCACCGATCAGCCAAGTGCGGGGTAGCGCAGTGATCCGGTCCAGCACCGCCTGACCGACGTCGGGGATCGGTTCGGTGACGACCCGGGAACCGGGCCGTGCGGTGTCCCGGATCGGGACGGCCAGCATGTTGTCCTCGCTCAATTCCAGGTACAGGTCGTTGGAGACGATCAGCCACGGTTCGGGCCCCATCACCCCGCCTTTGATATTCCAGACATCACCGAACCGCGGGGGTCTAGGCGGCATCGCTGGCATCCTGGCCGCGGGCCTGGGCGAGGCGGTCTAGCTCGGCGGCCGCCTCGGCCGCCAGGTGCGCCCGTTGCTGCTCGTAGGCGGGTCCGTTGAGATCCTCGGCTGCGCACCACTGCTGGTGACGGGTCAGCGCGTCGCGCATCGTCTCCAGCCGGGTACACCGGGAGATCCACGCCGACACGCTCAC
The DNA here is from genome assembly GCA_050699835.1 of Pseudonocardiaceae bacterium. GTDB lineage: Bacteria > Actinomycetota > Actinomycetes > Mycobacteriales > Pseudonocardiaceae. Next base: position 1,455 of record JBOHFW010000451.1, on the reverse strand, counting down.
CCCGTGCTCAGCAGCCGCGGCCGCTGCGTCCTGGTAGACGCCGTCATCCATCGTGATCGTCACTCGCGTCGTCGGCATACCCACTACGGTACCAGCAGTGCATATCAAATGGTAAGCAAGACGGGTACTGCTGGTGCGCTAGTGTGAGCCGCGTTCCACTCAGCGCTCTGCGCGGGCGAACTTCACCGGGTAATGGTCAAGAGCGGGGCGCAAACTGATCGATCGCTTCGACCGCGAGCAGTCGTTGGGACTCGTTGATGCGTTGCCCTACCACGTCCAGACGGTCAGCGGGGCGCCAATAGAGCTTCCTCCGTGGCACGGACACCCGATCTGTGGTGGTCTCGACCACCAGGAAGGATGCCGCCGTGCCTGCTCCCCCCGAGTTCCGCTGTCGTGCCGTTGAGCTGGCCCGTGAGCGGGACAAACCGATCGCTGAGCTGGCGTGCGCGATCGCTGCCGACGCTGGGTTCCGTGTGGTGGCTCTTGGCGCCGAACGGGAGCTGAGGCTTTTCGATAGTTCGCTGACGCTGGAGCAGCGCTACTACGGCCGGGGTCTGACGACAGTGGCCGTGCGCCATGTGCCGAAGGTTGCTCGGGGTATGCGACTGAAGCCGGTCACCGCGGGCGGGACAGCACCTGCTTGACGGTGCCCTCGACGGATGTCCAGGTCACGCCGGGGATGGCAGCGAGCGGCGCGTGCGGGTCCGCGGCCCAATGCGGTCCCATAACGGTGCGCGCGAAGGTTTCCCAAGCCCGCCCGCGGCCCGACCGGGTCGGTGGCCTCGACGGTACCGGGTCGGGCAGGTCGAACAGACCGGCTTGGTCGCTCATGGGCTGATTCTGGCAGGCGGCGACATTCCGGCCCTGATGGCCAGGATTGTCGGTGGGCCCCGATAGCGTGCGCCTCGTCATGAACGAGAGGGGCGGGGATGTCCGTTGGTCTGGTGGAGCAGCCGGTGGTGAGTGCCGAGGTGCAGGCGCTGTACGCGCCGCTGCTCGAACGGCTGGCCTGCTCGTCGGAGGTGGATCCGCGACGGTCGGCGCTGGTCGACGAGGCTGGCGAGGTGTGGAGCCGGCCGGGGTTCGATACGGTCCTGTCGGCGTCCCGCCTGAGTTTCACCCCGTTTGACTACCAGCTCGCCACGATGCAGACGGTGCTGCGCCGGATGCGGGGGCGGGCGATCCTTGCCGACGAGGTCGGTCTGGGCAAGACGATCGAGGCCGGGCTGGTGCTCTCGGAGCTGCGGATGCGGGGGCTGGCCGACCGTACGCTCGTGATCACTCCGGCCGGGTTGGTGGGCCAGTGGCGTGAGGAGCTGGAGCGCAAGTTTGCCCTGCCCACCACGATCGCGGCCCGCGGCGGCTGGGAGACGAGCGCGGACCGCCCAGTGGTGCTGGCGTCGCTGGCCGCGGCCCGGCGCGACCCGCTCAAGTCGGCGGTCACCGACGAGCGAT
>JBOHFW010000450.1:0-4919 GCA_050699835.1 Pseudonocardiaceae bacterium | reverse complement strand
CCTGGAGACCGCCTCGGGCTGCCCAGGCCCCGACGACCCGAGGATGGCCCGCGTCACCAACCACGTGATCGCCGCACCGCAACAATCCCTGCAGGCGGCTGCGGCGGTGGCCCGGCAGGCGGGAGTGATTCCGGTGATCCTGAGCGACTCGCTGGAAGGCGAGTCCCGGGAGGTCGGAGTCGTGCTGGCTGGGATCGCCCGTCAGGTTCGCCGGCACGGCCAGCCGGCCCCGCCACCCTGCGTGCTGCTCTCCGGCGGCGAGACCACCGTGACCGTCCGCGGCACCGGCCGCGGCGGCCGCAATGTCGAGCTGCTGTTGTCGCTGGCGCTGGCCCTGCGCGGCGCGGCGGGCGTCCACGCCATCGCCTGCGACACCGACGGCGTCGACGGGGCGGAAGAGGTGGCCGGAGCCCTCGCCGGGCCCGATACCCAGGGCCGCGCCGAGCAGCTCGGTGTGAACGCTGCGGCGGCGCTGGCGAATAACGACGGGCACGGCTTCTTCGCCGCACTGGGCGATCAGGTCGTCACCGGCCCCACCCTGACCAACGTCAACGACTTCCGCGCCGTGCTCATCACCTGAACCAGGCGGTGGGTGCACAAGATCGTGGGGTTATCCGGGTTGGGGGGCTTGGGCGGGCACGATCGGGGTTACCAGGCGGCCGATCTGGTCGATCTCTACTTCGACGGTGTCGCCAGGGCGCAGGAACCGTGGGGGCTGCCGGGTGAAACCGACACCGTCAGGGGTTCCGGTGGCGATGACGTCGCCGGGTCGAAGGGTCATACAGCCCGAGGCGTAGGCGGCGATCTCCGGTGCCGAGAAGACCTGGTCGGCCGTGGATCCGTCCTGGACCACCTCACCGTTGACCCTGGTGACGATGCGCAATCGCGCGGGCTCGGGTATCTCATCCGCGGTGACCAGCCAAGGACCGATGGGCGCAGAGAAGTCGGCGTTCTTGCCCAGCGTCCACTGCCGGCTGGCCCGTTGGAAACCACGCGCGGACAGGTCGTTGAAGCACAGGTAGCCAAGAATGGCCGCCCTCGCCTGCTCGACGGTCGCGTCCCGTAGGTAACCGCCGAGGACAACGGCTAATTCGCCCTCCCAGTCCAGGTGGTCTTCCCGGGGTGGAACAGGGACGGGATGACCGCTGACGGTCAGCGTGGATGGCCAGCGTCCGAACAGCTCCGGGCGCTGCGGGACTGAGGCGTTGATCTCTGCCGCGTGCGCGGCGTAGTTGCGGCCGGCGCACAGGACGTGGGCGCTCGGTGGGATCGGGGGCAGGTGCGGGACCTGGTCAAGGGTGAGGGAGCTGGGCGTGGCCTCGCGCGCGGCCATGAGCCCGGCGGCCGGCGACGACCAGAACTGCTCTACCGGACCCAGAGCGACCAAGCTGCCGTCTTCCATCACCCGAGCCATGGTCGCGCCAGCACTGCCCTGATACGCGATGAGCTTCACGCCCTAGCTGAGCGGTTGGAAGCCAGCGGCGGACAGGGTGAGGCAGGCGATCCGGGCGCCCGCTTCGCCCGCATGGCCCGGATGGGTTGCGGTCTGCATCGCCTCGTGTATCACGATCGAGGCCGGTCCCCGGTCAGTGAAGACGAATGGAACCGTTCTGCGGTCGCTGCCTGAACCGGACGCATCGGTGCGGAGGTCTAGCCAGGTCTCATTTTGCGGATTGGCGTACTCGGGGTTGGTCGAGGGGTTCTGCGTTGTAGCAGCGGGGTCGACCTCGTTCTGGTAATGCGGCCCTGCCGAGGCGGGGTTCACGTTGCAGGCGGCGGTGTGCGCGTGCACCGCGTAGCTCCGGTTGGGGACCATTCCCGAGACGGTCAACTCCGCGATGGTCGACTCGCCCGAGGGGGTCATCGTCGCGGACAGCTGAGCGCCGGTCGGCGCCAATGCCGGGTTGTACGTGATGGCCTTCGCGTCCGGGGCCGGCGCGCTGAGCGTGCCCTCGCCTTTGAGGATCGACGCGCTGGCCTGGGGCATGCCGATCCCCTTGTACGCGCAGGCGGTCGACGCGAGCGCCGCCGCGGCAGCGACCGCGACAACGGCGAATCGCCGGCATGCCGAACGATGGACGATCATTGGCCGCGTGCCTGAGCCCCTCGGGTGACTTTGATCACTACCGGTGCGTCCCCTCATGAGGTATATGATGCCCTGTTCGGGAGCGCCTGGCGAGTGGATCTACTTACCCAGCCTGCGGGCGGTTGATGCGGCAGCGGACCGAGCCCTGTTGCCATCAAGGAAATGCCAGCAGGGAATCATGAGCAAAACGTATGTACAAGGCTATTCCAAGAAGAGAACGATCGCCTGCACGATCAAACCTGAACGCTGTCGAACGACCGAGGCGGACGGCGTATTCTGCTACACCTTCTTCAAAGGCGTGGGAGAGAAGAGGCGACGCGCCTAACCCGAGCAGGTCGATCGAGCCGAGCATCCCAATCCTGATGTTCTGCATCGTCTACGGGCTGTCGATGGACTACGAGATGTTCCTGCTCTCCCGCATCAAGGAGGACTACGGCCAGGGGATCGCCCGGTCGGCGCTGGTCGCGCGGCGGACAGTGCCGCTCGCCCATGCGGCGCGGCGGTGTGGCGGAAAGTCTTGATGTCTCGCAGTGGGATCGGTCACCCTCGGTGAGAACCGAGGTTTACTGCTGGGCGAGAACGGGTAACTGACAGCTACCGACGACCCGTGTCTCCGGAGTGGGGTCGGGCCGTCCAGGAAGAGCGGCGGCCCGGTCGGACGCCGCCTTGAGCTGCGGGAAGGGAGCTGAAAATGCATACCATCACGCCCGGCGCGAGCAGGACCGTTGGCTTAGGGTTTATAGGAGCCGTCGCTCTGCTGCTCGCGGGAAGTACGGCCGCCTCTGCTACTGCGAGTAGCAGCCCACCATGCGTCGCGGCGGCCCGGGCCTGCGTCGATCTCTCGGCCCAACAGGCGTGGCTGACGCGGGACGGCGATGTGATCTATGGGCCGGTCCCGGTGGCGACTGGCAAGGCCGGTGCACCGACCGACCGCGGTATCTTCCGCGTTTTCTGGAAGGATCGTCACCACCGCAGCAGCCTGTTCGACAACGCTCCGATGCCATATTCGGTGTTCTATAACGGTGACGAAGCCTTCCATGAAGGAAAACTCACAAACCGTTCACACGGCTGTGTGCGTCTCATCCGGCGCGATGCCCAAACCTTTTACAACACCCTACACAGCGGTGACGTGGTACAGGTCGTCTGACGGCTTTCGCCGTCAACAGGTCCACTAGCAACGGCCCAGGCTCGTGTCCACGAGACCATTCGCATGCTCGCCCGACAGGACCGCACCTGCGGGCGCGCCGGAGGCTAAGTATGAGTTCGACTGAGGAGGTAGGCGGGGCGGAGTAGCTCGGTCAGCGGTCGGTCGCGCACGGAGACGGTAACGGCGGGAAGCTGGTCGAGCAGCGCCGTGGACGAGGTCACCGGCGGGCTCGGCGCGCGAATCTCGGCCTGCGGGACGAAAAAACTGTCGAGGCAGTCGGCGAGCGGTCGGCCCTGTTGCCTGTCGCGGTCGGCGGCCGGCGGACCGACGGAGCGGGCAGTTTGCAGGTTGGCCAGCAGGTCGGCACGCTCACGCCCGCGCCAGGCGAGGATGGCGAACGGATCATCGTCGAAGGACTCGGCGAGCAGGTAGAACGTCGCGGCAAGGTGCTTGCACGGCACCGCGGCGTCGGGACAGGAGCAGTCCAACGACACCTCCCGCGCGGTGGCCGGGAACAGTGACAGCCCGAGCCCGGCGAAGACGTCCTCGATGTCGTCGGGCATCTCGCCGGACAGCAGCTTGGCCGTGTACCAGGCGTTGCCGGCGAGAGCCTGTTCAGCCTGCGCCCACTCGGATTTGCCGAACGCGGCGATGCCGATCCGCACCCGGTAGGGCCGCGGCCGGCTGCCCTGCACCTGGGCGGTGACCGAGCCCGGACCCACGTCCATCGAGATCACCTGTCCCGCGCGGGCATAGCTTCGCCCGCGCTGGAGCCGGTTACCCATGCCCAGGCCTTCGAGGACCTCGATGAACCGCTCGGACCACCAGGTCTGAGCGATGGCGCCGCGGGTGCTGCGGGCCTTGAGCCCGCCCTCGACGGCGCGTGGGCGGGACCGCGGTGGATACCAGTTACTCACCGACAGCCCCCGTCTTACTCACCGACAGCCCCCGTCGAGAGCGCGAACACCTTGCGGAGATCACGGGTCGACAGCTCAGTCAGCCACCCCTCACCGTCGCTGACCGCGAGATCGGCCAGCGCCTTCTTCTCCTCGATCATGTCGTCGATCTTCTCCTCGAGGGTGCCCGTGCAGATGAACTTGCGCACCTGCACAGTGCGTTTCTGCCCGATCCGGAAAGCCCGGTCGGTCGCCTGGTTCTCCACGGCCGGGTTCCACCACCGGTCCAGGTGGACCACGTGATTGGCGGCGGTGAGGTTCAATCCGGTCCCGCCCGCCTTCAGGGACAGCAGGAAGATCGACGGGCCATCCCCGGACTGGAAGCGAGCCACCATCTCGTCGCGCCGCTTGCGGGGGGTACCACCGTGCAGGTACAGCACGTCCTGGCCGAAGCGCGCGGCCAGATGCGGCAGCAGCATCTCGGCGAACTCGGTGAACTGCGTGAAGCACAGCACCCGGTCACCTACGGCGAGGATCTCTTCCAGGATCTCCTCCAGCCGGATCACCTTGCCGGAGCGGGTGCCGATGGGCGAGCGGTCGTGCAGCAGTTGCGCCGGGTGGTTGCAGACCTGCTTGAGCTTGGCCATCGCGGCGAGCACATTGCCCCGCCGCTCGATCCCCTGGGTGTTCTCAATCTTCTCCATCATGTCGTCGAGGACCGACTGGTACAGCGAGGCCTGCTCGGTAGTGAGCTGGCAGTACTGCTTGATCTCGATCTTCTCGGGTAGGT
>JBOHFW010000449.1:0-8137 GCA_050699835.1 Pseudonocardiaceae bacterium | reverse complement strand
GCCGGATGCCGGCGGGGTTGGCCACCGTTAGAGACCCTGCGGACCCGGGTTGGTAGTCCTTGAAGAGCCCGCTACCGGTCAGACGACTTCGTTGAGCTTGCCGGTTGCCACGTCGAAGACGAACCCGCGGATAGCGTCCTTATGCGGGATGAACGGGCTGGCCTTGATGCGGGCGATCGATTGCCGGACGTCCCCGTCGAGGTCCGGGAAGGTCTCGACGGCCCACTGCGGCGTGATCCCGGTGTCGTCCTGGATGGACTTCTTGAACCCATCGTCGGTGAAGGTGAGCATCCCGCAGTCGGTGTGGTGAATGAGGATGATCTCCCGGGTGGCGAGCAGCCGCTGGCTGATCGCCAGCGAGCGGATCTCGTCGTCGGTGACTACGCCGCCGGCGTTGCGGATCACGTGCGCCTCGCCCTCGTTGAGGCCCAGGATCCGGTAGACGTCCATGCGGGCGTCCATGCAGGCCAGGACAGCGAGGTGCTTGGCGGGCGGCAGGGGTAGCGGGCCGGAGAAGGTCTCGGAGTAAACGGCGTTATTGGCGAGCAGTTCATCGGTGACAGACACGCAGACTCCAAGTGTGCTGGGGGGATAAATGGGCACCGGATGGCGGCCGCGCGGGCAAGCGGAAAAGGCGCTGGAGGCCAGGCGCCGACGCGCGGCCTAGCTACAGAACTGATCGAAGGCGTCCATCCGCCGGCTCGGCCAGAACTGCTCGAGCACAGCGCGCAGCATGCGCATATCGTTACTTGTCGCTCGCTGCGCGGGCAAGGGATTCAGCAGATCGGGTGCAACAAGGCGAGGGCGGCGTCGTGCAGCAGCCCATTGGACGACAGCGCGGTGCCGCCGTCGTACCGGGCGAGCCCCTGTAGGTCGGTGAACCGGCCGCCGGCCTGCTCCACCAGCACCTGAGCGGCGGCCACGTCCCAGGGACTGACCACCGGTTCGGCGGCCAGGTCGATCGCGCCCTCGGCCACCAGGCAGTGCTGCCAGAAGTCACCGAAGGCCCGGTTCTCCCACGTCGCATCCACTAGCGAAAGGTAGGACTCCCGGGTGCGGTGCTCGACCCAACTGCCGAGGTGGGTGGTGGAGAGGTAGGCGTCGGCGAGCTCGCTCACCGCGGACACCGTGATGATTCGGGTGATGCCGTGCGCGTCTGTGGTGTGCGCACCCGCCCCGGTGGCCGCCCACCAGCGCCGCCGCAGCGCCGGCGCGCTGATCACCCCGACCACCGGCCTGCCGCGTTCGACCAGCGCGATGAGGGTGGCCCAGACCGGCACACCGCGCAGGAAGTTCTTCGTGCCGTCGATCGGGTCCAGCAGCCAGCGCCGTTCGGCGTCCGCCACCGTGTCGCCGCGTTCCTCCCCGAGCACTGAGTCCAGCGGTCGCTGGGCCCGCAGCACCGCGCGGATCGCGTCCTCCACGGCCAGGTCGGCGTCGGTGACCGGGGTCCGGTCCGGTTTGCGGCCGACCCGCAGGTCCGCGGCACCCGCCCGGTCCAGCGTGATCTGGTCGGCGGTATCGGCCAGGGCCAGGGCCAGGGCGAGATCTGAGGTCAGGTCGTTTGTCGAGGCGTCGGCGGTCGTCACGCCGCTTCCGCGGGCTCAAGCACCGGCGTCTCACCGAGAAGGAGGGTTGCGGCGCGAAACACGTCAATGGTCATGAGCACAGGCTGCCATGCGGCCTAGGCTGAGCGACGTGCCCACTGTGCTGCTGGTCGAGGACGACACCGGTATCGCCGTGCCGTTGTCCCGCGCCCTGCAGCGGGAAGGTCACGAGGTGGTGGTCGTCGGTGACGGCTACACCGCGCTGAACTGGGCCGACAAGGAAGACGTTGACCTGCTGGTGCTCGATCTCGGGCTGCCGGGCCTGGACGGTCTGGACGTCTGCCGCCGGCTTCGCCGGGTGCGCCCGGATCTCCCGGTGCTCATGCTCACTGCCCGCACTGACGAGGTGGATTTCGTCGTCGGGCTGGACGCGGGTGCTGACGACTACGTCGCTAAGCCATTCCGGCTGGCCGAACTGTTGGCCAGGGTGCGGGCGTTGCTCCGCCGCAGCGTCCCGGACACACCGGATGCGTTGGAGGCGGGTGGGGTGCGGATGGACCTCGCCGGCCGCCGGGTGATCATCGAAGGTGTCGAGATCGCGCTGGCCAACAAGGAATTCGAGCTGTTGCGAGTGCTGCTGTCCCGGCCTGGGCAGGTGGTCAGCCGGGAGGAGATCCTCCGCGAGGTGTGGAAGGACCCGGAACTGAAGAACTCCAAGACGTTGGACATGCACATGTCCTGGCTGCGCCGCAAGATCGGCAGCAGCCGGATCGCCACCGTTCGGGGAGTCGGGTTCCGCTTCGATGCGCTGTAACAAAGCCCGGCAACCGGCGTAACGTGCGGCCGTGCGGCGGAGGATTCTGTGGTCCACAGTGATCGCGGTGGCGGTCACCTGCCTGGTGCTGGGCGTCCCGCTAGCGCTCGCGTCCTGGCGGCTGGCGGATCACGCCGCCCGGTCGGCAAGCACGGTCCGGCACGATCACCTCCGGGTCATCATGCTCGTTGTCCTGCTCGTGGGATTGTCGATGGCGGCGGGCGTAGCCATCGCCACCGTCACCGCCCGGCGGCTGATCGGGCCACTGCGGGACCTCGCTAACCGGGCCGCCAGGCTGGGTACGGGCGATTTCCGCCGGGTGCCCTCCCGGTACGGCATCTCCGAGCTCGATCAGGTTGCTGAGCTGCTGGACGCGTCGGCGGCCGCGCTGGCCGAGCTCGTCGCGCGGCAGCGGGATCTCGTCGGCGACGTGTCACATCAACTGCGCAGCCGGCTGACCGCGCTGCAGCTGCGGCTGGACGAGCTGGCCGAACACCCCGATCCCGCTACCGCCGCGGAGGCCGAGGCGGCGCTGGAGCAGGCTGAGCGACTCGGTGCGGTGCTCGACGATCTGCTGCGTGCCACCGAGGAAGCTCGGGCTGCGACCGCCGAACCGGTCGCGCTGGCCGAGCTGCTCAGCGACGTCGTCGCCGATTGGCAGACACAGGCCCAGGCCGAGCGGCGACCGCTGCGGCTGCGGGTCGCCGAGGGGCTGGTCGCCCGGGTCACCCCCGGCCGGCTGCGCGAGGCACTCGGGGTGTTGATCGACAACGCCTTGCGGCACGGCGCCGGGGTGGTGACGTTGTCCGCGCGGTGGACCGGGGTGGCGCCGGATCGGATGGTCGTCGTTGAGGTGACCGATGGAGGCGAGGGGGTGCCCGAGGAGCTGGCCGCGCACATCTTCGATCGGGGGATCTCGGGGGCGTCCTCCACCGGTCTGGGGCTGGCGTTGGCACGGGCGCTGGTCGAGGCCGACGGTGGCCGGTTGGAGCTCAGCTCGGCCCGGCCCGCCAGATTCGCGATCTACCTGCGGGTACCGCGGGCTGAGAAGCCGACCGGGAGCCCACGACCGGGTACCGGCGTGGTGCGCTGATCAATTCGCTTCAGGTGTGCACCGGAACCTGACGGCGCACGTTCTCATCAGGAAAGACGTACCTCCGGAACGCCCACCACCGGAACACCATCGCCAGCAGGGTTCCGATCACGTTGGCGCTAGCGAAGTCAGCGGCCTCCTGCGCGAGCAGGCTGACCTGCGGTATCCGCAGGTCCAGCACATAGCGTGAGATCCACAGCGGGGTAGCGTTGATCACTAGGCCGATGCCACAGACCAGGAAGAACAACGTGGCCTCGTGATGCCGTTCCCGGCCTCCCCGGGTGCGGAAGGACCATTCCCGGTTGAGGACGTAGGACACGATCGTCGCCACCAGCACGGCCACGATCTTGGCGGTGACCGGTTTGGGCTCCAGCACCGTCATCTTGAGTAGGGCGAACAGGGTGATGTCCACGACGTAGGTGATCCCGCCGACGAGGGCGAATTTCACCAGTTCGCGGTGCCGAACAGCGATGTCGCGGTAGGGCTGCGGGATCCGGATGAGCACCGCGTCGACCAGGGACATCGCCGCAGTGTACGGACCGTGGGCCTGCGCTCTCCGGGTGAGGCGATGCTAGCTGTGTTTCGTCCCGGTCGGGGAATTGTGACTGTCTTTTTGTCGTGCTTCGGTCCACTTGGCGTGCTCCTGCGACACCAAGCCCGAATATCTCTGGCGCTATGGCGAATTCGTCTGCCATGTGCCTCAAGAGCGGTGTCGCGCGACTTGACAAATCCCCCATCGTCGACATTTTTGATCCCTGGGATCGGCACCTAGGACTTCTGTGGGCACGCGTGCTGCGTGCGCAGGAGATCCGGCTGGATAGCCGCGTCGTTGAGCTTGGTCCTGGCTTCTCGGCGAAGATCGGATACGGCCTGGCGGAGGTGGGTTTCCACGGGGAGGTTGTCCTGGTCGAGCCGAACGATGACGCCCGCCGGTACGCGGCCGGCAAGTATCTGCGACTGCTTCCACAAGCTCATGTTCGGACGCGGCCACGGCTGCTTCAGCATGCCGACGAGTCAGTGCGGAGCCGGGTAGACCTCCTTCTTGCCAACCATGTGCTCGACGACCTATTCCTCAGTACTCATCTCTCGTTTCGAGACAGCGACCGGCTGTTCGCCGAGATGCGTCCCGGTCAGAGCTGCTCCGATTTTTTCCTGCAGACCTGGCGTCTGATTCTGGGCAACCCAGCCTCTGTCGACCGCACAATCGCCGACGTCGTTGACGACTTGGTACGGCACTTAACGGCCACTCGACCCGGCTGCCTCGTCATGAACCAGTACCCGAGCTGGCGGCAGGGTGAGCGTGGCCTGGACGTAATTCATCGGATCGGACTGGCGGCGCTAGATCTGCTCGCATGTAGGCTCGAGCGTGAGCTTTCGCGACCGGTGTCTCTGCTTCAGCTGGGTGATCGGGACATGTACTGGCTGATCTCAGTAGACCCGGACGAGGAAAGGCGACGGAGGATACGCTCATGAAGAAGGTGGCCGTGCTCGCACGCCAATTCCGTTTTCCCACCGTCGCGCAGGGCCCTGGCTGGGTGCTGGAACTGGTCGCGGGCACCGTGGAGATCGACGAATCACCGGAACAGTGCATTCGCCGCGAGATTGTAGAAGAATATGGATATGAGACGCTAACGCTTCGTCGACTTTGCACCTTCTACACCTCAACCGGCGGCTCGTCGGAACGGATTCACCTGTTCGAGGCGGTCATCGGTGCTGCGACGCGGACCGGCGATGCCGGAGGCAACGGTGCCGAGCAGGAGGACATCGAGCTGGTGGAAATACCGCTAAACGAGGTGTCTGGGCTGTTGGCGAGCGGCAAGGTCGTAGACGCCAAAACGATCATCGGTCTGAGCTGGTTGGTGCAGGAGCACTGCTACCGCATCCGGAAGCGCCCCCAGCGCCAGATTCACGTCATTACGGGCGACATTCGAGAATGGCCGGGAATAGACGTATGGGTGAACTCGGAGAACACAAATATGCAGATGGCACGGTTCTACGACCGCTCGCTCTCCGCAATGATCAGATACGAGGGCGCCGAAAAGGATGACAACGGCGAAGCTATCGACGATACCATCGCACGGGAGCTCGCGGCGGCGGTGGGCGGACGCGAGTCGGTGACGCCAGGGACGGTCTATGTGACGGGCGCCGGAGCTCTGGCGGCCACCCGAGGCGTTAAGAAGATCTTCCACGCCGCTACTACGCAGGGCGTTCCCGGCAGCGGGTACCAGGTCATGAGGGACGTCGAGAAGTGCCGATGACGACGATCTCGTCGCTCACGTCCAGGTGCATGCCTAGCGTTGGGGAATGGTCGCCGCTGTCGGTGAACCCGCCCCACCCGGCGTCCTCTACGAAGAAGACCTGGTCACAAAAGGTCGAGACGCGATGAGTTGAGTGAAACCGCATGGCGATGGACGGGTGGATGCCGGAGGTCTGAACGCCGAGCCGCTTGGCGACCTGGTGGGCTAGGGTGATACCGCCTTCCCCGCCGACCCGGAGCAACGTTCCACCGTGCGCAAGGATTTGGGAACGCGGCCAGTCATTCAGCACATCTTCGACGACCCTCTCCACGACGGCCTGGTCCTCGTAGCCGAGTTCACCGTAGCCGGCGAAATAGATGACATGCTTGCCTTGCTCGGCAAAAAATTGGCGCACCTGCGCCGGCTCGCTTACGGACCACAGTCGTGGGTCGACACCCTGCGAATGAGTAGGCACGTCCTGTCTCCGTCCTCACGGCTTCCGAAACCCAGTGTGCAGCGCTCGTTGCGACGTCGACCAGTCTTAATGCCTCACCCGGTGTTCATGTCTCGACACCGGCCGCGCTGGCATCTGACCTCGAAGGACCCAGCTAGGATGATGTGTTCGTGGACGTGCGTACCGGGTTGCCGGTGGTGGGGATGGTGGGGAGCGGGCAGCTGGCCCGGATGACCCATCAGGCTGCGGTGGCGTTGGGGCAGTCCTTGCGGGTGCTGGCCGCCGAGCCAGCGGATGCGGCCGCTCTGGTCGCGCCCGATGTGGTGGTTGGCCGGCATGACGATCTGGCGGCGCTTCGCCGGTTCGCGGCGGGCTGTGATGTGCTCACCTTTGATCATGAGCACGTTCCCACCGAGCACCTGCGAGCCCTGGTCGCCGAGGGGGTGCAGGTCCACCCGGGGCCGGACGCACTGTGCCATGCCCAGGACAAGCTGGTGATGCGCCAGTCGCTGGCCGGGATGGGTGTCCCGGTCCCGCCGTTCCGTGAGGTGACCCGGCCCCAGGACGCCGTGTTGTTCGGTGCCGAGCACGGCTGGCCGTGCATGCTCAAAGCGGCCCGCGGAGGCTATGACGGGCGAGGACTGTGGGTGCTCAACACCCCCGCCACCGCGTCTCGAATAGTGGTGGAGCTGCTCGCCGCGGGCACCCCGCTGCTGGTCGAGCAATGCGTGGCGATGTGCCGGGAGCTGGCCGTGTTGGTGGCTCGCTCACCATTCGGGCAGGGCGCGGCGTGGCCGGTGGTGCAGACGGTGCAGCGGGAGGGGATCTGCGTTGAGGTGCTCGCCCCGGCGCCTGGCCTGGACCCTGAGCTGGCGCAGACCGCTCAGCAGCTGGCGCTGCAGGTGGCAGCCGAGCTGGGGGTGGTCGGTGTGCTCGCCGTCGAACTGTTTGCGGTGCCGGGGGAGCAGCTGCTGGTGAACGAGCTGGCGATGCGGCCGCACAACAGCGGGCACTGGACGATCGAGGGCGCCGTGACGTCCCAGTTCGAGCAGCATCTGCGGGCGGTGCTGGACTACCCGTTGGGATCCACGGCGCCGCGCGCCCCGGCCTGTGTGATGGCCAACGTGCTGGGTGCCGGGACCTCGTCGAGGATGGGGATGGGGATGGATGAGCGACTGCACCATCTCATGGCCCGCTACCCGCAGGCGAAGGTGCACCTGTACGCGAAGCCGGAGCGGCCTGGACGCAAGATCGGGCACATCACGGTATGCGGGGAGGTGCCGGTGCTGGTGCGGGACGTGGCGGTCGGCTCGGCGGCCTTCCTGGCCACCGGGAGCTGGCCGGACGGGTATCCAGTGCATGGGCAAGGACGGGAGACGGCGTGAGCCTGGTTGGTGTGATCATGGGCAGTGACTCGGACTGGCCGGTGATGCGCGCTGCCGCGCAGGTCCTCGACGAGTTCGGCGTGCCGCATGAGGTGTCGGTGGTCTCCGCGCACCGCACCCCGGACCGGATGCTCGACTACGCTCGGCGCGCCGCAAGCCGGGGATTGAAGGTGATCATCGCTGGGGCTGGCGGGGCGGCGCACCTGCCCGGCATGGTGGCCTCCGCGACGGAGTTGCCGGTCATTGGCGTGCCAGTGCCGCTGGCGCACCTAGACGGGCTGGACTCGCTGCTGTCCATCGTGCAGATGCCCGCCGGTGTCCCGGTCGCGACCGTATCGATCGGCGGCGCCCGCAACGCCGGATTACTCGCTGTCCGCATCCTGGCCCTAGGCGATGAAGCCCTAACCCACCGCCTCACAACCTTCCACCATGACCTAGCCCGACAGGTCTTGAACAAAGACGCTGCCCTGACCCGCGTTCTGGATGCAGACTGCGGTAAACCGGTGCCCAATTAGCGCAGTCTGCCCCCAGAACGCGCGTGGGGAGGACGAGTGGTGAACGAGGAGCACGATGCGGTGCGGGAGACCGTGCGGGCGCTGGCCGAGAA
>JBOHFW010000448.1:0-12217 GCA_050699835.1 Pseudonocardiaceae bacterium | reverse complement strand
TGTGCACCGCGGTGTCGAAGCCGAAGGTGTAGTCGGTAGCACTCAGGTCGTTGTCGATGGTCTTGGGAACCCCCACGACGAAGAGCCCGTCTTCGCTCAGCCGGCTGGCCACCCCGAGGGTGTCCTCGCCGCCGATGGCGATCAGGGCGTTCACACCGTGCTCGGCGAGGGTCCGCTTGACCTGCTCAGCACCGCCGTCGCGGTAGGGGTTGGTTCGCGAGGTGCGCAGAATGGTGCCGCCGAGCGGGAGGATGTGCTCTACGTCCGGCAGCCCGAGCGGCTGGATCAGGCCCTGCATCGGACCCCGCCAGCCGTCCCGGAATCCGATGATCTCGTGCCCGTAGACTTCGATGCCCTTGCAGACGACCGCCCGGATCACCGCGTTGAGCCCGGGGCAGTCACCGCCCCCCGTGAGTACGCCAATGCGCATGTCGATTCGCCTTCCACTGATGTACCGAACTGACGGATCAGAGGGTTTCACGAGCCGAATTGATACAGGTCATCGGGGCCGAGGATGCTGCGCCATGCGATGTTGCTCGATCGCCCGCCACCGGGTGAGGTTGTATCGGGCGTCGGCCACCGCGTCATGGGCGTCACCGGGTGGCGGGGGCAATGGCGGCTTGCCGGCGTCCTCCCAGCGCTGCCGCAGGTCCCGAGTGAACCGAGGGAGCACCTTGGGTAACGCCGGCATCGGACCCCACAGCTGGGCAAGCGCGACGTGGTCGTAGGCAGCGAACCAGGCCCACAGCTCCACCCGTTCGCCGGAGGCCGTGAGAAACTTCAACAGCGTGTCACGGATCTCCGCCCGACTGCGCCATGCCCGATCGGCGGGCGATGGCAGCTTGGGCAGTACGTGCGATCGGACCCAGTCGCCGGCCCGCTGCGGATCGAACTCAGTGGACACCGCGTAGTACTCGCCACCCTGTTCATCCACTACGCCGATGGAGATCAGCTCGATGGTGACGCCGTCCTCGATGAACTCGCAGTCATAGAAGAACCGCACGTAGGCTGACCCTCACCCTCTCTGAGCTGGGAGAAGCCATTGTAGTCTCCAGCGGCTGAGTCGATCTGTCCGCCAGCCCTAGCGCGGAGGGGATCTGGCGCGATGATTGGAGCCAGCGCGATTGGAGTTAGGGAGCCTTGATGGTCAGTCGAGGCGGCGCCGCCTCTCGCTCCTTCACCGACGTCGCGTAGATGTCGACATACTCCTGGCCGGAGAGGTCCATCAACGAGTACATGATCTCGTCGACCATGGACCGCTCGACGAACCGGTCGCCCGCCAGACCCGCGTAACGAGTGAAATCTAGCGGCGCGCCGAATCGAATCTCTACCGGATGCGGCCGCCACATCTTGGTGCCGGCAGGACTGACTTTGTCGGTGCCCACCATGACAACCGGGATCACCGGAACGCCGGCCTCCAACGCCATCCGGGCAACACCAGTCTTGCCCTTGTACAACCGGCCGTCCGGGGACCGGGTACCTTCCGGATAGATTCCGAGCAATTTACCAGCATTCAGCAACCGCACTCCGGTGTCGAGGGCGGCCTGTGCGGCAGACCCGCTGGAACGGTCAATGGGGACCTGGCCGGCGGCGCTGAAGAACTGCCGCTTAAGCCACCCCCGCAATCCCGGTGTGGTGAAGTACTCCCGCTTGGCCAAGAACGTAAGCCGTCGACGGATCATCAGCGGCAAGAAGAACGAGTCGGCGACCGCGAGGTGGTTACTCGCCAGAATGGCGCCACCGCGTTTGGGAATATGCTCGGCACCTCGAACCTGAGGACGACATGTCAGTTTCATCACCGGGCCTAGCAGCAGGTGCTTGAGCAGCCAGTAGAACACCGCCTACCGTTCCTCCCTTGCCCTCGCGGGGCCGCAGCATCACCTAGCCTACGGAGCGCTGTGTCCGGGGCACAACAAGGTCCCCCCTCGTGCCACCCTCTGTACACATCGCTGCGCGCCCCTGGTTTGCTACTGCGGGCATTCTCCCGGGGACCCAGTACTGTCAAGCCCAGCAGCGAACCCATGAGCACGGAGAGTGGTGTCGCCCGTTGACTTACCCCGATCCCGAAGAGCAGGAGCGCGTAACGGACCACTTCGACCCGCCGGAACCGCCACCGCTCCCGATACCACGCCCACGGACAATGGGCGGCGTGCTCATGCTCGCCGTCGGAGTGGTGTTGCTGGTCGGACCGAACGTGCTGAATCTGGGCGAGCGCGCAGCAATGCCGCTGGGCCTGCTCGCGCTCACCGCTGGCGTCGGTTGGCTGGTGATCGGCCTGCGGCCCGATCCGCCACCAGATGGATCCGACGACGGAGCACAGCTGTAGGTGTCGGCTGGGCGGCCGGTAACAGGCTGGCAGCATCAGGCGCGGAATTCCACCCGGCGCTTGAGCTCTTTCAGCGCGGTGTCCATGTCGTCACGCGGCAGGGCTGTTGGACCAAACCCGGCTCGCGATACGTTTCCAGCCAGTACTCGAAGCGACAGCGAGCTGCGGAGGTACCCGTGCGGGAGTTTACGGTTCCCGCCACCACCAGGGTGGATGACCAGGAGAACCTCACTGACGCGGTGTGGGCCAACGCCGAGCGCTTCGCCAGCAGCGTCTGCTTCCGCCGCCGGGTCGACGGCGGCTGGATAGATGTCACGGCAAGGGAGTTCGCAGATCAGGTGCTCGGGGTAGCCAAGGGCTTCATCGCGGCGGGCATCGAACGCGGGGACCGGATCGCGCTGCTGTCCAAGACCCGCTACGAGTGGACGTTGCTGGATTACGCGATCTGGGCCGCTGGCGGATCGACGGTGCCGATTTACGAGACGTCCTCCCCGGAGCAGGTGGAGTGGATTCTGTCAGACTCCAACGCAAAGGCAATTGTGGTCGAGACGCCCGCGCACCGTGAGATGGTCCAGATCTTGGCCGATCGGCTGGGCTCGCCAGCCCTGATCTGGCAGATCCAGTCAGTTGGCGACCCGGTCGCCGCGATCGAGGAGCTGACCACACGGGGCGCCGAGATCTCCGCCGATGCCGCACGAGAGCGCGCCGGCGGGATAGGTGCGGAGGACCTGGCGACGCTGATCTATACCTCAGGCACCACCGGACGACCCAAAGGCTGCGAAATCACCCACCGCAACCTGCTCGGCGTGACGCGCTCGGCGACGGGAGAGTTCCCCGATCTGATGCAGTCGGACAACTCGGTGCTGCTGTTCCTGCCGCTGGCGCACGTGCTCGCTCGGATCATCCAGACCTGTTGTGTATATAAGCGGATCACGCTCGGGCACAGTTCCGATGTCAAGAATCTGGTCACTGAGCTAGCTGAGTTTCGGCCCACGTTCGTGCTGGCGGTGCCTCGCATATTTGAGAAGGTGTACGACTCGGCCAGACAGAAGGCACATGCCGAGGGCAAGGGCCGCATCTTCGATATCGCCGTTGCCACCGCCGTCGAGTGGAGCCGCGCGCACGACGCCGGTGGGGCGAGGCTGGCCTTGCGGGCCAAACACGCGGTGTTCGACCAGCTGGTCTACTCCAAGCTCCGCGCGGTGCTCGGCAGCCGGTGTATCGCGGCGGTGTCCGGTGGCGCCCCGCTGGGTGAGCGGCTCGGGCACTTCTTCCGAGGCGTCGGGATATCGGTGTTCGAAGGCTATGGGCTGACCGAGACCAGCGCACCCGCCACGGTGAACACCGAGAAACACGTCAAGATCGGTACCGTCGGTCGGCCGCTACCCGGTGTGTCGATCAGGATCGATGACGATGGCGAGGTGCTGATCAAGAGCCCCGGTGTGCTGCGCCGGTACTGGCGCGACGAGCAGGCCACCAGGGAGGCGATCGTCGATGGCTGGCTGCACACCGGCGATCTGGGAGAGTTGGACGACGGCGGCTTCCTGCGGATCACCGGACGCAAGAAGGAGATCATCGTTACGGCGGGCGGCAAGAACGTCTCCCCGGCCACTTTGGAAGACCGGATCCGCGCCCATCGGCTGATCAGCCAGTGCATGGTGGTGGGCGACCAGCAACCTTTCGTCGCCGCGCTGATCACCATCGACGCCGACGCGCTACCGGCGTGGTGCGCCGAACACCGCAAATCGCCCGGTAACTCTGCCGCCGATCTGATCGATGACGATGATCTGCGCGCCGAGGTGCAACGCGCGGTGGACGACGCCAATAAGGCGGTTTCGAAGGCCGAGACGATCCGCAAGTTCCGGATCTTGCCGGTCGACTTCACCGAGGACAATGGCAAGCTCACCCCGAGCCTCAAGATCAAGCGTGCGGTCGTGGTCAAGGAATTCGCCGCCGAGATCGAGGCTCTCTACGCTTCGTGAACGCCGATCGGGGGCCGATCGGGGTCTGACACCCGGTTACGCACTGCCGAGCAAGGCGGCTAGCCGATCTGCTCGACGGGACCAGTCCCAGCCCTGCAGCATCCACCCTCGCCCGCGCCGGCCCATCGCTGCGGCGCGCTCGGGATCGGCGAGCAGGGTCACCAGGGCGTTGGTCACCGCCGCCACATCGCGACCATTCACCAATTCACCGGTCTCCCCTGGGCAGACAGTCTCCCGCGCCCCGCCGGCGTCACCAACCACCACCGGCAGACCCGTCGCCGCGGCCTCGAGAAACACCAGACCGAGCCCCTCGACGTCCAGTCCGCAGCCGCGGGTTCGGCAGGGCATCGCGAAGACGTCGCCCGCGGCGTAATAGCCAGGAAGTTCGGACCACGGCACCGGCCCGGTGCATACCACGGCGTCGGCGACATCACACGATTCCGCCAGCCGGTGCAACGCCTCCAGCTGGGGCCCGTCTCCGACGAGCAGCAGAGTTGCTCCCGGCACCCGGCGCCGGACCATGGGTAACGCCCGCACCAGCATGTCCTGCCCTTTGCGGGCCACCAGCCGGGACACGCACAGCACCACCGGGGCCTCCCCCAGCCGGTGGCGTCGCCGAATCTCGGCCCGCGCGCCGGGGTCCGGGCGGAAGACCCGGCAGTCCACGCCAGGTGGAAGGAGTTCGAGGGCGGCCCGGGGACCGAACGCTGAGGCGATCCGGCGGCGGGTGTAATGGCTCACAGCGGTGACGACGTCGGCATCCGCGCCGATCCGGCGAAGCGCCACCCGGCCGGGAGGCACCATCGACCAGCCCACCTCATGCCCGTGACTGCTGGCTACCACTCGCCACACTCCGGCACGGCGCAATGCGGGACCGAGCAGGGCCAGCGGGGCAGCGGCGCCGAACCACACGGTGTCGCACCGCAGCTCGCGCAGCAGCCCGATGGCCCGCCGCAGCACCGGCGGCGTGGGGAGCATGAGGGTGCCGGGATGCCGGATGACCGGGAACGGCAATCCGGCGTCGAATGCCTTTGCTCCCGGCCAGTCCGGTGCGTAGACGACGATCGCGCTTTCCGGCAGCGTCATGGCCAGTTGGTGCAGGTATGCCTGGATTCCCCCCGGCCGCGGCGGGAAATCATTGCTCACCAGTAGGACGCGTGGCACCAATCCGACATGATCCGTGCCGCCACCGGAGTATTGGCGCCTGAACGCGCCTGAGATGGCACCTTCCGATCGCGGTGACGAGACCGGGTAGCCGGTGGGCTCAGACAATCCGACTCATCGCGGTGACATGGCGCCACGGCACTGGGACAACCTTCACGACGTCACCGGGCTGTGGTGCGTTGACATAGAGGCCCTCACCGATGTAGATGCCGATGTGGCTGATCGGAGAGTACAGCGCAATGAGGTCGCCAATGCGCAGCTGGGACTGGCTGACGCTGCGGCCCATCCGCGCCTGCTCCTGGGATGAGTGCGGCAGACCGGGCAGACCGGCCTGCTCGAATGACCACTTCACCAGGCCCGAGCAGTCGAAGGTGCGCGGACCCTCACCGCCCCACACGTAGGCCGAGCCCTGCTTGCCCAGCGCTACCCGCGCAGCTTGCACGGCGACGCCGGTGCCCACCAGGTTGATCGGGAAACGAGCGGTACCGCCGGAAAGGTAGGCGGCCCGCGTCTGGCGGTTCAGCTGCGCCAGGCGCGCGGTGACCACCTGGATTTGACGGTCCATGGCGGCGCGGGACCGGGTCAGCTCACCTTCGAGCCGCGCGGCCTCGCGCTCGGCCTGGCCTGCCCGCACCGCTGCATCGTTGGCTGATCGCTCGGCCTGCAGAGCCTGTGCTAAGGCCCCGGTGAGCCGATCCAATGCGTTCTTGCTGTCCACCGCGAGCATGTCCAGGGCCGACATCTGGTCCAGGAAATCCTGTGGCGAGTCACTGACCAGCAGAGCTGACAACCGGGACAGGCGTGCGCCCTGGAATGACGCACTAGTCAGCCGATCGACGTGCCCGCGGTATTGGCCCTGAACTTCCCGAGCGCGATCTGCGGCGGCGGCCGCGCCGTTGGCATCTTCTCTGGCTCGATCCAGGTCAGCGCGGCGGACGGTCAACTGGTCACGGGCGTAGTGCCACTTCTCAGTGAGCACCTCAGCCTGGTGATTCAGCTCGGCAAGCTGCTGCAGCGCAGTTCGGCTGTCTTCGGGCAATGCGGGGTCGGCGGTGGCTGTGGCGGGCATCAGGCTCGCCAGAAGACTCACGGTCGCGGCAATGATGGCCACCGAGACACCGCGTCTGACAACACCGCGTCTGACAACACCGCGTCTCAGACCAACGGACCCCAGAACATCGGGCTTCAGATGAGGCGACGACACGTCGCAGCTGTCTCCTCTTCCCTTGGACCGCCTACCGGGTTCAACTGACAGGTTCGGGCCTGAAGCCGACGCAGGTCCTACCGGGTGGGCATGACTGCCCACCCGGATTCACCCAAGAAAACGTGTATCCCCGGCTCGGCTCCAGGATGCAGCCGATTCGGCTGTGACCTGCGTCGCCACCCGTCTGGGAGGTCTACAAGTCGCGGGAAGATTACGAAAGGCTACCGACACTGTCACCACCGACGCGCCGACGAAAAGGCAAGACGGCGACTGGGCGCGATAGGACGTCACTATGCCGAAAGCAGTGTTCGGTTCTACAGATCAGCCAACGTGCCGTCGAGACCGCTCATCGTCATCCGCAGACCGCTCAACGCTCGCGAGGCGATCCACCAGCTGCAGACGGGGCACCACGCCAGCTTCGGCCAAGGCGCCCAGCGCCCAGCGCTCCGTGCCGTCCAAATCGATGCCGCCGGGCGGCGCACCGAGCAGGACAGTGATGACGCAGTCCTGACAGGAGGTACCGCGTACCTCACACCGGTCGCAGTCCACAATCATGTCGGCCTCCCTCTCGCTCGTGATCTCGTCATGTCGGACGGTAGACCGCAACACCGACATTCTGCGGACTGCCAGGATCCGAGCTGCTCCGACAAACTTTGCGAGACGAGAGGAGAAATTCAGCCGATCCGGCGGACGGCTGTGACATCGCGCCACGGGACTCTGGCGACCTTGACAACATCGCCGCTCTGCGGCGCGTGAAGGTAAAGCCCGTTGCCGACGTAGATGCCGATGTGGCTCACCGGCGAGTACAGCGCGATAAGGTCACCCGGTAACAGGCCCGCGAGAACCGGCGTACCCACCCTGGCCTGGTCGAAAGCTACCCGTGGGAGGCCGACCCCGATCTGACGGTAGGCCCACAGCACCAGACCTGAGCAATCGAAGGTGCCCGGACCTTCGGCACCCCAGATATACGGTGCGCCCTGCCGGGTCAACGCGGCCCGCAAGGCCCGGATCCCGAGGGTGTCACCGACCATGTCGATCGGGTAGTCAGTGAATCCTTCGGAGGCGTAGTGGGCGAACTCGTCAGCGGTGAGCCGACCGAGGCGCTCCTGCACCAGGATGATCTGCCGGGTCATCTCCTCCCGGGACTTGGCCACGTCGCCAGCAATCCGGGCAGCGTCGAGCTCAGCGACGGCCGCCCGCGTCTCGGCGTCGGTGGCGGCGAGCTCCGCTTGCTCAGTTTGGGCAACGGCGGCCGCGAGCTTGTCCAGCGCTGTTCTGTTGCTGACCGCCAGTACCTCCAGCGCCGCCATCTGGTCCATAAATTGCTGCGGCGAGTCGCTGATCAGCATCGCGGTCAGGCTGCTGATACGAATGCCCTCGAAGGTTGCGCTGGTCAGCCGATCCACTTGGGCGCGGAATTCGCTCTGGGCCGCGCGGGCCTGGTCAGCCGTGGCGGTCGCGGCTGCTACGTCGCGACGTGCCCGATCCGCATCGGCCTGACGGGCGAGTAGCCGGTCACTGGCCAGCTTCCACTGCTCGGTGATCACCTCGGCCTGATGGCTCAATGCACGAACCTGGGCGACGGTTTCAGCCGTATCGGGCGATGGGGCAGGGGCTGGATCGGCGACCGCAGTCGCTAATGGCATGCTAAGCACGGCAGCGAAGGCCACGCCAGCCGCCACGCCGCGAAGCACGCGGTTGTGACGATGGGACACCACCCGCGGCCATCTCCTATTCTCGGACGCCAACATCCGCCAGGGGCGACTGATAACGGGAGATCATCCCGCGCATACGAAACAACGGGGCACTAGGCCACATGGACGCGAACCTTCACTCCAACGAAGCCACAACCCCACACAAAAGCGGCATAGCCTAGCGCGAAATTACTCAGAGTCATCATTTTTGGTAGCCCTTCAAGTACTGCCAACCCCATGCTGAGTGGCTGTTAACAGCTGCCAACCCATCGGTCCCAAACCTCACCGATTGGCAAGTTGGCTGCGGTTAAGGACCTTCGCCAGCGGAGTTGGCAGTACTTGAAGAGCCACCAACTGGTCGGCGCTGTGTTGCTGACAGCTCGTTGGTCAGGCTCGTCCAGCGCTCCAGTAGCGCGGCCGCAGCACCAGAATCGACGGCTTCCGCGGCACGTTGTGTCATTTCTGAGAAATCATCCAGCGATCCACCGGCCAGGCCGTGGTACGCCAGCAGCGCCGCAGCGGCGTTGAGGAGCACGGCGTCGCGCACCGGACCGGGGTCCCCGGCAAGCAGGCGCCGCACCGCATCGGCATTGGCTGCCGCATCTCCACCGCGCAGGTCTTCCCGGCGGCCCACTGGCACACCCAGTGCCGTCGGGTCCAACCGATCACGGCGCACCACGCCGGCGTCGACCACCCACATCGAGGTGGTGGTCGTGGTAGTGATCTCGTCAAGGCCGTCATCACCGCGGACCACCAGTGCACTGGCCCCACGGCCAGCGAGTACCTGGGCGATCACCGGAGCCATCCGCAGATCCGCACATCCCACGAGCGCAGTGTCCGGTTGCGCTGGATTGGTCAAGGGCCCGAGGAAGTTGAATGCCGTGGATATCCCGATCTCCCGGCGCACCCCGGCCGCGTGCCGCATCGCGGGGTGGAATACCGGCGCGAAGCAGAATCCGATTCCGACCTCGGCGACGCACCGCGCCACCTGCTCCGGGCCAAGGTCGATTGCCACACCGAGCGCCTCGAGCACATCCGCGGCGCCGCATTGGGAGGACGCCGCGCGGTTGCCGTGCTTGACCACCGGTGCACCCGCAGCGGCGGTCACCAGCGCGGCCATCGTGGAGATGTTGACGGTGTGCGCTTGATCACCCCCGGTGCCGACCACATCGACCGCGCGCTGGGACAGCTGAACCCGAGATGCGTGCGACAGCATGCCAACCGCCAAACCGGCGATCTCCGCCGACGTCTCGCCTTTCACCCGCAGCGCCACCATGAACGCTGCCACCTGCGCGGGGGTGGCCTGCCCGGACATCACCTGATCCATCGCCCAGGTCGTGTCCTGGGCATCCAAATCCATGCCGGCGATCAACTGGCCAAGCAGTGTTGGCCAGCGACGTGCCTGTGTCGGCGCGACCATGCTGCGACCTCAGCCCTTCGCTGCGGGTGACCGGTGCGAGCGCAGCACCTCGGCCACGGTCTCGGCGGCAGCCAACGGATCCAGCGGATGCACGATCACCGCGTCGGCCTGCGACCAGACTGCCAGCCAGCGATCGTCCCGGCGCTGCACAGACACAATCACCGGCGGACACTTCGCTATCTCGTTCTTGATCTGCCGAGACAATCCCATCCCTCCGGTGGGCTGCGCCTCTCCGTCCAGGATGGCCAGATTCACACCACCGGCGTCCATCGCGCCCAGCACCTCAGCGATCGTGCTGGCCTCGACATACTGCAAACGGCCGACATCCTGCGCAGGACGCCGCCCGACAGCGTTGATGATGGCCTCACGCACCTCCGGGCGGTGACTGAAGACCAGCACCGTGGCGGCATCACTGGTGGCGTTCATCGGGTGTTCGAGGCCTTCGCTGTCCTAGGTCGGCTGTGCTTGTGCACCTGTCCGTCTTCGCTGCTTTCTGGTCCCCGACGGCCACGGCAGATGGCCAAGTTGATGGTATACGGGCCATCACCCGACGCCCTCAGGCGGCGTGGCCTGGCTATGTGCGTGCTACCATCCTGCCCCGCACATAACAACGTAGGTGATCACCAGGATCGGATCGTCACACGTGACGGCATTCGGTCGGCCCCGGTCCAGTCAGCTGTGGCACCTTTGGCCATAATGCTCAGTGTGACCTCGTCCAGCCTGGCAGGGCCCTCTATCAGCCAACGGGTGCACTCGCTGAACAGACCCAACATGGTCAGCGTCGGCACCATCGTGTGGTTGTCCAGTGAGCTGATGTTCTTCGCCGGCCTATTCGCGATGTTCTTCACAGTGAAGGCTCAGAACGACGGTCCGTGGCCACCCATCCTCGCCGAGACTGGGCAGCCGATCCACCTTGACAAGCCCTATGCGCTGGTCGTCACGATCATTCTGGTGTCCTCGTCGTTCACCTGCCAATGGGGGGTCTTCAAGGCCGAACAGGGCGACGTGTTCGGCCTGCGGCTCTGGTACACGATCACCCTGATCATGGGGACGTTGTTCGTCCTAGGGCAGGCCAACGAGTACCGCAATCTCGTCCACGAGGGTGTCACGATCCCCTCAGGTGCCTACGGCACCGTCTTCTACCTCACCACCGGATTTCATGGCTTACACGTAACCGGCGGGCTGATCGCGTTCGTCATCCTCATTCTTCGGACCAAGCTGAGCAAGTTCACCCCGGCCCAAGCGACCGCCGCCATCGTCGTGTCGTACTACTGGCACTTCGTCGACGTCGTATGGATCGGTCTATTCGCCACCATCTACTTCTTGCCCTAGTTACCGGTGCCGGGGTCGCTGCGGGCGCGCCCTGGTCCGGCCCGAACACTGAGCATCGAACGCCGAACACGACAGCGGGGTAGCCGAGACCGATGACCAGCACCACACCCGACGCCCAATCGGGCGCCAACAGATCCAGTCCAACCAGATCATCGGGATTCTGGTCATCGGGACTACGGGGGCTATCGGGACCGCGGCAGGGACCGCACCGACGCAGCCGCCTGCGTCGTCGATTGTCGGGAATGCTCGCACTCGCCCTGGCCTTGCTGGCCGCCGGCGGGCTCTATGTGGTGTTTGCCCCCCAGCCGCAGACCGCACACGCCCAGGCCGATCCGGCCCTGGTGCGCCAAGGCGAGCAGCTCTACAACAACTCCTGCATCAGCTGCCACGGCTCGAACCTGCAGGGCGTGCAGGACCGCGGGCCAAGTCTGATCGGTGTCGGCGAGGCCGCCGTGTACTTCCAGGTCTCCACCGGGCGGATGCCCGCAGCACGTCAAGAAGCACAGATCGCCGAAAAACCGGTCAAATTCAACCCGGAGGAGATCGACGCGCTCGGCGCCTTCGTGCAGGCCAACGGTGGCGGGCCAGTGGTGCCCGAGGAGAGCCTCGCGGGCGGTGACCCGGCCCGGGGAGGCGAGCTGTTCCGGCTCAACTGCGCGTCCTGCCACCAGTTCACCGGACGCGGTATCGCACTGTCCTCCGGCAAGTACGCACCTGCGATCAAGGACGTGAATCCCCAGCAGATCTATGCAGCGATGATCAGCGGACCGCAGAGCATGCCCCGGTTCTCCGACCGGCAGATCACCCCGGAGGAGAAGCGCGACATCATCGCCTACCTGGAGTCGATCACAGAGAACCGCAATAACCCGGGTGGCTACCCACTCGGCGGCTGGGGGCCGGTCTCCGAGGGTCTGATCTCATGGATTGTCGGGATCGCGGCACTGGTGGGCGTCACGCTCTGGATCGGAGCGAGGGCATGAGTAGCCATGAGTAGCCAGGGGGAACATGGCGGCACGGCGGGCCAGCGAGGGCGCCCCGGTGATGTCGACCTCTCGACGGCCAACCGCGAAGAGCTGGTCCGGCTGGGCTCAGCAC
>JBOHFW010000447.1:0-4679 GCA_050699835.1 Pseudonocardiaceae bacterium | reverse complement strand
GTTACCGAGGGCGGGTTGACATCGCCGTGATGGGCACCTACTGGGCGGGCGCGATCCTCGGTACCCTCGGGACTTACATCCTGCTCAACGTGCTGGATCCGAGCATCGGCTGGCGGATCGGCTTCCTCCTCGGTCCGGTGCTGGGCCTGGTGATCCTGCTGGTGCGGCGCAACCTGCCGGAAAGTCCCCGATGGCAGGTCATGAACGGTCGCGAGCGGGCCGCCGAGGAATCTATCTCCCGCATCGAGCGCGAAGTGGAGCAGTCCGGGACGACGCTGCCTCCGGTTGATGAGAACAAAGCGATCGACCTGCGGCCCACTAAGGATATCGGCTATCTCGCGCTCACCCGGGTACTGTTTCGCGAGTATCCGAACCGGGCGGTGCTCGGCGCATCGTTGATGATCAGCCAGTCCTTCCTCTACAACGCTATCTTCTTCACCTACACGCTGGTACTCGGGAAATTTTATGGTGTGGCATCGACGTCGGCGCCGCTATTTCTCATCGTTTTCGCGGCCGGTAACTTGATCGGACCGCTGGCCATCGGGCGCTTCTTCGACACGATCGGCCGAAAGACGATGATCGCCGGCACGTACCTCACTTCCGGGGTGCTGCTCGGCGTCAGCGCCTTCCTGTTCAACGCCGGGTCGCTCACCGCGACCACCCAGACGATCTCCTGGTGCGTGATCTTCTTCTTCGCTTCGGCGGGTGCCAGCTCCGCCTATCTCACGGTCAGCGAGATCTTCCCGCTCGAGGTGCGGGCAAAGGCGATCGCGGTGTTCTTCGCCATCGCGCAGAGCGTCGGTGCGCTCGGTCCGGTCATCTACGGCGCGCTCATTGGCGACGGTTCGCAACCGTTCCAGCTGTTCCTCGGATACCTGCTCGGCGCTTGCGTCATGATCGCCGGCGGGCTTGTCGCAGTTGTCTTCGCAGTCGCGGCCGAGAACCAGTCGCTGGAGGACATCGCCGCGCCGCTGGCGGCCGCCAGTCGCAGCGGCTCTGAAACAACCAGTACCGGGGGAGCCGCCACGCCGCTGTCTACTTGATCAGTGTGTGGGTTCTCAGAATCTGGGCGCTCTCAGGCCAACCACCACACCAGCGTCAACGCCACGATGATGGTCGCGATCACGAGCATCAACACCCCGGACAGCATTCGGGAGGGGTCGGACTCACCCGGTCGCGGACGCACGCCGCTGATGCCGTCCGAGATCACAATGCTGTAGCTGCCAGTCCGCGGTCGGGGGATGTCACTGTCGCGGCCAGACGCGGGGGTCAGTTGCGCCGTCATGTAACAGACGCTACGGAGCGGGGGGTTACCGCCCGGCCCGAGCTTGGTTAGCCGCAGGTAAAAAATGCCCCCTAAGGTGTTACTTTCGGCTGACAATGGCGGTCCGTGCTATGCGGCGGTGTCCACAGGGTGGGCGCTGACCCGCCACCAGCTCAACCCATGCTGACGCCCACCCGTGCACGCCGGCCAGCGCAGACTTGAGCGCGCGCGCACCGAATCCGAGGTCTGGCCGACGAGCTGATCGCGGAAATGCCTGGACGTGGAGCGGGATCTCGCCGAGGCGAAGCTGGCCGCGATAGTGGGCGGTGAGCAGAGCGCGGGTTGACGTGCTGCGATTATGCTCCGGCTTCGTGAGTACCGAGTTACCTGAGTGTTGATGAGGCGAATCGCCCGGGGCACTGTCGATCGCCTCACCGACCACCCGGACCACGCGTTGGTGGGTGTGCTCCGGATCCCGGAGAGCCGCCGAAGCCCAGCTGCGTCCATCGGACGCCGGGTCATCGGTGCCGCCTTGGCGCTCACCATCACGGTGCTGCTGGTTTACCTCGGCCGCAATGGCTACCGCGATGTCAACGAAGACGGCCTGACCTTGCTGGACTGCGTCTACTACGCGACGGTATCGCTGTCCACCACCGGCTACGGCGACATCACGCCGGTCAGCGAACCCGCCCGGTTGGTGAACGTCCTGGTCATCACCCCGCTGCGGGTGCTGTTCCTCATCGTGCTGGTCGGGACCACCCTGGAAGTGCTCACCGAGAGATCCCGGCAGACGCTGAAGATCCAACGCTGGAGGCGCAAGGTGCGCGATCACGTCGTCGTCATCGGTTACGGCACCAAGGGCCGTTCGGCGGTGAGCTCGATACTCGGTGACGAGGAGAAGTCCACTCCCGTGGTCGTCGTGGACACCGACCCCAGCGCGCTGGAGGCCGCCAACGCGCGCGGCCTGGTCACCGTGAACGGCAACGGGACCCACTCCGACGCGCTGCGTCTGGCCGGCGTGCCCCGGGCCCGAGCGGTGGTGATCGCCACCAACCGGGACGACGCCGCGGTGCTGGTCGCGCTCACCGCCCGGCAACTGGCGCCGAAGGCACACATCGTGGCCGCGGTGCGCGAGCGGGAGAACGTGCACCTGCTGCGGCAGTCCGGCGCCGACTCGGTAGTGGTGTCCTCCGAGACTGCGGGTCGCCTGCTCGGTATGGCCACCATGGCGCCGGCAGTGGTTGACCTGGTCGAGGACCTGCTTACTCCGGACACCGGGCTGGCCATTGCGCAACGACCGGTGGAGCCCGCCGAGGTCGGCGGCTCGCCCCGGCACCTGTCCGACATCGTGCTCGGGGTGGTCCGAGAGGGTCGGCTGTGCCGGGTGGACGCTCCCGAGGTCGACGCGGTGGAGAAGGGCGACATCCTGCTCTACGTCCGCAAAGTCACCCCGGCCGAGTCCGACTGATAGAGTCCCGCTAACCGAGACCCGGACCGATCCGAGTAGTCGATTACTCGCATCGCCCCGCCGCAGTGCGCATCCTCATTCAGGTGAGTGGAGCATGGTGATGGGAGAGGAAGGACATGACCGGAGTAGAAGAACATATTGTGGTTGCCGTGCCGCCGGCTGAGGTTTTCGCCGCAGTGACGGACGTACGCCGGATGGCTCGCTGGAGCCCCGAGTGTTTCGCGGTGTGGATCTGGCGTAGAGAGAACGGCAGGCCATCCCGGTTCATCGGATTCAACAGGCGCGGCCCCTACGTCTGGTTCAGCGGCTGCCAGGTGCGCGTAGCAGATCCGGGGGCGGAGTTCGCGTTTGACGTGACAGCGCTCGGGTTGCCGGTAGCGCGCTGGGGGTACCGGCTCGCTCCTACCGAGGGTGGCACCGCGGTCACCGAGTACTGGCTCGACAAACGTACTCGCGGGTCCAGGGCGCTAGGGCGGATCTTCACCGGTCCGTCTTCGACCATACGCCCGGAGGTTAACCGGGAAGGTATGCGGGAAACCTTGCGTCGCCTCAAATCCGAGCTGGAGTCTGGGCCCAAGAGTTGACGGGGCGTGCCTACCGTCGCCCTGAGAGTTAGCTCTTTTCGGCTGATAGTGGTGATCCCTCCCCTTTCAGTGTGGCCGCCACCTGGCCGCTGACCGGGCGGGCCGATTCATTCGAGACCGGGCTGCACCAAGCGGCTGTCGTCGGGTTGTCCTGGGCCCGGGGACTGCTCCTGGCTGGCCTGCTGGATCAGGCCGATCAGGCTGCGCAGCGTTACCGCGAGCGCTGCCGCACCGAACTCGCCGCTCTGCTCCACGGCGACTAACCCCGCACCTCGCCGCGTCCAGCCGCCCGCACCCTCGTTTTCAGGACAAGGGGAAGGCCCGGCATCAGGGGACTACAAGGAGTGCACGAATGATCAGAAGTACCTGGAAGCGTGGTTTAGCACTGGTTGTCCCTATTATCGTGGCGAACGCTGGGCTTATCATTGCCGCACCCACCGTCTCCGCAATGGACACCAAAGCCTCCGCGAGCCAGGCACTCACATTGGTCAATGAGAAACGAGTCAAGGCGGGATGCGCCGTCCTGCGGGCCGTGCCGAAACTGCAGGCTCCAGCCGAACAGCAAAGCAGAGACCAGGCTGCTCGCAACAAATTGGGACATGCCGGAGCCAACGGCAGTACTCCGCGTAACCGGCTCAGCGGTCGAGGCTATTCGAGATGGGCCGAGAACATCGCACAGTTCCAGAGTGCCCAGGCTGCGGTGAAATTCTGGTCGACCAGCGCGGGACACCGCGCCAGCATGCTGAATTGCGCGTTCACGGACACCGGCCTTTCGGTGGCCCGTAGCGCTTCGGGCAAGCTCTACTGGACCCAGACTTTCGGCGGCTGATCGAACCCCAGCACAACAGCCCGCATCCGACGGCGCGGACCACCACCGCCAAACAGGTGTTCCACGGAACACCTGTTTGGCGGTGGTGGTCAATCGAATCTTGTGGTCGCCGTAACGCCGGACATCAAGCTCGGGTAGCCACCGGAACACAGACTTGACTGGGGGTATAGCGTTTGGCCAGCTTTCGCGGTCGTACCCAGATTCTGCTCGAAGCGGCCGCCGAGGAGGAGTGATGATTGAGTCGGGGAACGTCGTGTCTGAACTGCCGGAACTGGACAGGACGGGCGATCCGCAGGGCGGGGCCGTTACGTGGGCACTGCTGGCAGTGGGCATGGTTCTGGTTGCGAGCATCATCCTGACCGCGATGTGGGTGGCTCGAGGATGGTAACTACCAGATCCAGATCACCGCGGCAATAATGCCGACAATCAGAGCCGCAGTCACGGCCAGTAGCGCCCACGCCGCGGCTCCGCCCCGCGGATCGTCCCTCTGGTCCAGCTCCGGCAAGTCGGAGCAGACGTGCTCTGACTTGGTCA
>JBOHFW010000446.1:0-9483 GCA_050699835.1 Pseudonocardiaceae bacterium | reverse complement strand
GGGGTCAACGGTGCGCTGGTCTGCTTCATGGGCAGCAACGCGCACTGGGCCGGCATCCTGGCCGGCGCCCTGGGCCGGACCGCGGACGCCCAGCGCTGGCTGGACCACGCGCTGGCTGTGCACCGGCGGCTCGGCGCCCGGGCATGGGAAGCGGAGACCAGCCTCGAGCTCGCTGCGCTCGGGAGCGCTGCGGATCACGCTGAGCGAGCCGCCCTCCTGGCCGCCGAGATGGGCCTGCACGGTGTGGCCGCGCAGTTGGGGACCTCGGCAGGCGCGCGGTCGTCCGAAGCGCCCAGCGACGCCGACGCGGAGCTGCGCCGCGATGGCCAGCTGTGGCGGGTCCGCTACCAGGGTTGCTCGGCGTACCTGCCTGATCTCAAGGGGCTCGCCGATCTCGCGGTGCTGCTGGCCCGACCCGGCACCGACGTGCACGTGCTGGAGCTGGCCGGCGCAGGCCACCACGACGCGCCTGGCGGCCCTCTGCTGGACGCCACAGCCCGGGCCACCTACCGGCGCCGCCTCGCCGAGCTCGACGAGGACCTGGCCACCGCGCAGGCCGACCACGACCTGGGGCGCGCCCAGCAGCTCGATGCTCAACGTGCTGCTCTGATCGCGGAGCTGGGCCGAGCGAGCGGACTCGCCGGGCGGTCGCGAACGCTCGGGACCAGCACCACCGAACGGGCCCGCAAGGCGGTCACCGCCCGGCTGCGGGGGGCGATCCAGCGCATCGAGGCCGTGCTACCCGCGCTCGGCGCGCACCTCGACCGATCGGTGATCACCGGGACAACCTGCCGCTACGAGCCGGCCCAGCCACTGAACTGGGCACTGTGAACTTAGTTGTCCAGCGCTGCGCGGTAGTGCGCTAGCTCGGCGTAGATCGCGTGTTCGATGTTTGTAGGTCGGCTCAGTCCGTGACCCTCATCGGGGTAGACCACGAGCGATACCTGTTCACCGAGCGCCGCGACAAACTCCCGGACTTGGCAAAGTGGCGTGATCGTGTCCTGGTCGCCGTGGAAGGCGAGGATGGGACAGCGGGCGGTGATACCGGTACGGAGCAGGGACCGGTCCTGCCAGGTGCCGGTTGGACCCAGGAGAAGGTCGGCATGATGGGATTGGAATTTCGGTGCGGCGCTGCGCCATCCGGCGGGGTCAACGATGGCGGACCGTACGGTAGCCGCCCGGAACCTCCTGGTATTCGTCGCGGCCCGCAACGCGGTGTAGCCACCCGCGCTCGCGCCGCTGATGACGACGCGGGTCAGATCTAGAGACCCGTTTTGTCCGAGCGCCTGGACGGCATCGACGCAGTCGGACACGTCCAGTACACCCCAGTGGCCGCGTAGCGCGTTGCGGTAGGCGCGACCGTAGCCGCTGCTACCCCGGTAGTCCACGTCGAGCACCGCGCACCCGTGGCCGAGGAAGAACTGGACCCACAGATCGAGCCGCAACGGCGCGTTTGAGGCAAGTCCAGTCACGATATCCGAGTAGTCCTTGTAGGTGGGCTGGACGAGCAGGACACCCCCCTCGCCGTTGCGGAACAGCACGCGAACGGCGAGGTAGACACGGCTGCGGTCGGAGGGTCCTCGGCCATACCGAAGATACCCACGGGTAGGCGGTCAGACGACGTGTAGCCGTTTCGCTAGGTCGGCGAGGTGGCAACTCGGCTTGCCGCGCTGCTGGCGAATCCAACGAAGGGCGAGTTGCCGACTGATGAAGTGGTACCGGATCTGTTCCGGCGCGTCCCGTTTGGCGTCGGCGAGGATCGTCAGCACCTCGTCACGGCGGTTACCGACGCTGTACGCGCGGGCAATCGATGCGGAGGACTGACACCGCGGTGGTTCGAGTGCCAACCACTGAGTTCAGGCAGCTGGGGGCAAATGCGACACTTGCTGAGTGCTTTCGGCGGGAACGGGTGAACGCATTGCGGTGTATCGGCGCCGACGCGGGCTGAGTCAGGTGGCTCTGGCCGGTCTGATCGGCAGGTCGGTGTCGTGGCTCTCGCAGGTCGAGCGTGGTATCCGGTCGGTGGATCGGTTATCTGTACTGCTCGATATAGCGCGAATCCTGCACGTTGATGTTGAGTCGTTGATCGGGCGGCCATGGCAGCTCGCCCCGAACGGCGGGGCGGTTGCTCAGGGTCTTGATGTGGTCCGGCAGATCATAACCAGTTACGACCACCTGGTCGGAGTCGATGCTCCCAGCATGCCGCCACTCCAGGAACTGAGCGTCCAGGTCGCCATGCTCCATCAGGACTACCAGGCTGCCCGGTACGAGACCCTGATCCGTCAGCTCCCGAGCCTGATCACGCTGATCGACGGGATTCCGCGGATGGCCGCTGTTGATGAGCGGCGTGATGCGCTGTGTACCTATGTGTCGGCTTATGTCGGTGCTGCAAAGCTGCTCACCAAGCTCGGCGTGACCGATCTTGCCGTGGTCGCGGCAGATCGGGCAGCGACGATCGCGGTGGAGGCCGATTCCCTCAGTGCTCGGGGAATGGCCGCCTACCAGGTCGTGTGTGCGCTGCTTCGCGAGGACCACACCGACCAGGCGGAGCAGCTGGCCGTGAGTATGGCCGAGAAGATCCACGGATCGGCGACGACGGAGACGCCGACGCTGGCTTCGGTCGCTGGTGCGTTGTGGTTGATCGCGGCGGTGGCCGCCGCGCGTCGCACTGATCGGAGCGAGGCGTGGGCGCGCCTGGACGCGGCTGAGCGTCTTGCTGAGTTGCTTGGCGAGGACGCCAACCACGCATGGACCGCGTTCGGCCCGACGAACGTCGGGATTCACCGGGTGTCGGTCGCAGCCGAGTTGGGGGACCCAGGCGAAGCGCTGCGGGTTGCCGCGGATGTTGATCCGACCAGGATGGCGGAGTGTCTGCGCAGCCGCCGCGCGCGGATCTACCTGGATCTGGCCTGGGCACAGGCGCAGCGCAAGCGCGACGCCGAGGCGACACTGCATCTGCTCGAAGCGGAACGCTGCGCGCCGGAAGTGATTCGGTACTACGCAAAGGTTGGCGACCTGGTGCGGGAGATACTGGCTCGGGCACGCCGGCCGAGCAGCGTTCTGCATGACTTGTCGGTACGCGCTGGCGTGCTGGATTAGGCCACCGGTGCCTGAACACCTTGCACTCGTGGTGTGCGGAGCGCCGTTGGCCGCCCGTTGCCATGACATTGCAGCGCGGGCGGTCGAGGCCGGATGGATGGTCCGAGTGGTGGCTACGTCCTCGGCGATGAACTGGGTAGATGCCACTCACGTCGAGAAGGTCACAGGGTTTGCGGTCCTGGTGGAGCAGCGGCGACCTGGGCAGGCTAAACGGTTTCCGCCACCGGCACAGGTCGTCGTATGTCCGGCCACGTTCAACACGGTGAACAAGCTCGCCGCCGGGATCATGGATAACTACGCCGCCGGTCTACTGTGTGAAACCCTCGCCTCTCGGACCCCGTTAACCATCGCGCCGACGGTCAACAACCGGCTCTGGTCCCATCCCGCCTGGCAACGCAATTTAGACATGCTCGCCGCGGCCGGGGTGAGGTTCGTCGACATCCAGACCGGCCACGCCGGTCGGCCAGCCGCGGTCCAATCCGGTACCGGAGGCGACGTCATCGCCGCCTTTGACCCCGCCTGGGTGCTGACCCCCGCCAGCGGCCAACCCGCACAAAAGTCCTAGCCCGCGGACCCCATCCGCACTCTTATGCGGGCAGTACCCCGCTGCACCCTTTCTCGCCTCATTTGCCGTTTCCTTGGCACCGGCAACCGAACGAAGCGAGCGGGGAGGGAGCGCCCTGGCTGTGACCGCCCAGACGACCGCCGGGCGCCCCCGGCTTCGCCAGTTGCGATATGAGGCTGGTTGGACTCTGCAGCAATTGGCGGACAACGTGGCACACTTCGGCTGGACCCGCGGTCACCCCGACACCTGCCGCCAGGCCCTCAGGGCGTCAGGTAAGACGCTGGCAGGCTCACACTGCAGCTCGATCTTAGGGTGGGCCTGCGTCCCAACGGCACAGGGCAGGGACATCGTCGCTGTCCCACCTAGCGAACGAGGTAAGAGAAGACAGCGGGCCCTCACGAGATGCCGCGAGTCCGCCTGCCCGATCTGACCCGGCGGTGACGGCTCAGATTGATCTCCGTGACACCCACGTGCTGCGCAGGATCATGACCGATCCGCGCACTGAACCATCGCAGACCCCGGCCGTCCCACTCCCGCTTCCGCCCCACGAATTTTGCAAGGCGGGACGGCCGGAATCCCATCACGGCGGGGCCGGGGAGCACTCCCCCGACGGCCCCCGGTCCCGCCGTGTTCCACCCGATGACCAACCACCTTCCCGCCTTGGCAGGTTGTTGGTGATCACCGGAGGCATGCCATGGCCGCGATGACGGAAAACATCAACGCAGCCGCACTCGCGCAGGAGGCCGCGAGAACAGCAAGCATGGCCGGTGGCGGACAGCACTGTGTACGCCCGCCGCATCGTTCGCCATGCCGACTCCGGGACACCATCATCGGTGGGTTAGTCCCGTCACACCCCGTGCACCGCAGGACGCCGCGATGAGCGCGAGAAACGACATCAGCCAAGCGCTAGTCATGCTGCGGTGACCGACGTCCGGCCCCTAGTGCTCCTGCGCTACCTGCCCGGTATCACCGGGCACACCGCCCGCACCGTGCACCTGGTACTGATGCCACACGGCTGCGCAGACGCGATCACTGCGCTCGGCGGGGCCCTCCTGCACTCGGATCAGGTCAAAGCAGTGCCCCCCGGACAGGAATGCCCTGCACGTAGACCAACCGGTACCCAGCAGCGGTATACTTCAGGGTATGCGCACAACGACGATCAAGGTTGACCGCGTAGTGCGGGACCGGCTGGCCGGCATTGCCCGGGCCCGGGGCACCACGATGAGCGCGTTACTGGACACCGAGTCCCGACGGCTCGAAGCCGAGCAGCGCTGGAGCGAGATCGAGAGTGCCTACGAGCGGCTGCAGCGTGAAGACCCGGAGGGCTGGCGAGACTACCTCGGTGAGCTGGCCGAGGTGACCGCCGACGAGCCCGACACCACAGCGGCGGAGGAGTGGCCGGAGTACAACCGGTGAGGGTGGCGCGCGGTCAGATCTGGCCGGTGGCGCTGGACCCCACGGTAGCCAACGAGCAGCGCGGCACCCGGCCTTGCATCGTGGTCTCCCGCGACCGGTTCAACGCCTTGCCGATCCGGCAGGTCATCGTTGTACCGTTGACCACTCGCGAGCGCGGATTCCCGCACCACATTGCCGTCGCTGACGACGGTGGCCTGAACCGAGCCAGTTGGGCGATGTGCGAAGCGGTGCGGGCGGTATCCACCCAACGGTTCGGGAGGATGATCAGCACTGCCACCGACGACACACTCAGCAAGATCACCGAACAGTTGACGCTATGGCTGGCCTGACGAGCAGCCTCCTTTCCGCCGCTCCCGGCGTTCAACGTCGTGAACTCGACAGTGCCGACGTTTCCGGTGAGCAGAAACGTCGGTGGCGTCGAGTTCACGAGGGCGGTGTCTAGAGCACTCTCATCGTTGTGCTTGTTGTTCGTACCAACCTTGGTGGCAGCCCCGCTCTCTCGTTCGTACCCTGGCTATCGTCAGGAAAATGGCTAGCCTTATTCGCCACCCTCGCAACAATGTTAACCTCGTGGCTGCGTCTACGATTTACTGGCGACAGCAGCAAGACAAGAGTCGCTCTACATAAAAGCTCGCCATCCGAGGAACGTCGTAGAAGCCTTTGATCATCTGCTTACAAGACTCCCCATCCACGTTGACCATGGCGGCTACCAGCGACTTCAATGTCTACAGTGATCGTGATGACCACAGTGGCTCCGGCGGACGTGAGTTCGCGTCATAAGTCGTGTCACGCAGCAGAGCCCTGGCCTCACTTCGTTGCGATGATGGGTCAGGCGGCGGGGTCGACGGACACTTGGAGGGCGATCGCCTGAGTGTCGCTGTCGTACTCTCTCGGGTCACCTTCCAGGGCGAACGCGATCGCCTCCATGCACTCCTGCTCGGCGTCTTCCCTGGTCACGCTGCCACCGCCGTTGATGTGCAGGGCCGGCACCCGGTAGTGCCAGTTGTTCGCCTCCTCGTCGAAGAAGAACTCGGCCCGCAGCGTTATGCTCATATGATCATCGTCCTATAGCTTGCGCAGCTCATCAAGGGTGTAGCCGTAGTCTTTGGCGATCCGAGCCATCGCCGGCCCACCTAGGTCAACGCCTTCATGGTAGGCCCAGACGCGCTGCCGATCGTCCTTCACGAGCACACGATGTGACCCGCGACGACGGGTCTCGGTCCAGCCATCGCGTTTGAGCGCGGCCAGGACACGGCTGCTTTGGGCATATGGCGGCCCAGGATAGCGGAGGTGATCAATCGGATCTGCTCGGTGGAGGGCGATGAACCATCTCCGACGGGCACATACCCGGTGGGAACGGGGCTCGTCGCCTGCGCATGACAACCACCGGTGCCAGACAGCGGATTCTCTTGCTCCTGGGTGGATCCAGCGCTGGTGAGGTACGAGAAAATTTGGGCGGAGCCGACGCGGGGACTCGAACCCCGAACCTACCGCTTGCAAGACACCCCATCCGTGCTGACCATGGCCTCTACCAGCTATTTCAATGTCTCTGGTGATCGTTCTGGTCGCCACGGCGGCTCCGGTGGACGTGAGTTCGCGTCACACGTGGTTGGTTGCGGCTGCTGGCGGCGTCCTGGCCTAGCGCGTTGCGATCGCCAGACTCTGCGATGACGACTTCCAACGGTCGCTCGCCGACGCCTTGGATGCCGATTGCCGTTTTCCAGGAGAGGAATGGTTTTACGGCCAGTCGGAGGGCAGCAGCGAGTACACGTACAGCGGAATGAGTGGGTCGGCCGAAACCTCCTGGATTAAGGGAACGTCCTCGTAGGTGAACGCGCGCAGCAGCACGGGAGCTTCCAGAAGCTGCGGCAGGCGCTGCGGCATCGTCACGCGCGCAGTCTGCCTTTGTCCCCGTTGCGGATCCCCTACCAGGCACCGCACTACTACTAGACCTGCCCGGCCGCTTGTCCCAGCTGATCGCGTTGAATAGTGCCCGCTACAAGGGCGGGTTGAGTGGTTACCAGCCTGGGCTGACGGGGCGACCGAGGAAAGCGACGAGCTGATCGATCGCGGGTGCATCGTCCGCGACGGGCTGGGCAGGGCCGAATCGGCCGGTTCGCGACTGCGTGGAGAGCTGGATTCGAACGAAAGCCAATGCCTGCTCGGCCAGGTCTTCAGGCAGCTCCGCGGGTTGGCCAGTCGCCTGAGCGAGATCCCAGCCGTGGGCCAGAAGATCAGCGATGCGCACGTGCAGCCGCTCCGCGCCAGTCGCAGCCCCGAGAGGTCCGTGGTACGTCCGCTCGAGGACTCCGGGCTGATCGAACGCAACCTGTACCGCCACCCCGGAGTCGTGGTAAACGCCGGCAGGGTCATCTCCGAGGTGGTCGGCGCCGCGCTCGGGCGGGGCCTGGTCACTCAAGAGGGCGACGAATACCAGGTTCACGCCGACCAGATGGTTGACCAGCTCGCGCACGGTCCAGTCGGTGCACGGGGTCGCCCCCGACCACTGCTCGGGTCGAATCCCGGTGATCAGGTGGCCGACGGCCGTCAGTGCGCGGCTGAGCTGTTCAACGGACGGTGGTGGCGGGGTCATCAAGGTCCTTTCAGTGCTCGAGAGCGCGAGCGGACGTACCGATAGATAAAACGCTTTCTCCGGAGTTGTCACTGCGTTCTCAGATCATGAAGGCGATCAGCGCGGTGACGTTGAGTCACGTTCGTCACGCAGGGTGATCGCGTCGGTGGGGCAGATCTCCACGCACTCACCGCATGAGGTGCAGCGCGCCGCGATGACCACCGGGCGGGCTGGGGCGGCACGGAGCGCGTGCTCGGGGCAGGTCCGCAAGCACCCGCCGCACGCGGTGCATGCTGAGCTGATCGAGAGGGGGTGCAGCGCAACGACCGCGACGGTGACGTGCTCGCCGCGCAGTTTGGGCACGATCAACTCTCCCCCGCCGAGGTCGTGGGCCGCGAGCAGCGCGGCGGCCTCAGCAACGCTGCGGGTGCCGACGTGGTCACGGACCGATTCGCTGGGATGCGGCACGTCGACCGCGTCGAGCTCAGCGGCCGGGTAGCAGTACAGCGGCGCGCCGAGTTCGCGGATCACGGCCAGCAACCCCGGCTCGTCGCTGCGTCGGTCAATGGTGCCGAACGCGGTGATCGCCGTCAGGTTCGGCACGGCCAGCCGCAGCGCCGACCACACCGCCGCCGGGCGCACCCCACGGGACGACCCGAGCCCCACCACCAGGCTCAACGCCGACCCCACAGCAGCAGCACGGGGTTGGTGGCGGCCAGCCGCACGGTGCCGTCGGGTAGCTCGGCGAACCTCGAGGCCGCCAGTTGGACGCCGTCGACGTGGTGACCCGCCTCCCGCAGCGCTGCGTGGCAGGGCGCGACCCGGTCCAGAGTGGCCAGCGCGACGACGACGCGGGTCGAGGCCTGCGCCGCGGCTCGCACCACCTCCGGGCCTCCCCCGCCGACGAACACCGCGTCGGGTTCCGGGAGCCCATCCAGGGCGGCCGGGGCCGATCCCTCGACCATCCGGACGTCCACACCGTGGGCGTAGGCGTTGGCCACCAACCGGGTGCACTGCCCAGGATCCCGCTCGACGGCGATGACGGCGGCCCCGAGCCGGGCGCATTCGATCCCGACCGAGCCCGACCCGGCGCCCAGATCCCACACCAACCGCCCCGGTCCGGGGGCCAACCGGGCCAAGGCCAGCGCCCGAATCTCCGATTTGGTGATCATCCCGGCGCGATGGGAGAATTCCGCTTCGTCCAGCGCCCAGCCGGCCGCGGGTGGTACCGGCTCACCGCCGGTGATCCAGCCCCGGGCGGGCACGGCGTCCTCATTGGCCAGGCACAACACCACATGGGGATCGCTGACCTGCCCATCGAAGCGTCTCACCCGCTCGTGTGGGCCTCCGAGGTTCTCGGCGACGAGCACGCTGCGGTGCCAGCCCACCAATCCGGCGGCGATCTCCACCGCCCCCGCCCCCGGACCCGTCAGCACGGCGACCGCGGGATGTGCCCGGCACACGTTGAGTGCGCTGCGCAGGGATCTGCCGTGCGCCGAGACGACGGCCACGTCGTCCCAAGGTCGGCCCAGCAGCGCGAAGGCCCGCGCCACGCTGGAGCGGGCTGGCAATACCACCGGCCGTAGACCGCGTTCCCGTAGAGCCCGGACGATGCCGAAGAACCCCGGATCACCGCTGGCTAGCACCACCGTAGGAGCGTCGCTTGACAATTCGTCAAGTTCCGCGGGCCCGAGGACGGCGGCCTCAGCGGGAACCGCCACGGCGGCAAGCTGGTGCGGTGCGCCGACCACGACCTGCGCGCCAGCCAGCGCCTGGACCGCACCGGGGGGCAGCGCGGCACCGTCCAGACCGACGACGGTGAGGCTCACGG
>JBOHFW010000445.1:0-2506 GCA_050699835.1 Pseudonocardiaceae bacterium | reverse complement strand
TCCCTCGACATCGGAGCCGACTGCTACCACGACACCGGCCGCCTCGACGCCCAGCACCAGGGGAAAGCCCGGTGTGGCCTGCGGGTTAGCCATCGCACCGCCGCGAATCTTGTAATCGACAGGGTTGACCCCGGCAGCCTTGACCCTGATCACCAGCTCGCTGGGACCCGGCACCGGCTGCGGCCGATCGAACCAGGTCTCGGTCTCAGGACCGCCATAAGAGGTGTAGCCATAGGCCCTGCTCATCGCGGTCAGTCCTCTCCCTCGTCACGCACCAGGTCTTCCCTATCCTGCCTCAGCCGGCGCACAGCGACCGCATGCAGCGAATCCGCAAGGCAAACCTCTGCCGGGAATACCTGCCGCATGACCACGCAGCTGAGAAGTAAGCGATACCGGGCCCCGGGAACGGACCTCGTGGTTGGCTACGTCACGGACCCCAGGGCCACTTGATCGGCCTCGCCAATACGGCGTAGCCACCGGCACCGGACGAAACAAGAACGCCAAAGATTGTGAGCGGTCAGATAGCCGCACGCTCATCGGCATGGTCGTGCGTTCCACACGCTCGGCGGCATGACAGGACGTTCACGCTCGGTCGATGACTCATGCCACCCAGTACGACAGCCCCAGATCTTGGACTGGCCGCAGGTCGGTTGAGATCG
Organism: Pseudonocardiaceae bacterium; assembly: GCA_050699835.1. GTDB lineage: Bacteria > Actinomycetota > Actinomycetes > Mycobacteriales > Pseudonocardiaceae. The sequence goes on along the minus strand of JBOHFW010000445.1, from coordinate 1,847 downwards.
ACCCCGCGCGAGGCCACGCAGCTCTGCCGGCCGTCAACGCGCGTCGGCCACAACAGCGGCCGTCGACATAATGCATTCGTTATATTAGCCTGGTGGTCAGGTGGCTGTTGGTGATCCATCCCGAGGTGTGGGAGTGGCTGCAGGAGATCCGCAAGACCGACCGGCTGACGGCGGCCCTCATCGGACAGGCGATCCAGCACGTGATCGACGGTCGCGGTCCGGACGAGGGACGGCCGCTGGTGGATCGGATCAAGGGCAGCCAGCTGCACCACCTGAAGGAGCTGCGACCTGCCAGTACAGGCGAGACCGAGGTCAGGATCTTGTTCATTTTCGATCCTGCCAGACAGATGGTTCTGCTGGTGGCCGGCGACAAGTCCAGAAACTGGCGAGGCTGGTACGAGGTGGCAATCCCGCGTGCGGAGGCCCGCTACACCGAGCACCTGGCTGCGCTGAATGACGAGGACGAGTGAGGGCGATGACGAGGAGAACTGCCGCAGGGTGGCACGCATACGACGATGTTGGTGAGCTGCTGAGTGAACTGGAACTCACCAACGAGGACATGGTCCACGCCCGTGACGTGACTGATGACCACGTCCGCGCCTGGCACCTGGCTCAGGTTCGCGCCGAGCAAGACCGCACCCAGGAGGAGGTCGCCCACGTCATGGGTGTCCGCCAGCCCCGCGTATCGGCTATCGAACGGGGCGAGCTCGATGTGGTCACCCTCTCCACCCTGCGTGCGTACGTGCGCGCCCTCGGCGGAAGCCTTCGGGTCGTGGCGGACTTCGGCGACCGGGAGTACCGACTGACGTAGCAGCCTGCGGGAAGTCTGACAGGTCTACTCAGGTGTGGTCCGTAGCGGCCGCGCCGAGCTGCTGACGGTCTTCTCTGCGACGAAGCGAACCCTCACGCTCAGGCGCAAGCTGCCCGTGTGGTTTGCACGCGGCCACGGACGTACAAACGGACAAAACGGGTAAAATGTCGCCCACCTGAATGTTTGGTGTCGGGGCAGTGCCAGGGTCTTCGCGCAACCCGGCCTGTGCGCGCCTACGGGGCGGATAGTGCCAGGTCGGCGAGCAGGAGGGTGTGGTCGCTGCCTGCGGCCATAGCCTCCTCAGCCAGGCGCTGGACCTCAAGGACCTCAAGGTCGGCGGTGGTCCACAGGTGGTCGTTGTCGGCGCTCAGCGCGGGGTTGAGGTGGTGGACTTCTCCGGGACCGAGCAGTGGGTCCGCGCCTTCCGGCAGAGCTGGGCCGGCGTCGATGCCGAAGATGATCGGACCGGGCACACCGGCGAGCCACTTGGCGATACCGGTATGAAACGCCCGCTGTAGCGACACGGCGGGCTGGCCGGTGGGCTGGCGGCCGTGGAAGCTGCACACGGTCAGCAGGTCGCCGGTGGACAGAGCCACCTGGGCCGTCACTGTCCGCCAGAGGAACCCAGGCCGCACCGGCTCACGGACGTCGAACGGTGCCGCGTCCAGCACGCGGGAATCCAGTAGCGCGGTGCTCGGGGCGCCCAGCACGGCGCAGCCCAGCCGGAACTCGCTGGCCCGCGGCACACACAGGTCGGTGGACAACGCGCCCCAGGCGAACTGCCGGGTCTTGCGGTGCAACCGCTCGTGGGCTGAGGGGTGCGGCATCAGCGCGCGGTAGACCGGGCGGCCGATCTCCTGCAGCAACGCGAGATCGGGTTGCAGGTGGCGGAGCAGGTCGCACTTGGCGTCGAGGAGTCCGGTTGGCCGGGAATCGACGTTCCAGCTGACCACCCGGATACGGACGGCCACTACTGTCCCGCGCCAGGAGCGCGGTGCTCGCCGACCCGGTAGGTCTCAGGGACGAACCCCCACAC
>JBOHFW010000444.1:0-6058 GCA_050699835.1 Pseudonocardiaceae bacterium | reverse complement strand
GCCCGAGGGGTGCCGGGCCAGCGAACCGTGCCCCGGCCGGTACCTCGTCGAGGGCCTGATCGACCCGCAGGTGATGGCCACCGTGACGGCGTGGTGCGCCCAGCAGGGGGTGTTCGCCGAGGACCTGCGGGTGTGCCGGCGCAGCCTGGAGGACGTGTTCCTGGAACTCACCGGCCGGGAGCTGCGGTCGTGACCGAGTTTCCTGCTGGCACCTTCACGCCCGCGCCGGGCCGGGGCCGGCTGTCGCGGATGCTGCTCACCCAAGCTCGCACCGAGTTCGTCCTCACTTTGCGCAATGGGGAACAGGTGCTGCTCACCCTGCTCATCCCGCTGGGTCTGCTGGTGGGGCTCACCCTGCTCAACGTGGTACCAGTGCCTGCTCCGCGGGTGGATGGTGTCACTCCCCGCATCCTGGCGCTGGCCGTGATGTCCACCGCGTTCACCGGGCAGGCCATCGCGCTGGGCTTCGACCGCCGCTACGGGGTGCTCAAACGGCTGGCTGCCACCGCATTGCCACGCTGGTCACTGGTCGCCGGCCGGATGCTCGCGGTGCTCGGGGTGGTGCTGGTGCAGCTGGTGGTGCTCGGGGCGGTGGCCGCCGCGCTGGGCTGGCGCCCGTCGCCGTCCGGTCTTGTTCCCGCCGCGCTACTGATCCTCGCTGGGACGGCCGCGTTCGGCGCACTCGGAGTGCTGCTCGGGGGGACCCTTCGAGCTGAGGTGGTGCTCGCGGTGGCGAACACCGTGTGGCTCCTGCTGGTCGTGGCGGGCGGCATCGTGCTGTCCGTGCATGCCCTGCCCGGTCCGCTGTCCGCGATCGCCGCCGCACTGCCCTCCGGCGCGCTGGCCGAGGGGCTGCACACCGCCCTGGTCACCGGCCACACCCCGTGGGCCGCCCTGGGAGTACTGCTGGCATGGTCCGCCGCCGCAGCCGTCCTTGCCGCCCGCACCCTCCGCCTGTCCTGAAATCCGGGCCTCGTGAGTGCGTAGGTGTTATAGCACCCAATGCCACTCACGACCGTCGTCGAGCCAGATGGTGTGGCGGCGGGAGTCGATGGTGAGCCGGTATCGGTCCGAGCCGGGCTCTCCCGCGGTATGCCAGATCTTGTGGATGGTGGCGATGTCGTCGCACAGTCGGCGGGGGCCGAGCTGCCGGGCCTGACCGGCTGGGCTGATCTGGGCGGTCGAGCCGTCGGCGTCGCGCACGACGAGGCCGCCGAGCGGGTCCTGTTCGTCGACGTTGATGCCGGGAAGGGCAATATCGAGGAGAAACCGGAAGTTGTCGTCGTAGAGGGCACGAACAGGCAGCGAGCCATGATCGACAGACCGGCCGCTGGTGATGTGGGGACATGACGAGCCTGCCAGTGGAATTCGGACTTGAGTCCGCAATGGCAGAACTTTGACGACGATCGGCAGGAACCGCCCGGTGGCGTGATGATCATCGTGGACGTCGATGATGGCGATGGTGCTGCGCAGTGGCGTGACGATGCGCCCTCCGGGCCGGGTCTGGTCGATCCAGCTGTCCGGGATTCTGTCCACCGCGGCGGTACCGAGGACACGGTCATAGGGGGCTTGATCCGGGTAGCCCAGGATTGCGTCGGCGGTGACCAGCGTTGGCGTGTATCCCAGCTCGGCGAGGAGCCTGCCCGCGGAGTCGACCAGTTCGGGGTCGATATCGATGCTGGTGATGTTGTTTGCGCCGACGCGGTGGCAGAGCAGCGCGGTGAGGTAGCCGGTTCCGGTGCCGATCTCCAGAATGTGGCTGTTGTTGGTGACTGCCAGTTCGTTGAGCATCCGGACAGCGAGACTGGGCTGGATGCTGGAGCTTGCTGGGTGTCCCGGCTGGCTATGCGGGCCGGAGAGCCGCATGACCCAGGTTTGGTCACGGTAGGCGAGGCGACACCAGGCGTCGTCACCGACGGAGTCCGGGTCAAGTCTGTGCCATGTGTTGCTCATGGCGCTGTAGAAGTAGGGCAGGAAATGGTGGCGAGGGACCGCCGTGAACGCTTTATGCCAGGCGGGATCGTCGAGGAGACCAGCGGTCCGCAGTATCCGCAGGAGCTCGTCTGACCACTGACTGGGATGAGGTACGGAAGGCATTGGAGGGGGGTTGGTCATCCGTGGGGAAGCCGATCCAGTGTTGAGGTGGCGCGGAAGTCCTCGATGCGTGCGCCGAGCCGTTCGGCTTCGACGCTGCCGACATACCGCCGATCCGAGAGGTGTCGTTCGAGGCCATCAAGCCAAGGTGGATGTGCGTCATCGCGGCCAGGTAGGCGTGCTTGGCCGGTGTGGAGGTGAACATCCCTCCGGTACGATCATGAAGATCATCGTCACCGCGTGAGTGCTCGCGGGCCTCGCCTGCGGCGGCGAGCGCCGCGTCGGCTTCACGTACGAGACTGAGCCGGGAACAAGCCAGCGCTTCCAAACTACGTAACCGCAGCGCCGGGCTACCCGGCGCGGCACGCAGTTGACCTAGCCGTGCATGCCGCAGCGAACGGCGTAGCTGCCCTTCGAGGGAGAAGAACATCGCAAGTTGGCCATGCGCGTAGGCCCATAGGCTGTTGTGGCCGATCAGATCGCCATAGGTGCACGCTGCTCTCGCCTGCTCGATGGCGGCTTGCGGGTAGCCGAGGTCGCAGCTAGTACCGGCGAGCAGGCAGCTGAGCTGGCCCACGACCAGGTACAGCTCGCGCCGTTGGGATAGCCGCTGGGTACGTTCCAACAACTCATATGCGCGGTTGCGGGCAGCAACGAGTTCACCGAACAACGGAATCATCGGTCCGGTCAAATAGCCGCGGGCAAGCCGGGCGACATGGTCGTGGAGCTGTTCGAGGGTCGCTTCGTCGATATCACCAGCGCCTGACCACCCGGCGTGATCACCTGCTTGGTTCGCCGCAGCCATAATCACATGCCCTTCCGCCTGCGCCGTCCAAGCGCCGGGAGAGACCCAGACGAACGGTCCAGACGGTCTCCGACCCGATGCGTGGATGCATGGCGGGCTAACACCTGGGTCCTCCTGCGTGAGGGGAGAGTCGCGCACCGGCTGCGGGCCCGATTCTGGGCTGGTGTGGAGAGCACGCCGGACGGAATCGGGCAGGGCCATCCAGTCGTGATGATCAGTGAGCAACCGACGAGTGGTCCCATACAGCTGAGCGAGGTTGTCCAGGACCATCAAGGAAGGCTTGCGGGTGTTTCGGCCGATCGGCCAGTTCTCATACTCGCTGATGCGCGTCTTGCTCATCGGCGCAGGCCGATCAGCGGTACCGAAGCGAGCATTGTAGGCATCGGCGGCTTTCTGACCAGACAAGCCAGCGGCATAACGGTACGCAGCCCGGGGACGAAGCCGGAACTGCGCGCCGAGGGCGACGGCGATCTCGTCAGTGGACCAACCCCACTCAGAGAGCCGCCGCCGCAGGCACTCCACCTGCCTGCTGAATCCCGCCAGCCGCTGGCTCGTCCGGGTCGTCGCGGCCACGTTTCCCCTTCCCACCTCGGGATCGTCGCGCAGACATTGATCAAGGTAGCCGATCACTGCCGCTGCCACGGTAACCCCAAGTCGCGGGTATGCCCAGGTCGATCGGTGATGCCAGGTAGCCAGGGCTGGTAACGGCGCTCGGATGTGTGAGCGTTGCGTCGCAGGACACCGCTGTGCAAAGACGCGCTCTGGGGCGGGGACGAAAAGTTCCCGGTGCGGGGGCCCGAACGAAAAGCCCTGAGAGGACGACAGTTTGACGCAGCGGCCAATCAAGCTTGGCGGCTCACCCGTCGGCCGCGACATACCCAACGCACGGAGGACCGTCATGTCAACAGCGCTTGATGCGCTACGCGACCCAGCGCTACGCGACCCAGTGGGGTTCGCCGATGACCCGATCGCCTCACACTCTGCGCAGTTCGGGCTAGCGCGGCCAATGGGAGCCCCAGCCGGGCACGATGTTCCCTCCCCCGCTGGTATCCGCCCGTGGAACCTGCGGGGCGCACAGGTCATGGACAGCGGTGGTCCACGGGTGGGGACCTGGTGCTACGACCACAGCCGTCAACTCGCACTTACCCCGGATGGGCGTCTGATAACAGAAATTATCGCCGCCGATCCCAGCGCGGATTCCGTCACTGACCTGGACGGTGATGAGGGCAAGTCCGAGGACTGGCAATACGACTTCTGCCCAGACACCTCGGGCAGTCCAGCGTGACCGTCCTGATTCTGGCCAGAGACCTCGACCCCACCGTCGACCGCATGGTAAACCTGCTGGACGAACGCGGCGTCGAGGTCTTCCGGCTCAACACCGCGTGGTTCCCCACCCAGGTGGAAATCTCGGTGAAGTTGCAGGACGCACGCTGGTGCGGTGCGCTCACGGCACCGCACGGAAAGTTGGACCTCGACCGGGTGCACGCGGTGTGGTATCGGTCGCCCGAGGCATACCAGATGCCGCCGGAATTGTCCCCGAGCGAAGCGCACCATGCGCGGGTCGAGGCGAAATATGGGCTGGGCGGAGTGCTGGCGTCACTGCCGGTGTTGTGGTGTAACCACCCGAGCAGGGTCGCGGACGCTGCCTACAAACCGGTCCAACTCGTCCGCGCCGCTGCCGCCGGTTTGGCTGTGCCGGACACGTTGATCACCAATGAACCAGACGCTGCGCGAAAGTTCGCCACCGGCGGCGCTACGGTAACCAAGCTTGTGGGAGGCATGGCCATCGAGGAGGAAGGTGTCCGCAAGAACGTCTACACCAGGTTGCTTGACAATGAACACTTTAGCGATCTGCACGGAATAGAGCACACGACGCATCTATTCCAGCGATGGGTGCCGAAATTACGGGAATGCCGGGTAATTGTCATCAGCCAGCACCTCACAGCAGCCGTGATCACCGCTGGAAATCAGCAAGCATACGTGGACTACCGCACAGACTATGATAACCTGTCCTACGAACTGGTCGAGCCACCCGAGCAAGTCACCACCGGGATACGACGGTTGATGGTCGAATTCGGCTTGGTATTCGGAGCGTTGGATTTTGTGATCACCCCATCGGAGGAATGGGTACTGCTGGAAATCAATCCCACGGGCCAGTACGGGTTTATTGAGCGCGCCACTGGAGCACCCTTGACCGCCCAGCTCGCCGACCTACTCACCAGAGCAACACGATGACCAGTACCGACACTGATTGGTGCGGCTACGCCGCTAGGCTGGTCGCCACTCTGATCGACTCCGGTGACCTTCACGATCCCGCATGGGTGGCCGCTGTGGCCGCCACGCCGCGCCATCTGCTGGTGCCCACCGCCTTCCAGCAGCAGTCCGATGGCTCCTGGGATGAGATGGATACCAACGGGCCGGGACTGGCGCTGACCTACTCGACCGCCACTCTGGTGACGGAGGTCGATGACGGTGGTAAGGCCATCTCCTCCAGCACCAAGCCCGACCTCATGGTGCGGATGCTGGAAACCCTCGATGTCCATGACGGGAACCGGGTGCTGGAGATCGGCACTGGGACCGGCTACAACGCCGCGCTGCTCTCCCACCGGCTCGGCGCCCGACACGTGTTCTCCATCGACGTCGACCTCGTCGCGGCAGTACACGCCTGGCAAGCATTGGGTGCCATCCCCAGCTCTCCACCCGCGATGGCATCGACGGCTGGCCCGAGCACGCGCCCTACGATCGGATTATCGCCACCTGCTCTGTACCCCGCATCCCCTGGGCCTGGGCAGCACAACTCCCTATCGGCGGCAAGCTTCTTGCCGATGTCAAGATCGGCGCCGGCGCCGGGAACCTCGCCCTCCTGCACCGCCACCACGATCGGCTGGAAGGCCGGTTCACCAGTCGGTGGGCGGCGTTCATGGGCATGCGACATGCGGGCGACACCATCCCGAGTCGAACTCCAAAGGCCGAGACCAGCCACCAGCGCGTCACCACAACACCCACCCAACCCTGGAACACCCACCGCGAGGTGTGGCTGCTGGCCTGCCTGAACTTGCCTAGCGCTGGCCACCTGCGCTACGGCCACACCCTCGATCCCACGACCCGAACCCCCAAAGCCGCAACGCTGTCCGCACCGGACGGATCCTGGTGCGAGGT
>JBOHFW010000443.1:0-4064 GCA_050699835.1 Pseudonocardiaceae bacterium | reverse complement strand
CCCCGAACTGCGGGCCCAGCAGATGCTGCGCTTCCTCGCCGACCCGCTGTGGCGCGCCTACACCAGCACCTACGTCGAGGGATACCGGCTGCTGTGCACCTGGCTGGACGCCCGCCCACCGGTACAGCCGCTGAGCCAGCGTTACCAGCGGTTACTCGACGAGCCGTTGATCCCTTCGGCGCTGCGCGCCGAATGTTAAGGACGGGGGAGCAACTCGTTACGCGCTCACGGGCTTTCCTACTCACGCATCCGACACGATCAATTCACCTGGGTGGATGCCTGCCACAAGAGGCCACACACGGGTACCGTGCGGTGGCAGCGGGACGTGCTCGACGCGTCTTGCTACGGGAGGCCCTGGTCGTGGCTGAGGTCGATCGGGCGGGTGCACCGCTCACGGCACGCACGGGAGGGTCGGCACCCGGCCCTTGTGGTCGGTCCCGCTGAGCCCGACGGGGCGCTGCGGTAGCGACCAACCAGAGGCCGGCCGGCCCACCGAGATGCGGGCGCGGGTGCCGCGCACGTCAGGGAGTTGCCGTGATTGCCTCTCGCTCGCCTCACTCCACCGCCCCCGGTATCCGCACCTACGTGCTCGACACATCAGTGCTGCTGTCCGACCCGTGGGCACTCAGCCGATTCGACGAACACGAGGTGGTGCTGCCACTGGTGGTCATCGGGGAGTTGGAAGGCAAGCGGCATCACTCGGAACTGGGCTGGTTCGCCAGGGAAGCGCTGCGGCTGCTGGACGATCTGCGGCGGGCCCATGGCCGGCTGGACGCGCCGGTGCCGATCGGGGAGTTGGGCGGCACTCTGCGGGTCGAGCTGAACCACTGTGATCCCACGGTGCTGCCCTCCGGGTTCCGTACCGACACCAATGATTCCCGGATCCTGGCCTGCGCGTTGAATCTGGTTGCCGATGGTCGCGATGTGACGCTGGTCACCAAGGACATGCCGCTACGGGTCAGGGCGGGCGCGGTTGGGCTGGCCGCCGATGAGTACCGCGCGCAGGATGTGGTGCCCTCCGGATGGACCGGGATGACCGACGTGGAGGTCGGGTCTGCGGTGCTGGACGAGCTTTACAAAACGGGTGTCGCCGACCTCGCTGAGCACCCGGAGGCCGCGAGCCTGCCGTGCCACACCGGTCTGCGGCTGCTCGCGGGGACGGCGAGTGCGCTGGGCCGGATCACCGCGGACAAGCGCGTCCGGCTGGTTCGCGGGGACCGGGAGGCGTTCGGGTTGCGGGGCCGCTCCGCTGAGCAGCGCATCGCGCTGGACCTGCTGCTCGACCCCGAAGTGGGGATCGTTTCCCTCGGTGGCCGCGCTGGGACCGGCAAGTCGGCGCTGGCGCTGTGTGCGGGCCTGGAAGCGGTGATGGAACGCGGCGCGCACCGCCGGGTTATCGTCTTCCGGCCGCTCTATGCCGTGGGCGGCCAGGAGCTGGGCTACCTGCCGGGCAGCGAGAACGAGAAGATGCAGCCCTGGGCGCAGGCGGTGTTCGACACCCTCGGCGCGATCGCCTCACCGAACATCATCGACGAGGTGATCGACCGCGGGATGCTCGAGGTGATGCCGTTGACCCACATCCGCGGCAGGTCCCTGCACGACGCCTTCGTGATCGTCGACGAGGCGCAGTCCCTGGAGCGCAACGTGCTGCTCACGGTGCTCTCCCGGCTGGGCACCGGGTCCCGGGTGGTGCTCACCCACGACGTCGCGCAGCGCGACAACCTGCGGGTGGGCCGGCACGACGGGGTAGCCGCAGTGATCGAGAAACTCAAAGGGCACCCGCTGTTCGCCCACGTCACCCTCACCCGCTCGGAGCGCTCACCGATCGCCGCACTGGTCACCGAGATGCTCGAAGGCTACGCGCACTGAGCCAACGTTGGCCGCTCTTCAAGAGCTACCAACCCGCGTGCGGAGTGCTTTGAACAGCGGCCAACCTGATAACTCGTGCGGATCCGGAGGAGACAGGTCCGGGTGACGCTGCTCCGGATGACACCAGAGCGACGCCCCGAAGGGGTTCGGAGAAGACATCAAGCGCGTCGAGCACCTGCTGGAAGCAGCGGGTCGCCTTCTCGTAACACCTTTGCAGACGATGCGCGGCGCCGATACGGCTGATCGCTAAGGCATCCGTCTGGCGATCAGCGAGCTCGCGCAGGTAGGTCAGGGAGCGTTCCAGGCGAGGTAGGGTTTCCTCGACGTGGTCCTGACCAGAACCGTGGCGAACGCCGATGCGCCCGGCGCCGCACGCCCTGAGGGTGGCCTCGAAACCTTCGAGCGCTTCGTCGAGCCGGTGCTGGAGCCGGTGCAGCTCGTCCAGGCTGCGCGGTGCCATCCCGCACCGCCCGCCATGGGCCGTTCGCCGGGAGCTGGCAAGCATCCACTCGCAGACCCCACGCCAGTCTTCGTAGTACCCACCAACGAGGAAGATCCTGGCCAGCCGCACGCCCAGCGCCCAACCGAGCTGATCTGCCTCGACCGAGTAAGCCTGCTCGACGGCGCCGGTCAGGGCCGTCCATTCCGTCTGGAACCAGCCGGCGGGGTCGGTGACCACAGATCTGATCACCGACTCCTCGGGTCGCCAGTAGGTCCCGGCGTCAACGGTCCTGGCGAAAGCAGTACTGGCCAGAGACCGCCCGGCTTCCTCGGCTAGCGCCAGCCAGCCCCCGAACGTCCGATCCAACGCAGCGCGGCGGCTGGCTTCCGGTTCCTGGGCGGCGACCACCTCACGGGCATAGACGCGCAGCAGGTCATGGAAGCGGTATCGCAACCGGCCCGTCGCATCATGACCCGCCACCTCGAGCAGGTGCTGATCAACCAGGGTGTCCATCAGTTCCTCAGCCCTGGTTTGGGGAACGTCGAGCAGGGCTGCGGTCACCCAGGGGGCGAAATCGCGGATCTCAAGGAGCCCGAGGAGCCGAAAAGCCCGCCGAGCCATGGCGTCCAGGCTCTCGTAGCTCAGCGCGAAGCTGGCCCGCACCTGGAGATCTCCGAGCCGCAAGGTGTCCAAGCGCGCGTGGTCGTCGGTCAGGTCAGCTTCGAGGCGGGACAGTGGCCAGTGTGGTCGGGCGCCCAGCCGCGCACCGGCGACCCGCACGGCCAACGGTAAGAAGCCGCAGAGCCGCACGATCTCTCGTGCCGCTGCGGGCTCCGCCGCGACCCGCTGCGGCCCGGCGACCCGGGCCAGGAGCTCGACGGCCTGGTCGGGCTCGAGGACGTCCAGGTCGACCACCCGGGCGCCGCCGAGGCCGGCCAGCCGAGCCCGGCTGGTGACCAGTACCGCGCAGCCGGGGCTGCCCGGCAGCAGCGGCCGCAGCTGGGCTTCGCACGCCGCATCGTCGAGCAGAATGAGCAGCCTCCGGTCGGCCAGCCGGCTGCGGTACAACGCGGCGCGTTCCTCTGCGTCGTCCGGGATGGCCGCGCCGTCCACCCCGAGCGAACGCAGGAACCGGGCCAGCACGTCCGTTGCTGGCAGCGGGCTGGCCTCGGTACCACGAAGATTCACGAACAGTTGCCCATCGGGGTACTGGGCCCGGAGCCGGTGCGCAGCATGCACAGCCAAAGTGGTCTTGCCGACCCCAGCCTTGCCCGTGATCGCGACGAGCACCGTCGCGGAGCGATTCGCCGCCGCGGTCAGGTGTGTGAGGGTGGCGAGCTGAGTCTTGCGGCCGGTGAAGTCGGTGACGTCCGCGGGCAGTTGCGCTGGCGCGATCGAGGGTGCCCTGGGGGCTTCCAGCAGCGGGTCGCCGGTCAGGATCGCGTGCTCCAGCCGTTGCAGCTCGCTGCCGGGTTCTAGCCCCAGCTGTTCCACCAAGGCGCCTCGAGTGCGCTGGTAGACCTCCAGCGCTTCGGCCTGGCGGCCCGACTGGTACAGCGCGGTCATCAACAAACCTTGCAGCTGTTCCCGCATCGGGTGCCGCGCAGCCAGCTCGACAAGTTCGGGGATGATCACCGTGGCATGGCCGCAGGCCAGCTCAGCGGTGTACAGCAAAGCCAAACCGGCCAGTCGGCGCTCGGTCAACCGGTCGGCCTCGGTGCGCAACAGCGGCAGATCGACAAGGTCGCTGAAG
>JBOHFW010000442.1:0-7353 GCA_050699835.1 Pseudonocardiaceae bacterium | reverse complement strand
GAATAAGTCAAGGTGGTTGTCGTAGCGCGTGATGGCCGTCACCGCCGAGCCCGGGGAGGCGACACCGCCGGAGACGTGGAACCAGTCCGCGGCCCAGCCGCTGCGCGCGTTCCACCACGTCGACATGATCCGGCCATCGGAGGCGGTCGTGAACAGATCGAGCTGGTCGGGGTGGCGGGCTACCACCGTGACCGTGGAGTCCGGCCGGCAGGTGATGCCGGGCAGCGCGAACCACTTCGCCCAGCCGCTGCGCTCGTCCCACCACGTGCTGTAGACCCGGTTGTCGGTCCCCACCGTGAACAGGTCGAGGTGGAAGGGATAGCGCGCAACCGCGGTTACCGTCGCACCGGGCGCGGCAACCCCGCCGGAGACGTGGAACCAGTCTGAGGCCCAGCCGGTCCGCGCATCCCACCAGATCGACATGATGCGACCGTCCGCGGCCGTGGTGAACAGGTCGAGATGGTCGTTGTAGCGCGACACCACATTGACTGTGGAGCCTGGCCGGCACGCCAGAGCACCGACGAGGAACCACCTAGACCAGCCGGTATCAGCATCCCACCACGCGCTCCAGACGCGGTTGTCCAGCCCAACGGTGAACACGTCAAGGTGCTGAGCGTAGCGGTGAACTGCGGTGACGGATGATCCCGCGCCGCCAGCGGACGCGAGGCCCCCGGAAAGCTGGAACCAGCCCGCCCAACCACTCTCGACGTCCCACCAGTTGCTCATCGTCCGCCCGTCGGATGCGACGGCGAAGACGTCGAGGTGCTCGGGAAAGCGCGCCACGACTGTCATCGGTGTGCGCGTCCGAGCCGGGAGGTTGGTCAGGGGGCCGATCCGGTTCCAGATGACCTGCCGGCACACGCGGCAGAACGGGGAACCGATGGTGCGCATCATGCAGTCGTATTCGGGCCGGTAAATATCGCAGTGGTAGTAGTGAGCGCCCTCGAAAAGGCCGACCGTGCCGGTGGGAACCGGGCTCGGACGGAGGTCCACGGTCGCGCAGTCCGGGTTGCTCATTGTTGGGATGGCGGTTGCTGGGTCGACAGCCCAGCCCCACTTGAGCGTGGCGCGGTCAGAGTTGATGGTGATGTTGGGTTCACTCGGTTCGACGGCCGGGTGGTGTTCGCGACCCGGCTCGTTGATGTCGAGGAAGAAGGCGAATTCGTCGGCCAGGCCGTAGGCGTTGTGGCCCATCTGGTGAATTGCGATCTCCAACGCCCCCGGTGCAAGCGAGCACATGCTGACTCCCCCGACGCCGTAACCGCCGTAGATCGTCGAGTTGACGATCACGGTCGCGACGGAGAACTCGGGTACTTGCTGGGCGGCGACGGTCAGCGCTGTCGTCGCGTTGCACCTGAGGTGCGAGCGGACGTTGTCGTTGCCGAAGGAGGAGTCGAAGTAGGTGCGGACTGTCGCGCCCGTGCCACCGGCGGACAGGGGATCGTCCACCCCGGAGTCGGTTGAGCTGACGTTCACGCGGAAGACGTTGATGGCGGGTTTGAGCTCGTCGTATGGCGGCGTCGACAGGAGTGCCGTCACCATGGAGGCGGCCGCGGCATCGAAGGCAGGCTGCTCGGCAGCGGTGAAACCATCGCCGAGCAGGACGAAGGTGAATGCACGGTTGCGTGGGGCGCTGCCGTAGATCTGTGTCGCGCCGATTACGGCGCCGTCGGAGGTCGTCATGGCTGTCCCCTCAGCTCTCAAGTTCGGCGTCGAGAAGCTCGACGGTGCGCTGTCCGCTGCCGGATGCCGGTGCGGGCTCGCCAACGACGGAGGAGACCGGCTCTGACTCGACACGCAGCAGCGACACCCGGGCAGCGGCTTCGCGCGCTGGCACGACCACGGTGCAGGCGCTTATGGGGCGTTTCAGGTCCACCCCGGCGATGGGCCTCTCGGGCTCGCCGAATGCCTCAGCGCTGGTGGAAAACCCGCCCCGCACCGGTACGCGCGTGAGCGCCCGGCCCTCGGAAGTCCGGACCTCAACGTAATGGCCCGGCGAAGACGTCAGAGCGATGTCGAAGCCTGTGACGGCGACATCGACACGCTGCTGAAAGACCAACCGAGCGTCGTCACCGTCGTACTCGAAGATAAGGCGGACCGCGCTTGGCCGGTTCGTGCTCGTCGAATCCGCAGACACCACCATGGATTATCCCCTCTGATGAGTCCAGATCGCCGGGCCGTGGCTCGAGCGTCCACAAGGTACCCCTTGGCGACTCCATTCCTCAGAGGCTGGTGATCAAGGTTCTGATACAGCGCCGCCAGGAATGCGAAGATTTTTTGATAAAGGACGAGAGAAATCCGAAAGGCTGTCCCCTACGGAATCAGCAGCAGCTTACCGGTTGTCCGGCGAGCCTGCAGGTCCTCGTGTGCCCGATGCGCCTGCTCGAGGGGATAGCGGGAGCCGATCCGGACGTCGAGTTTGCCGCTCTCGATCAGCTCGAACAACTGCCGCGCCCGGTCGCGCAGCAGGCCGGGGGTGCGAGTGTAGGTCCGGACCGACGGGCGCTGGAGGTAGAGCGAGCCGAGCGCGGCCAGCGCTGAGGTATCGAACAGATCGGGCTGGCCACTGGTAGCGCCGTAAAGGATCATCCTGCCGGTCGGTCGGAGGGCGTTGAGTCCTTCACGGAAGGTTGCCTTCCCCACGCCGTCGTACACGGCGGCTACCCCCTCGCCCTGGGTGATCGCCCGCGAACGCTCAGCGAAGCCCTCGTAGTCAATAACCTCATCGGCGCCGGCCTGCCTGGCGAGCACGGCCTTTTCTTCGGTCGATGTCGTACCAATCACATGGGCCCCCCGCAGCTTGGCGATCTGGGTCAAGAGCAGGCCGACGCCTCCCGCTGCGGCGTGCACGAGGACCCAGTCGCCCTCAGCGATCGGATAGGAGTCCGAGGCGAGGTAGTGCGCTGTCATGCCCTGCAGCAGCGCCGCCGCGGCGACCTCCAAGGAGACACCCTGCGGCACGGGCACGAGCCTGTCCTGAGAGGTGACCACTTGCTCGGCGTAGCTGCCAACAACGCTTGACCAAGCAACGCGCTGCCCGGTATCGGCGATCGTCCCGGCGCCTTCCAGCCCGACTGTCGCCGGCGGCTGTAACGCATACACACCAGGCCCACTGCGCTGGTAGACGTCCATGTAGTTGACGCCAGCAGCCTCGACGTCGACGAGCACCTCTGTCTCGCCTGGCTTGGGATCGGCCACTTCCTTGTACTCGAGCACCTCTGGGCCGCCATAGCGTTCGAACACGACTGCGCGCATACCCGAAGCTTAGCCAAGTCCGCTCACTCGGAGTGGCCGCCTCACCCGACGACAGCCAGGACGAGTAGCGCGATCCCGAGCACCGCGGACGAGGACGGCGCCGGTGTCCACCGGTTCTGGCTACGACCCGCCACGGTGAGGTGATGCTGGGTGGCCAGGGTCGTCACCCTAAACTGAACGGACGTGACGGCGTGGTCGCCGGTGCTACGCCGGTGCGCTGGCGTACTGACAGGCTTGCTCGTTCATACCGACGAACGGAGTACCCGGCATGACCGAGGTCTTGCCTCCCGTGACTGCCGCCGTTGGTTCCGCGCAATACGCCTGGCTCCTCGTCGCGTTACCGGCTTTCGGTGCGCTGGTGTTGCTGGCCGGGGGCCGGCGCACCAACGCGTGGGGCCACCTGCTGGGCTGCGCGACGGTGCTCACCGCCTTCGTCTACGGCGTGGTGCTCTTCTTCGAATCGCTGGGCTTGGACGCCGCACAGCGAACCCAGGAGCTGGCCACCGGCACCTGGTTCGCGATCAATTCCCTGGAGGTCAGTTACGGCCTGCGGCTCGATCCGCTGTCGCTGACGTTCGTGCTGCTCATCACCGGGGTCGGGGGGCTGATCCACCTCTACGCGATCGGCTACATGGCGCACGACCCCGGGCGGCGACGGTTCTTCGGGTACTTCAACCTGTTCGTCGCGGCGATGCTCATCCTGGTGCTGGCCGACAACTTCGTCACCCTCTACCTCGGGTGGGAAGGTGTGGGCCTGGCCTCCTATCTGCTGATCGGCTGGTATCAGGATCGCCCGAGTGCCGCGACGGCGGCGAAGAAGGCGTTCCTGATGAACCGGGTCGGCGACGTCGGCCTGGCCATCGCGATCTTCCTGATCTGGCGCTCGCTGGGCACCGTGCAGTTCTCCGAGGTGTTCGCCCGCGCCGGAGAGATCGGCGAGCCGACCCTGCTGGCCATCACGCTGTTGCTGTTGCTGGGGGCCTGCGGCAAGTCCGGCCAGTTCCCGCTGCAAGCCTGGTTGCCCGATGCGATGGAGGGTCCTACCCCGGTCTCCGCGCTGATCCACGCCGCGACGATGGTGACCGCCGGGGTGTACCTGATCGCCCGCTGTAACCCGCTGTATGACCTCAGCGCAAGTGGCCGACTGGCCGTCGCGACGGTCGGGGTGATCACACTGCTGATCGGGTCGATCATCGGCTGCGCCTATGACGACATTAAGAAGGTGCTGGCCTACTCCACGGTCAGCCAGATCGGGTACATGATCCTGGCCGTCGGGCTGGGCCCGGCCGGGTACGCGCTGGGCATTGCGCACCTGCTCACCCACGGTTTCTTCAAGGCCGGGCTGTTCCTCGGTGCGGGCTCGGTGATGCATGGGATGCATGACGAGGTCGACATGCGCCGGATGGGCGGGCTGGCCAAACACCTGCCGATCACCTTCGTCATCTTCAGCACCGGCTACCTGGCACTGATCGGGTTCCCGTTCCTGTCCGGCTTCTACTCCAAGGACGCGATCATTGAGGCGGCGTTCGCCGCGGGCGGCTCGGCGGGGGTGCTCCTCGGCGGTATCGCGCTGCTCGCCGCCGGGCTCACCGCCTTCTACATGACCCGCCTGATGCTCATGACGTTCTTCGGCGAGGAGCGCTGGCGCACCTTGCGCAGCGCCGAGGGCAAGGAGTACCACCCGCATGAGTCCCCGCCGGTGATGTGGGTGCCGATGATCCCGCTGGCGATCGGCTCGCTGATCGCCGGGTATTTCCTGGTCTCGAGCGAGCGGCTGGCGCACTGGCTGGAGCCCTCGGTGGGCGCGCTGGTGCACGCCGAGGCCCCGATCGCGGCTGAGGTGGTCGCGGTGTTCACCGTGCTGATCTCCGGGGTGGGTGCGCTGGCCGCCTGGATGATCATCGGTCGCAACCCAGTGCCGGTCGTCAAACCCGAACCGGTCTCGCTGCCCGTTGCTGCCGCCCGAGCCGACCTGTACGCCAACGCGATCAACGAGACGATCATCGCGCGACCCGGTATCTGGCTGACCCGGGCGCTGGTGTTCGTGGACAACAAGGGCATCGACGGGATCGTCAACGGCACCGCAGCGCTGCTGGGTGGCACGTCGGGACGCCTACGCCGGTTGCAGACCGGTTTCGTGCGCAGCTACGCGCTGGGCATGCTCGGCGGCGGGATTGTGGTGATTGCCTTGCTGCTGGCGGTGAGTTACATATGAGTGACGGGGTCGTGCTGCTGGCGATGCTGCTGCTGCCGTTGATCGGCAGTGTGGTGGTCGCCCCGATGCGCTCGGCACCGCTGCTGGCCAAGGGCACCGCGATGGCGTTCGCGCTGGTCGAGCTGCTGCTGGCGATCGGGGCCTGGTCGGCTTACCAGCCCGGCGGTGAGCGGCTCCAGCTGGCCCTGTCCGCCCCGTGGATCCCGGCGTTCGGCACCCGCTTCGCGCTCGGCGTGGACGGCATCGCGCTGGTGATGATCGCCCTGATCGCGGTGCTGGTGCCGATCGTGATGGGCTCGTCCTGGGCGGAGAAGCTGCCCGAGGGCCGCACCCCGGCGGGGTTCTACGCCCTGCTGCTGGCCAGCCAGTCGATGCTCGTCGGCGTCTTCGCCGCCACCGACGTGTTCCTGTTCTACCTGTTCTTCGAGGTCATGCTGGTGCCGATGTACTTCCTGATCGGTCGCTTCGGCGGGCCGCGACGGCAGTACGCGGCGGTGAAGTTCTTCCTGTACTCGCTGCTGGGCGGGCTGGTCATGCTGGCCAGCGTGATCGGTGTGTTCGTGGTGAGCTCGCGGGAGTTGGGCCAGGGCACCTTCGACTGGGCGTCGCTGGTGCGCATCGCCGGGAGCATCCCGGAAAGCACCCAGATCTGGCTGTTCCTCGGGTTCTTCGTCGCCTTCGCGATCAAGGCTCCGCTGGTGCCGTTGCATACCTGGCTGCCCGATGCCGGTGCGGAAGCCCCGGTGGGCGCCGGGGTGCTGCTGGTCGGGGTGATGGACAAGGTTGGCATCTACGGCTTCCTGCGCTATTGCCTGCCGCTGTTCCCGGAGGCCTCCCGGGCGCTGGCGCCGCTGGTGTTGGTGCTGGCCATCGCCGGGATCATCTACGCCGCGCTGCTGGCCGTCGGGCAGTCCGACATGAAGCGGTTCGTGGCCTACACCTCGGTCGCGCACTTCGGTTTCATCGCGCTGGGGGTGTTCGCCTTCTCCACCCAGGCGCAGGCCGGCGCGGTGCTCTACATGGTCAACCACGGCATCACCACCGGGATGCTGTTCATCGTGATCGGCATGTTGATCGCTCGCGGTGGCTCCCGGCTGGTCAGCGACTACGGCGGGGTGGCGAAGCTGGCGCCGGTGCTGGCCGGGATGATGCTGGTCGCTGGGCTGTCCTCGCTGGCGCTGCCCGGCACCAACTCGTTCGTCTCAGAGTTCCTGGTGCTGATCGGTTCCTACCCCCGCCAGCCGGTGTTCACGGTCATCGCCACCGCGGGGATCATCCTGGCCGCGCTGTATGTGTTGTGGCTTTACCAGCGGGTCATGCAGGGACCGGTGCGTGGCGCGGCCGTGGTGGGGGCGTTGGACGGGCCGGGTACCGCGACGGCGCCAGCGGCTTCGCGGTTCCCCGACCTGTCGATCCGTGAGCTCGCGGTGCTGGTGCCGCTGGTGGCACTGATCTTGCTGCTCGGGTTCTTCCCGCAGCCCGTGCTGGACGTGATCAACCCGTCGGTCGGGGCCACGCTCACCGAGGTCGGCCTGCCCGACCCGGTCGTCGGGCAGGGAGGCAACTGAGGTGCTCGGCCGTGACGTGCTGACGGGACTTCCCACGCAGGCTCAGCAACTGCAGGTGCCCTCGGTCGACTATGGGGCGATCGCCCCGATGCTGGTGGTGCTCGGCGCGGCCTGTGTCTCCGTGCTGGTGGAGGCGTTCGTGGCCCGCTCGGCACGGTGGTCGGCCCAGGTCGCTTTGACGCTGCTCACGCTGGGCGCGGCGGGCGCGGCGCTGGGCATGCACCTGTACTCCAATGGTGTGAGCAACGTGGTGACCCTGGCTGGGACGGTCGCCGTCGATGGCCCGGCGCTGTTTCTGTGGGGCACGTTGCTGGC
>JBOHFW010000441.1:0-6819 GCA_050699835.1 Pseudonocardiaceae bacterium | reverse complement strand
ACCCGCCGACAAGGGGGCGGCGGGTACCCGTCACACCTGGGCCAGAACTGTCACACCTTGTGGAGAAACTGGGCGCGCTGTTCGTCCAGCAGATCCGCGGCCAGTCGGGCCAGCTGAGGATGTCCGTTGAGTTCAGGATCAGCGTCGGCCAGCTGCCGGGCGGCCTCCCGCGCCTGGCCGATCAGGTCTTCGTCGCGCAACAGTGACAGCAACCTGAGCCCGGAGCGGCGACCGGATTGCACCGCACCCAGTACGTCGCCCTCCCGACGCAGCTCCAGGTCCAGGCGGGCCAGCTCGAATCCGTCAGTAGTGGCGGCGACCGCGGCGAGCCGTTCCCGTGCGGTGGTGCCCTCGGGCGAGTCGGTCACCAGCAGGCACAGTCCGGGATGCGAGCCGCGGCCCACCCGGCCGCGCAGCTGGTGCAGCTGGCTGATTCCGAACCGGTGCGCGTCCATGATCACCATGACGGTGGCATTGGGTACGTCCACGCCGACCTCGACGACGGTGGTGGCCACCAGGACGTCGATCTGACCGGCAGTGAAGAATTGCATCACGGCATCCTTGTCGTCTCCCGGCAGGCGGCCGTGCAGTATCCCCAACCGCAGCTGCGCCAGCGGACCCTCGGCAAGCTGCGGAGCCACCTCGAGCACCGCCAGCGGCGGGCGCCCGCCGTCCTCGCCGGCCTGCTCCCCCGAGACGTCGCCAACAGCGACGTCACCAGACGCGTCCTCACCGGCGGTGTCGGCGCCCCCGATCCGCGGGCACACTACGTAAGCCTGCCGGCCGGCCGCGACCTCCTCGGTGATCCGCCGCCACACCCGATCCAGCCAGGTGGGTTTCTCCCCGACCGGCACCACCGTGGTCGAGATCGGGGACCGACCGCACGGCAGCTCGCGCAGCGCGGAGACCTCCAGATCGCCATACACGGTCATCGCCACGGTGCGCGGGATCGGTGTCGCCGTCATCACCAGCACATGTGGGCTGGTGCCGTCAAGAGCCCTGGCGCGCAGCGCGTCACGCTGCTCGACACCGAAGCGGTGCTGCTCATCGACCACCACCAGGCCCAGGTCGGCGAAGGACACCCGGTCCTGGATCACGGCGTGCGTGCCGACCACAATCCCGGCCGCACCGCTGGCCGCGTCCAGCAACGCCTGCTTGCGAACCCGGGTCGGCAGCGATCCGGTGAGCAGGGCGATCCGGGTGGCCTGCTCAGCTGAACCCAGCTCGCCGGCTCGGCCATGCGCACCCAGCATGTCGTGCAGGGACCGGGCGTGCTGCGCGGCGAGCACCTCCGTGGGCGCCAGCAGCACAGCTTGCCGCCCCGCGTCGACCACTTGCAGCATCGCGCGCAAGGCCACCACGGTCTTCCCGGATCCGACCTCGCCCTGCAGCAGCCGGTTCATCGGGTGCACGCCGGCCAGCTCGGCGGCCAGCAGCTCACCCACCTGCTGCTGCCCGGCGGTCAACGTGAAGGGCAGCGCCGCGTCGAACGCGGCAGCCAGCCCACCATCCCGGCGCGGGCAGGACGGGGCGGGACGGCAGGCCGCCTCCTGGCGGCGCCGGGCGAGGGTGAGCTGCACCGCCATCGCCTCGTCCCACTTCAGCCGGCGCTGCGCGGCGGCGATCTCGGCCCGCTCATCGGACCGGTGCACAGCTCGCAACGCCGCCCCTAACCCCAGCAGCCGGTGCTGTTTGCGCAGGGACGGCGGCAGCGGGTCGTCGGGCTCGTCTAGGAGGTCGAAGACCTGCCGTATACAGAGCTGGATCGCCCAGGATGTCAGATCCTTGGTAGCGGGGTAGACCGGAAGCAGCGGCCGGGTGAACTCGGCGACCTCGTCAGCGTCGCCGTCGAGCAGCTGATATCTCGGATGGGTGAGCTGCGGGGTGTGTTTCTTGCCATAGGTCGTCACCCGGCCCGCGAACAACGCCCTTCGACCGGGGGTGAAGTCCCGGCGCAGCAGGTGGTGCTGGTTGAAGAACGTGAGGTTCAACTCGCGGGAACCGTCCCAGATCACCATGTTCTGGATGGTGCCCTTCCTGGTCTGCATCTGCCGCGAACTGCACTTGCGGATCACGGCGACGACCGTGACGTCCTCCCCCGGCTCCAGATGCGCGATCGGGGTGAGCTGGCCCTGGTCGGCGTAGCGGCGCGGGTAGTGCCGCAGCAGGTCACCGACGGTGTGGATATCCAGCTGCTCGGCCAGCAGCGCCGCCGTGTTCGCGTCGATCACCTTCTCCAGCGCATCGTCCATGCCGGCCACTGCTCACTCCACCCCCACCAAGAGCACGCGCTCCGGCACGTCACCGGCATAGACCACCGTCTCGACCTCCGGATGCGCTGCGCGCAGCTGCTCACCCAGCGCGTTAGCGAAGCCGTCCGGGGCATCCTGGCCGAGCAGCACGGTCACCAGCTCCCCGCCCACCGACAGCATCCGCGCCACCAGCTCGCCCGCTGCGGCCAGTGAATCGCTGGCCACGGTGAGCTCCCCGCATCGGGTTGCGGTCACGGCATCGCTCATGGCCCTGCGATCCTCGGCCGGGCGCCGGCTGCCGTCGTGCACTGCGACCGCAGCCAGTGCCTGTACCGGGGATGGGGCGAGCAGGACCACCACCTCCTGCCCGGCGGACTGGACCGCAGCGGCCGCGACCTCAGCTGCACTCGCCAAACCCGGCTCCGTGAGCACCGTGACATGCCGTGCGCGGGTGGCCGCAAGGGTCGTCACAAGGTCGGCGACGCTGCTGCTGGCCGGCGCAGTGGTCACCCCTTCACGGCGGCAGAGTTCGGCCACCGCGGATCCGGTGACCACCACGAGCACCGCATGGCCGGTGCACCACCGGTCCTGGGCAGCAATCTGATCGGCGAAGCGCAGCACGGTGATGCAGTGCGGCCGTCCCGCCCGGAGCCCGGCCTCGATCGCGGCACCGACATCGGAGCAGTGCACATGCACATTCCACAATGCCGCAACCCGCCGGTCCCCGGCCTGGCCGGTGCCGACGACCGCCACACAATCCCCTAGCTGGGTGAGGTCGGCGCGCAGGGTGCAGACGCCAGCGTCGTCGGCACCCTCCAGGAGATACATCACTTCGTACTCGTGGCCGGTGACATCACCATCTGTGGAACCGCTCTCCCGAGCCCCGTACGGCGCGTGCACCGGGCGGGTGTAAACCTCGGTCGTAGCAGCTGGCAGCCCGCCCGGCTGCCCGGTGACCACTGCCAGCAACGCCTCCAGTAGCAGGATCAGCCCGCGACCCCCCGCGTCCACCACGCCGGCCGTGGCCAGCGCGGCGAGCAGGCGAGGCGTATCGGCCAGCGCACCGACCGCGGCGACGGTGGCCGCCGACGCCACCTTCCCGAGTTCGTCCGAGCGGACCGCCGCAGCAGCCTGCGCCGCGGCGTGCAACACAGTCAGCACTGTCCCTTCCACCGGGTCGGATACCGCAGCCAGGGCCAGCTCATCGGCCCGGCACAAGCCCTCCCGCAACGCCGCACCGTCCCAGGTCAGGGAATCCGACTCGGCACCCTCACCCAGGAGGGGCTCCGCTAGCCCACGTAGCACCTGGGACAGGATCACCCCGGAGTTGCCCCGGGCCCCCAGCAACGCACCGCGGGCCAGCACCGCAACAGTGCGGCCCAGCGGGACGTCTCGATCGTCACCGTGGTCCCGGAGCACCGCATCCACCCCGGCCCGCATAGTGGCCAACAGGTTCGAGCCGGTGTCCTGGTCCGGGACCGGGAAAACGTTCAGTGCGTCGATCTCGTCACGGTGCGCCGCGAGCGCATCACAGCAGGTGGCTGCCCACCGACGCACCGCCGCCCCGTCAAGCGACTGCAACACCGCGGCTTCTCACCGCCTTCATCGGGGCTTTGCCGAAGATTACCCGGCCTGCATCGTTCCAGTTGCTCCCGCACCCATTCCAGTCAAGTTCCAGTCACGCAGTTTCCAGTCACCCAGTTGTCCCCGGTTCGCGGTGTCGTATTCCGCCGGGATACCCTTGTCCGGCCGCCCGGAAGCGGGCGTGCCACCGTACTCGATGAACCCAGCGTGACGAACCTAGGGAGTGTGACGTGGCTGCCGTGTGCGACGTCTGCGGCAAGGGACCGGGCTTCGGCATGTCGGTCTCGCACTCGCACCGGCGGACCCATCGCCGGTGGAACCCGAACATCCAGACCGTCCGGAAGGCCATCAGCACGGGTCGACGCCGCCAACGGCTGAACGTCTGCACCTCGTGCATCAAAGCAGGCAAGGTCACCCGCGCCTGACTCCCATGGCAAGGCAGGGCTAGGGCAGGGTCCAGTCGACGGAGTCGGCTCCCAGCTCAGCGAGCAGAGTGTTGGCGCGGCTGAAGGGGCGGGAGCCGAAGAATCCGCGATCAGCCGACATCGGTGACGGGTGCGCGGATTCAATGCACGGCACGTTCGTGAGCATCGGGCGTAACGTCCCCGCATCCCGGCCCCACAGAATCGCCACCAGCGGTTGAGCGGGTCGCGCCACCAGCGCCCGGATGGCCTGCTCCGTGACCTTCTCCCACCCCTTACCGCGGTGCGAGCCCGGTCGGCCGGGTTCGACGGTGAGCACCCTGTTGAGCAACAGCACGCCGCGCGCAGCCCAGGGGCTGAGATCCCCGGTGGAGGGTGTGGGTAGCCCCAGGTCGTCGCTGTACTCCCGGAAGATGTTGGCCAGGCTGTGCGGCACCGGCCGCACAGCCGGGTCCACCGAGAACGACAGCCCGACTGCGTGGCCCGGCGTCGGGTAGGGGTCCTGGCCGACGATCAGTACCCGCACCGCATCGAAGGGTTGGGCGAAGGCTCGCAGGATGTTGGCCCCGGCGGGCAGGTAGCGCCGCCCCGCGGCGATCTCAGCTCGGAGGAACTCACCGGCAGCGGCGACCTGAGCCGCCACCGGGGCCAGCGCACTGGCCCAACCGGTCTCCACGATCTCATCCATTGCCGCTGGCACGGTCCGGGACTTTATCGAGCGGCGCCGAGCCCCGCCGCACCGCCATCCGAACACGCGTGCCGGCGCGGCGAAGACACAGCGGCCCTTGCTCGGCAGCGGCTGCGTCGGGGTGTCAGCGTCCAAAATGCTCCCAGCCTCCCGGCCCCTCATAGGGCCAGCCATCGACGGTCACGCCAGAGCCCTCCTGCACCACGCCAAGTTTGGTCCACCCCTCGGGCAGCCCGACCTCCGCCGGAAAACACGCCAGCAGCGCGTGGTCCTCGCCCCCGGTGAGCACCCAGTGCTGAGCGTCGGCACCCAAGGCTGCGGCCACGTCGAACAGCCGCTGCGCCACCGGCACCGCGGCCGAATCGATGTCGATACCCACACCGGAGGCCTCGGCGATATGCCCAGCATCAGGGAGCAGCCCATCCGAGATGTCGATCATCGCGGTAGCCCCTGCCGTAGCGGCTTGCGGGCCAGCGGAATACGGAGGTTCCGGCACCCGGTGAGCACCCACGACCGCGAGCGGAGAACGGAAACCCCGCCGAAGCACCGCAAGACCCGCAGCAGACCAGCCCAACCTGCCGCACAGCCCGAGCACATCTCCGGCCCGGGCCCCGCTCCGGGTGACCGCCGCGCGGCCCTGCAAGTCACCCAGCGCGGTCACCGAGACGACGAGCTCGGAACAGCTGACCACATCGCCGCCGACGATGCCGACCTCCAGGCGCCCGGCCTCCTCCCACATTCCGGCAACGAGCCCGTCCACCATGGACACAGCACTGTGTCCCGGGATGGCCAACCCGACGACCAGCGCGGTGGGCACTGCCCCCATGGCCGCGACATCGACCAGGCTGGCCGCGACCGCTTTGCGCCCGACCTGGTGCGGTGTGGACCAGTCCAGCCGGAAATGCACCCCCTCGACGAGCACGTCGGTGGTCACCACGACTCGGCGGTCTGCGGCAGCGAGTACCGCCGCATCGTCCCCTGGGCCGAGCAGGGTGCCAGGGGGCAGTGACCGGCCGGCCGTGACCCGGGCGATCAGTCCGAATTCTCCCAGCTCAGCGACGGAACCTGGCTCAGGCGGCAGCGGGCCCGCCGCGGCACCAACGGCTGCACACACCCCGCACACCCCCGGATCCAGGCGGTAAATTTCGTTTTCTCACCCCATCCAACCTCTGGACAGCCGACAGGACGAAGGGCCACGCCGTGGTTCAGGCATACATCCTCATCCAAACCGAGGTCGGTAAGGCTGCCGAGGTAGCTGCGGCGGTGTCGAACCTGCCCGGCGTGGCGAGCGCGGAGGACGTCACGGGCCCCTACGATGTGATCGTGCGGGCGGAGGCCGCCGACGTGGATCAGTTGGGCCGGCTCGTCGTGGACGGGGTACAGCAGGTGCAGGGCATTACGCGCACCCTGACCTGCCCCGTTGTCCACTTGTCCTGACGGTGGTCGAGTGTGTTCTCAGACATCACCGAGCGGTCAGCCAGCATTCCGCGCTGGCCGCTCGGCGTAGCGTTGGCGCTCGTGCTGGCGTTGGTCGTAGGAGTGCTCATCACAGCGTCGATGGTGCGCAACCAAGCTCTGGGGCCACTGGGGCTGGCTGTGGTACCGGCGCCCGCGACCGATTCCGCGGACTGCGCGCGGCTGCTGGCCGCCCTGCCCCAGAAACTGGACGGCGGTGAACTAGGCGTCCTGGAACGCCGCCAGCTCCGCGCCCCGGTCCCGGCGGGGGTGGCCGGCTGGGGTGAGCCGCCGGTCGTGCTGCGTTGCGGGCTCGACCGACCGGCCGATCTCACCGCCACCTCACGGCTGCTGGCCGTCTCCGGAGTGCAGTTCCTCGAACTCGGCGCGGGCGCGAGTACCTGGGTCGCGGTAGACC
>JBOHFW010000440.1:0-5154 GCA_050699835.1 Pseudonocardiaceae bacterium | reverse complement strand
TCGCGACCTGGCGGGAGCTGATCGGGGATCGGGCCTGGATCCGTACCCGCGAGGAGGCCATCGCGGCTGGGTGGTTCGGCCCCGTGGTCGAGCCCGATATCCGCGACCGAATCGGTGACATCATCGTTGCCGCCCGTACCGACTTCGCGATCGTGCGGTCTCGGATCACTCCCAAGCTGAGCCGCCTGATCGGCCACCACGGCTCCCTGACCGCCGATGAGCAGCTAGTCCCCCTCCTGGTACACCCCTCGCGCTGATCCGGCCATCTACTGCGGGCCCGGTGGTCTGGGCCCTGATCGATCCCTTCACCGCCTGCGGGGTGAGGATCCCGGAATGTATCCAGCTCAGCGCGGTCTTGGCGGAGTAGCCCGCCGCCCTCCAGCGGGTGGCCAGCGTGAGCGGGCGTTCGGGAACTCCGATGGTCTCCTCCCGGATGGCCTGGGCCAACCAGATCAGCTCAGCATCGCGGGAGACGAACCCCACCCGGCGCACACTGCGGCTACGCTGGGTGAGGTTCGCATCGGAAAGAGCCAGAAACCGTGTTCGGCGAGCAGCTCGAGGGCCAGCGACTCCGGGGCCGGCTCGGTGATGGGCACGCCCGAACCGATCCACCTCACCGTCGGGCCCGCTCGGGCGACACCTGCGGGCTGGTGGATCATCAGGACCCAGGTGCTGCCGACCGAACAGCACCAGGACACGATCAAGACCGCCACCGGCGGCGTGGTGTCGGCGGGCGAACGGCTCGAGGGGATTCCGGCGCCGGGGGGCTCACCGGGTGCCGGGCGCACAGCGGCATCGCCGGGCACCGATCCCGGTGTCACGCCGGTTCCTGGGGTGATGCGGCCACGCCGCAGGCCCGATCCACGAACACCGTCATCGCCTGACCCCTGCTCGGTACCGGGAGGGAACGCTCCAGAGCCATGCCACCAGCACACATCCAGGGACGTTGTGGGCGGGGCCGTGCTGCCGAACCGTAACACGTGTGAGGGGTGCGGTAGCCCGCAGTCCACCGACTGTGCGACCGTGTCCAGTATCGGAGGCATCCTGAGCCCGTCGAGTCACCGGCGCGCCGTCTGCGACGAACGACGACTCGGCGATCACGCCCAGACTGGTCCATTACGCCGCCCACACCATCGGGCCCGGGCTGTCCTGCGGGATCACCCTGAGCCGCGACGGCCGACCCGTCACTGTGGCGGGCAGCGACGCCCTTGCGGTCAACCTTGATGAGGTGCAATACGGCCACCACGACGGGCCCTGCCTGACCGCCATGCGCACCGGACAGGTCGTGACCATCAACGATCTGGCCGCCGAGGACCGCTGGGGCACCTACCACGTCGATGCCCTGGCCCACGGGGTCGGGTCCGTGCTGTCGGTCCCGCTAGTGATCACCACCGGCGAGTACGGGGCGCTGAACCTGTACTCCCCCACACCGGGGGTATTCACCCCTGAACAGCTGGCCCGGGCCGAAGGCTTTGCCGGGGAGGCATCCCGGGCGCTGCGCCTGGCCTGGCGGCTGGCCGATCAGGTCGAGCTCACCAGCCACCTGGAATCCGCCCTGGTCTCCCGCACCATCATCGACCAGGCACTGGGCATCATCATGGGCCAAAACCGGTGCACCGCGGACGAGGCGTTCGAGGTCCTGCGGGCCGCCTCCTCCCACCGCAACACCAAGCTCCGCGAGGTCGCCCAGAGCATCGTCACCCGCGTCAGCAGCCAGCCACTCAACCCCGGCTCACCACCCCGCGCCTGAACCCCCCGCTCCGGCGAAGACGCCGGTCCCGGACCCAAGCTCAGCCCAGCTGCACCGGCTGCGGTGTGAGTGACCACCGGTCAGTCCAGGTCCTCGCGCACTACGGACGACTGAACGGCATTCTTGACCTGCGGGAACAGGCAGAATCGGGGAGAAGTATCCCCTGCAATATTCTGGACTGAGCCGACGCCACCCAACCGGCGGAGGTCCGACCGATGAGCATCGTTCCCACCACCCACGAGCACGTTCGCGCGCTCACTGCCGCGGTCCGCGACGGGGAACTAGCCCTGAACAACACGAGTGCCTGATCACCCTGCTGCACAGCGTCGGCACGGCGGCCACGCTGGCACCGCGAGCCCAGGAGATCTACCCGGACAACGACGTTGCGGCGTTGGGCTATGTAGCGGCGGCGTGGGAACCGGTCGCCGCCGCCTACGCTGAGCTGGCCGGAACCGTTCGCACCGGCGGCGGGGTTCCAGCGGCCTGAGCTGAATCAGGAGGGCAGACGGCCCCCACCGAGCGGAACCGGCGTGGGCCGTTCTCTAGATCGGATTAGTCGAACTCGCCGGTACGGATTCCGGTCGTGAACGCGGACCACGCTGCCGCGGTGAACACCAGCGCCGGCCCGGTGGGGTTCTTAGAGTCCCGTACAGCACGGGTAGTGCCGAGGTCGGCAACCTCGACGCAGGCGCCGCCGGCGCCGTTGCTGTAACTGCTCTTGTGCCAGGTGATGTGGTCGATGGTCATGGTGCACTTCCTGCTGGTCGCTCGCCCGGTAACTGTGATGTCAGCGTAGTCACCAGTTCGAGGGATTGGTTAGCTGAGAGCGCTGAGGTGCTGAGCTGCTCGAACATCATCGCGTAGTGGTCGACATCGATGGGTCGTTCCAGGTAGAGCCCACCCTGAGCATTCTCCAGGTAGACGCAATTCATGTCTGCGGTGTCGGCGTCGGCAAACCGCAGCAGCGTGAAGGCCGAGCCGATCGAGGGGTGCGCCCCGGCGCTGAACGGCTGCACCAGGACGCTGACATGCGGCAGCCTCGCCACCTCGGCGAGGTGCTCCAACTGTTCGCGCATGACCGCTGGGCCACCGACCACGCGGCGCAGTACGGCCTCATCGAGGACGACTCGCAGGCTCGGGGCCCGGTCGCCGAAGAGTCGCTGCTGCCGAGCCGTGCGGAAGGCTACACGTTTGGCCAGTTCGTCGGGGCCCGCGTCGGGCCTGAATGCGGCCATGACGGCCTCGGCGTAGGCCGGCGTCTGGAACAGGCCGAACATGAGCCCGCTCTCGTAGGCCCATAGTTCCGAGGCGTCCTGCTCCAGGTCCAGGTAGGTGCGCACCCAGTCCGGCACGGTGTCCCCGTAGACGGCCCACCATCCGCGTTGGTTCGCCTCGCGGGCCAGCCGGATCAGCGTGTCCGCTTCGGGTGCGCCGATGCCGTAGAGCTGCGCGAGCAGTCGCACATGCCCGATCTTGACAGCCTGGCTACCCCGCTCGATCTTCGACAGGGTCGAGGTGGAGACTCCCGCCCAGTCGGCAGCCTCTCTAGCCGACTTGCCGACGGCGTCCCGCAGTCGTCGCAGCTCGCCACCGAGCTGGCGACGGCGAACCGTCTGGCTACGCGCAGTGCTCATGGCAGCGCATTCTGCCGCGTTGGGCCGCGCTCGGCGGGAAGTTCACCCAATCGCGATATTTCGCCACGAAATGTCGTCCACTATTTTTCGTTATGTCGGTGTCGTCGCGCTTCGGCGTGACGGTATCGACACCACCCTCGGGCGGTTCGCTCGCCCGAGCTTCTCCGCTCGGGGGTGGCCGTCTGCCTGTCCGGTTGCTCCCCAGACGACCGCCGGGTGGTCGGCACGTAAAGCCCTCGACGTGGCAGGGACTGATGGCGGGAAAACACAGCAAGCGCGGGGCGCACGCCCGGATCCCTGAACAGCGGGGACCGCGCCGGGCGGCGACCACGGACGCGTTTGGGATCATCGACGCGCGTACCCGGGTCGAGCATTTGATGACCGATGTGTCCGCGATGGCTTACCGCCACTCGGGCAACTACCTGGCGTTGTGCGGGGCGCGAGTCCTGGCGGCGAGCTTGACTGAGCCGGGGCGCGCTCAGTGCCAGCCCTGCGCTGCCGAAGCTGCCGGTCGGCTGCTGATTGAGCTGCCCCCGTCAACCGCTCCCGGTGGCCGGCCGGCTCCCTCCTCGCCATCGCGGCGGGGGTGGAGCTGGTGACTTGGTACCTGCGATCTTTAGGCGACCAGGACACCCATTATGGGATTTTGGGTGCCGATGGCATCGTGGTGGCGCGGTGCGGTGCCAGCTTCATCCCCCGGCCCACGCTGAAGGTGGTGGGCCCGCCGCCGGGAACGCTGGCCACTGGTGGTCTCGCGCTCAAGGGGCGCCCGCCGGATCCGGATCAGGTCTGCCCGCAGTGCCAGCGGGGCGGTGGTGGCCGGTGAGCGCGTTGGGGCGAGCTGTTCATCTGTTCCCCGCTGGTGAGGTTTTCCGGGGCTGGAGCACGTCCGTGGCGGTGTGCGGGGAGCTGGTGACCAGCGAACCGGGCCGTGAGGAGGATCCCCACTACTGCCCGGAGTGCGTGCGCGCGGCGCTGCGGTGGTGTGCGCGGCCCGTGGCCGGTGACCGTCGTGGCTGAGATCCACGTGAGTGAGCATGTGCCGGGGGAGCGGGCCCGGATCGTGGTGCAGGGTCAGGGCGGTGATGATGGCGGAACCGCCACGCTGGTGATCATCCACGAAGAGAACGGATCGTGGTCGATTCATGGTCTGGGCGTGGCTGGGGTGAGGCTGAGCAAGATGGACATGATCGCCGTGGCGGAGGCGATCTTGGGGCGTGTCCGGTGACCACCATGACCACCGAGGCCACCGACATTCCGTGCCCGTCCTGTGGGACCACCACCGGAGTGCGGCTGGTCACCGGCACCCCACCGAAGGTGCGAGTCTGGTCGTGCGCGGCGTGCCGGACAGACTGGGCGATTACGGTCGTGAACCCACGTCCGTTCCTGGATCGTCTCACCGCGACGGTGGAACTCGCGGCGGCACGGCCGGTGCTGCGGGAGATCATCACGCTGGCCGATCAGGCATCCACGCTCACCGATGACCAGCTCCAGTTCAGGCTGCGCGCGCTGGCCGTGTGTGCCCTACTCAGGTCCGACGCCGCCCACCGATCCCCGGCTGGCCACCGGTTGAGCCCTGCCCCGTCCCCTGGGCTCCTGGTGGCCAGCCGGTACCACAAGACACTCCCAGAACTGTGGGGAGTATGCCGTGAGTGAGCGCCGGGCCGCGCGCTGCGCTTCCGGCGGGGCCAGCGGGGTGAGGTGACCAGCCGGGGCGCCACCCGGCTGGTGGTGCGGGTCCATCGTGAGGACCATCAGGTGGCCGGTCGA
>JBOHFW010000439.1:0-15691 GCA_050699835.1 Pseudonocardiaceae bacterium | reverse complement strand
ACCATCGCCCGCGGCGATGCGGTCTGTACGACACACGTCCCCGAGACCCGGTCACCGCCCGGTGCTCGCAGGACCATTCCCACTGTGACCACCACCACTAATCCCACCACCGATCTGGCACCACTGAACCGGATGGAGGCGTCCGAAGCATGACGACTGCCCCCGAGCAGGACGTACGAACGCTTACCCAGGAAGAGACACTCTCCAGCCTGGGCCGCTACGAGTACGGCTGGGCGGACTCCGACCTCGCTGGTGCCAGCGCGCAGCGTGGACTGTCCGAGGCTGTGGTGCGTGACATCTCGGCCAAGAAGAACGAGCCAGAGTGGATGCTGGAGACCCGGCTGAAGGCGCTGCGCCTGTTCCGGCGCAAGCCGATGCCGCGCTGGGGTGCCGATCTGTCCGGCATCGACTTCGACAACATTAAGTACTTCGTCCGCTCGACGGAGAAGCAAGCCACTTCCTGGGACGAGCTGCCGGAGGATATCAAGTCCACCTACGACCGGCTGGGCATCCCCGAGGCGGAGAAGGCCCGCCTGGTGGCCGGTGTGGCGGCTCAGTACGAGTCCGAGGTGGTCTATCACAAGATCCGGGAGGATCTCGAGGAGCAAGGTGTGCTGTTCCTCGATACTGACACCGGACTGCGCGAGCAACCGGAGATCTTCCAGGAGTACTTCAGCAGCGTGATCCCGGCCGGGGACAACAAATTCGCCGCGTTGAACACTGCGGTGTGGTCCGGCGGGTCGTTCATCTACGTGCCACCCGGTGTGCACGTCGATATCCCGCTGCAGGCCTACTTCCGGATCAACACCGAGAACATGGGCCAGTTCGAGCGGACCTTGATTATTGTCGACGAGGGTGCGTACGTGCACTACGTCGAGGGCTGCACGGCACCGATCTACAAGTCCGACTCGCTGCACTCCGCCGTCGTCGAGATCATCGTGAAGAAGGGCGGCCGCTGCCGCTACACCACGATCCAGAACTGGTCGAACAACGTCTACAACCTGGTCACCAAGCGGGCCACCGCCGCCGAGGGCGCGACCATGGAGTGGATCGACGGCAACCTCGGTTCCAAGGTCACTATGAAGTACCCGTCGGTGTGGCTGGTCGGCGAGCACGCCAAGGGTGAGGTGCTCTCGGTGGCCTGTGCGGGTGAGGGCCAGCACCAGGACGCCGGCGCGAAAATGGTGCACGCCGCACCGAACACCTCCAGCACGATCGTGTCCAAGTCGGTGGCCCGTGGCGGCGGCCGTACCTCCTACCGCGGGTTGGTACAGGTCAATGAAGGCAGCCACCACTCCCGCTCCACGGTGAAGTGTGACGCGCTGCTGGTGGATCAGATCAGCCGCTCGGACACCTACCCCTATGTCGACATCCGCGAGGACGACGTGTCGATGGGGCACGAGGCCACCGTCTCCAAGATCAGCGATGATCAGCTGTTCTACCTGATGAGTCGGGGTCTGACCGAGGACGAGGCGATGGCCATGATCGTGCGCGGATTCATCGAACCGATTGCCCGCGAGCTACCCATGGAGTACGCCCTGGAGCTCAATCGCCTGATCGAGCTGCAGATGGAAGGGGCCGTCGGCTGACATGACGGCTACCACTGACCGGCCGGCCGAGCGTGGTCTGGCCGAGCACTCGCACGGCGCTGCCAATACTGCGCAACGCAGTCCGATGGTCTCCCGGGGACAGCGGTTCACCTCCTACAACGTGGACGCCTTCGAGGTGCCCACGGGGCGAGAGGAGGACTGGCGGTTCACCCCGATGCGGCGGCTACGCGGGTTGCACCAGGGCGTCCCGGCCACCGGAACCGCGCAGTTCAAGGTGCACGCAGCCGACGGCGTCACGGTCGAGGACGTGGATCGCTCCGATCCCCGCCTGGGTGATGGCGGTGTCCCCTCGGATCGAGTGGCCGCGCAGGCGTGGAGCTCCGCGCTAGCGGCCACCGTGGTGAGCGTGCCGGCGAGCACCCGGATCGAGGAACCCGTGATGATCACGGTCACCGGGCCTGGTGGGGGAGAGGTGGCCTACGGGCATCTGCAGGTGCGTTTGGAGTCCTTCGCCGAGGCCGTGGTGGTGCTGGACTACCGCGGTAGTGGCACCTACGCGGAGAACGTCGAGCTGGTCCTCGCCGATGGTGCCCGGCTGACCCTGGTCAGCGTGCAGGACTGGGCCGACGACGCGGTGCACGTCGCCGCGCAGCACACCCGGCTGGGACGCGACGCGGTCCTACGCGCTACCACAGTGAGCCTTGGCGGTGACCTGGTCCGCCAATCCCCGACCGTGACGTTCACGCAGCCCGGCGGCGACGTCGAGCTGCTCGGGCTGTACTTCGCCGACGCCGGCCAGCACTTGGAGCACCGGTTGCTGGTGGATCACGCGGTCCCGCACTGCCGGTCCAACGTCGCCTACAAGGGCGCGCTGCAGGGCAGCCCTGGACAACCAGACGCACACACCGTGTGGATCGGGGACGTGCTTATCCAGGCCGCCGCCGAGGGCACCGAAACCTACGAGGTCAACCGCAACCTGGTACTCACCGATGGAGCCCGGGCCGACTCGGTGCCCAACCTGGAGATCGAGACCGGGGAGATTGTCGGCGCCGGACATGCCAGCGCCACCGGCCGCTTCGACGATGAGCAGCTGTTCTACCTGACCTCTCGGGGCATCTCCATCGAGCAGGCCCGGCGGCTGGTGGTCCGGGGCTTCTTCGGCGAGATCCTGCAGAAGATCACCGTTCCAGAGGTACGTGAGCGGGTGACCGCGGCGATCGAGGCTGAGCTGGAGGCGGTTGGGGTATGACCGCGGTTCGGGTCTGCAACCTGACGGATCTCAAAGACGACGCGCCCGCCGGCTTCGAGGTCGAGGGCATGCCAGTGGTGCTGGTGCGCCAGGGCCAGCAGGTGTACGCGCTGGCCGATGTCTGCTCGCACGCCGAGATTGCACTGTCCGAGGGCGAGATCACCCGCAAGGGTCTGGAGTGCTGGCTGCACGGATCCTGCTTCGACCTGCGCACCGGGCAGCCATCCTCACCACCGGCGTCCGAACCGGTGGACACCTACGCCGTGACGATCGACGGTGACGATGTGTACGTCGACCCCTCTACCCCGACAAACCGCTAGCAGGAGCTGAGACCTACTGATGACCACCCTGGAGATCAAGGACCTGCACGTCGCGGTGCCCACCGACGACGAGCAGGCTCCGGAGAAAGAGATCCTGTGCGGCGTTGATCTGACCGTCCGGGCGGGGGAGACGCACGCGATGATGGGCCCCAACGGGTCCGGGAAGTCCACCCTGGCTTACTCGATCGCCGGGCATCCGCGCTACCGGGTCACCTCGGGCCAGGTGCTTCTCGACGGCGTCGATGTGCTGTCGATGTCCGTCGACGAACGCGCTCGCGCGGGTCTTTTTCTCGCCATGCAGTACCCGGTCGAGGTGCCGGGTGTGTCGATGTCGAACTTCCTGCGCACCGCTGCTACTGCGATCCGCGGTGAGGCGCCCAAGCTGCGCACCTGGGTCAAGGAGGTCAAGGCGGCGATGTCCGAGCTGGACATCGACCCCGCCTTCGCCGAGCGCAGCGTGAACGAGGGCTTCTCCGGCGGCGAGAAGAAGCGTCACGAGATCCTGCAGCTCTCCCTGCTCAAGCCCAAGATTGCGGTGCTGGACGAGACCGACTCGGGTCTGGACGTCGATGCATTGCGGGTGGTTTCTCAGGGGGTGAACCGGTACCGGGCCAGCGGGGACGTCGGCGTGCTCTTGATCACCCACTACACCCGGATCCTGCGCCACATCACGCCGGACTACGTGCATGTCTTCGCTGGCGGGCGGATCGTGGAGTCCGGCGGGCATGAGCTGGCCGAGGAACTGGAGTCCGGCGGTTACGAGCGGTTCACCCGCCGACCGGAAGGGAGCGGGGTTTCGCCATGACTACTGGGCCGCTGACGGCCAGCGAGCAG
This sequence comes from Pseudonocardiaceae bacterium, assembly GCA_050699835.1. Taxonomy (GTDB): domain Bacteria; phylum Actinomycetota; class Actinomycetes; order Mycobacteriales; family Pseudonocardiaceae. Next base: position 11,738 of record JBOHFW010000439.1, on the reverse strand, counting down.
GAGAAGATCCGCGCTGATTTCCCGATCTTGTCCCGCACGGTGCGGGAGGGTCGACCGTTGGTGTATCTGGACTCTGGGGCCACCTCGCAACGGCCCCGGCAGGTGCTCGACGCCGAGCGTGCCTTCATTGAGCAGCACAACGCCGCGGTGCACCGTGGCGCCCACCAGCTCGCCGAAGAGGCCACCGATGCCTACGAGTCAGCTCGGGCCCGGATCGCGGCGTTTGTCGGTGTCCAGCCTGATGAGGTGGTGTTCACCAAGAACGCCACCGAGGGGATCAACCTGGTCGCCTACGCGCTGAGCAACTCGGCGGTCGCGGGCGGGGCCGCCCGGCGCTTCGCGTTGGCGCCCGGCGACGAGATCGTGGTGACCTTGATGGAGCACCACGCCAACCTGGTGCCCTGGCAGGAGCTGTGCCGGCGCACCGGCGCCACGCTGCGCTGGTACCAGGTGACCGATGGCGGTCGGCTGGATCTCGACTCGCTGGAGCTATCCGAACGCACGAAAGTGCTGGCGTTCACTCACCAGTCCAATGTGATGGGCACCGTCCCACCGGTTGCCGAGCTGGTACGCCGGGCTCGCGAGGTGGGGGCGTTGACGGTGCTGGACGCCTGCCAGTCGGTGCCGCACACGCCGGTCGATTTCACCGCGCTCGACGTCGATTTCGCGGTGTTCTCCGGGCACAAGATGCTGGGCCCGTCGGGGGTCGGTGTGCTCTATGGCCGTCGCGAGCTGCTCGAGGCGCTGCCGCCGTTCCTCACCGGCGGGTCGATGATCGAGCTGGTGAAGATGGAGGGCTCCACCTACGCCCCGCCGCCGCAGCGTTTCGAGGCCGGTGTGCCGATGACCTCCCAAGCGGTCGGCCTGGGCGCGGCGGTGGATTACCTGTCGACGGTGGGCATGGACCGGGTCGCCGCGCATGAATATGCCCTGACCAAGCAAGCGTTGACCGGTCTGTCGGAGATTGATGGGGTGCGGATCATCGGTCCGATTGAGAGTGTGGACCGCGGTGGTGCGGTGTCCTTCGTGCTCGACGACGTGCACGCCCACGACGCCGGGCAAGTGCTCGACGATCGGGGCATCGCGGTGCGGGTCGGGCACCACTGCGCCTGGCCGTTGCACCGCCGTTTCGGGCTCGCCGCGACCGTGCGGGCCAGTTTCGCGGTGTACAACACCCCCGCCGAAGTCGAGACGCTGCTGGCCGGTGTGCACGAGGTGCGTCGTTTCTTCCGGGTGGGCACATGAAACTGGAACAGATGTACCAGGAGATCATCCTGGACCACTACCGCAAGCCGCACCGTAGCGGCCTTCGGGAGCCCTTCGACACTGAGTCTTACCAGGTCAACCCCACCTGCGGGGACGAGGTGACATTGCGGGTGACGATGGACGGTGACCGGGTTGTCGACGTGTCCTACGACGCGGTCGGCTGCTCGATCAGCCAGGCGGCGACCTCGATGCTCACCGACCTGGTGGTCGGCCGCACGGTGGAGGAGTCGCGCTCCACAATGGATGCCTACATGGAGATGGTGCAGAGCCGAGGCCAGGTGGAGCCCGATGAGGACGTGCTGCAAGACGCGGTCGCCTTTGCTGGCGTCTCGCGCTACCCGTCCCGGGTGAAGTGCGCCTTGCTGGGCTGGATGGCGTTCAAGGATGCGGTCGGCCGGGCGGCGACCGGTAGCTCGGATAACGGTGCCCAGCGAGTGGAGGCACAATGAGCCCGAATCAGGAACACAACGAGGTAGTACGCGGTGCGGCCGGGATGCCTGAGGTCCCGGAGCCCCGCCCGGACGGCGAGCTGGCCGCTGTCGACGATCTCGAGGAAGCCATGCGCGATGTGGTCGACCCGGAGCTGGGCATCAACGTGGTCGACTTGGGACTGGTTTACGACATCCGGGTCGGCGAGGGCAACCTCGCCACTATTGACATGACGCTGACCTCCGCGGCCTGCCCGCTGACCGACGTGATCGAGGACCAGACCCGCGCCGCGCTCACCGGTGGTCCCGACGGGGGACTGGTCAACGACGTGAAGATCAACTGGGTATGGATCCCCCCGTGGGGCCCAGACAAGATCACCGAGGACGGCCGGGAACAACTGAGAGCACTCGGCTTCACCGTCTGATCCCCCCGCCTCGCCCACACCCTTTGCCCTGGTCAACCACTGACTGAAACGGTTAACCTGGGGTTTTATTGCTGGGCCGAGCAGCTGGGGGACCACATGCGTCCTGCATACCGCCTCGTTGCTGTCATCGCCAGCCTGGCAAGTTCGGCCGTACTGTTCGCCGGTGTCGCGGTCGCCGCCCGACCCGGTTCACTTGCGATGCTGAAGGTTGATCCACGTCTATCCGGACCGGGTGTCGACATCTCAGTCGTCATTCCTTCGGGCTGGCACGAAACCTTCACCGAGCGTCCACCCCAATTCCTGCAGATGGTGTATCCAGACACTTGCTCGACGGGGCTTGCGTGCGCTTCCGCCATCGCGCGCACGGGCAGCGGGCCAGGATCCAATGCCCGGATGGTGGCGGAAGCTGCTGAGCGGTCGATCATCGCTGAGTCGGGCGTGCAGGACTTCACCATCACCAGAGAAGGACCCTTCCGCCTCGCCGGTCGCCCCGGCTACCAGGTCCGGTCCACATTCTCGAACCCCTATGCCAAATTCCGGGCCGAGCTCGCCGTCATCGAGACCGGCCCTGTCTCCTCTGGAGGAGGTCGCATGTCGCTGGTCTTTGTTGCCGTGTCTGACTTGCCGGGCGCTCCCACAGAAGGTGTCATCGACCAGATCGTCAATTCCGTCCAGTTCACTCCCTAGCCACGTCCCGCCTGCATGCCCTACGTGCTACCCTACTTTTGTGCGTAAGACCAGCGTCTACCTCCATGACGCTGACGCGCGCCGGCTGGCGATGCTCGCCGAGCGTGAGGGAATATCCCAGGCATCGTTGCTGCGCAAAGCCATCCGGGCCTACGTTCCGGAGCCGCGAGGGAGTCGCACCTTCGCACTCGACGGAGTGGGCGAGGGTCCCGGTGGATCGGTTGCCGACGTGGACGCCGCCACTTTGCTAGCGGGCTTCGGCGGGTGACCCTGCTGGTCGACGCGGCACCCTTGGTGGCCCTGGCGGACCGCCGAGACCCGCTGCGACACGCTGTCCGGGAGGTACTTGAGGCCGAGCGCGGCGCGCTGATCATCGCTGCGCCGGTCACCGCCGAGGCCGATTACCTGCTTGGTACGAGGATCGGACGGGAAGCTCGGCTGGCCTTCCTGGAGGATCTGGCGGCAGGACGATTCGCTGTCGAGTGTTTGGAACCCGACGAGTACGCCGGCGTGGCTCGACTGGAACGTAACTATGAGGATCTCGACCTTGGGCTGGCCGACTGCGCCACCGTGCTCATAGCGGCGCGGCTGCGTACTCGGCGAGTGCTTACCTTCGATGAGCGCCATTTCCGTGCGGTGCGCCCGTTGCAGGGTGGCGCGTTCGAACTGCTGCCTCAGCGGTAGGTATTCGTGCCGCGGGAGCGGCTCCGCCTCGGCCTCGGCTGATGTCTGACGCGGCTAGGTCGCGAGGGTGTCCAGGATCTGTTGGCCGTACTTGGCCAGCTTGTGCTCGCCGACGCCACTCACCGTGCCGAGTTCGGCCAGCGTGGCGGGAGATTCGGCAGCGATCTGGCGCAGGGTCGCGTCATGGAAGATCACGTACGCGGGCACGCCCTGCTCCTTTGCGGTCGCGGCGCGCCAGGCGCGGAGCCGTTCGAAGACCGGCGCTGCTTCCTCAGGTAGATCTGCCGGCGCGGCCCGGCGGGGTGGTTTGGTGGCCTTCGGGGCGCGTGCCGGCAGTTCGGGCTCGCGACGTAGCAGGACCTGGCGCCGTCGGCTCAGCACCTCAGCACTGGAGTCGGTGAGCACCAGCGTGCCGTAGTCGCCTTCGACGGCCAGCAGGCCCTGGGCCAGCAGTTGGCGCACCACCCCGCGCCACTCGCTCTCGCGAAGCTCGGTGCCGATGCCGAAGACCTTCAGTGAGTCATGGCCGAACTGGGTGACCTTGGGAGTCGTCTTGCCGAGCAGGATGTCGATCACTTGGCCAGCGCCGAAGCGCTGCCGTCGTTCCCGGTCGAGCCGGAACACGGTTGAGAGGAGCTTCTGGGCGGCGATCGTGCCGTCCCACGACTCCGGCGGTGACAGGCACGTATCGCAGTTACCGCACGAGCTGGCCTGCTGACCGAAATAGCCGAGCAGCTGCGCGCGGCGACACTCGACCGTCTCGCACAGAGCCAGCATGGCGTCGAGGTGGGTGGCGAGCCGGCGGCGATGGGCATTGTCGCCTTCAGAGGTATCGATCAGCCTGCGTTGCTGTACGACGTCGGCCAGACCATAGGCCAGCCAGGCGGTGGAGGGCAGCCCGTCCCGACCGGCCCGGCCGGTCTCCTGGTAGTAACCCTCAACGGACTTGGGTAAATCGAGGTGAGCGACGAAGCGGACATCAGGCTTGTCGATGCCCATGCCGAACGCGATCGTGGCGACCATGACCACACCGTCCCCGCGCAGGAAACGGGCCTGGTTCGCGGCGCGGGTCCCGGCGTCGAGCCCCGCATGGTACGGCCATGCTTCGATCCCGTTATCGACCAGGAACTCCGCGATCTTCTCTACCGAAGCCCGCGACAGGCAGTAGACGATGCCCGCGTCGCCGGCGTGCTCGGTGCGCAGCAGCTCCAACAGCTGGCGTTTGGGCTCGTTCTTGCCGACGATGCGGTACTGGATGTTCGGGCGGTCGAAGCTCGCCACGAAGTGCTGGGCCTGCGCCAGGTTCAGCCTGGCCGTGATTTCGGCGTGGGTGGCCTTGGTGGCGGTGGCGGTCAGCGCGATGCGGGGCACGGTGGGCCACCGCTCGTGCAACGCGGATAGGGCCAGATAGTCGGGCCGGAAGTCGTGTCCCCACTGCGCCACACAGTGCGCCTCGTCGATGGCGAACAACGAGATCGTGACACGGTCCAGCAAGGCGCCCGTCGACTCGACGCGCAGTCGTTCCGGCGCCAGGTAGAGCAGGTCAAGCTCACCTGCCACGAACGCGGACTCGACTCGGCGGCGGTGGTGGGGGTCTTGGGTGGAGTTGAGGAACCCGGCCCGAACACCGAGGGTCCGCAGGGCATCGACCTGATCTTGCATCAGTGCGATGAGCGGCGAAATGACGACGCCGACCCCGGGACGCACGAGCGCGGGTATCTGATAGCACAGCGACTTGCCGCCGCCGGTGGGCATGAGCACGAGCGCATCACCACCGGCGGTGACGTGGTCGATGATCTCCCGCTGCGGGCCCCGGAATGAGTCGTAGCCGAAGACCCGGCGGAGCACCTGCAGTGCATCGCTCACGTTTAAATCGGTTGCGCTGACCGCCATTCCGGCGATTCTATGACGGTGTCATGTATGTCATCCTCCGCCGGCACCGTCGTGGTTCCAATCCGGGTCCAATCCGGGTACCGGATGGTGTGCGCTGCGGGACCGCTGAAGGAGCAGCGGTCACCCGACCGGCACCGAGTTGCCTGAAGCTGAGCCCTGGGAGGCCGAGCGCACGAGTGTTGGCGTGACGTCTCACCGCACACCGCGTAGGCAGGAGATCGGCGATGCCACAGAAGCCCGGCGACCACGTTGTGGTCTTGGGCGCGAGCATGGCCGGGTTGCTGGCCGCTCGGGTGCTCGCCGACGCTTACCGGAAGGTCACGGTGATCGACCGGGACGGGATGCCCGAGATAGGCGTGAATCGCCGGGGTGTGCCGCAAGGACGTCATCATCATGCCCTGCTTCCGCGCGGCTGGGTGGTGCTTGACGAGCTGTTTCCCGGTTTCACCGCGGATGCTGTGCAGGCTGGCGCCAGGTCGGGAGATGTACTGCGGCACTGTCGCTGGCTGCTGGCCGGGCACCGGCTCCGGCAGGCCCACAGTGGCGTGCCGGGTCTGATCGCCAGCCGGCCGTTCCTGGAGGGTCAGGTCCGGGCCCGGGTGCAGAAGCTGCCCGGGGTGACGTTCCTGGATCGCACCGATATCGTCGGTCTGACCATCACGGCTGGCCGCCAGGTCACCGGAGTGCTCGTGAGCGACCGCGCAGGGGAGCCCGTACAGCTGCCAGCGGACCTTGTGGTGGACGCGACTGGCCGCGGCTCACGGACACCGGTCTGGCTGGCGGAGTGGGGCTACCAGCCACCGTACGAAGATCGGATCCACATCGGGCTGGGTTACGCCACCCGGACTTACCGGCTGCGTCCAGGCGCTCTTGGCTCGGACGGGATGATCCTTATGACCGCCACGCCAGAGCACCCACGGCTCGGTGTGCTGGGCATGCTCGAGGACGGTCGGCACATGCTGACCTTGGGAGGCATCCTTGGCGATCATCCACCAACCGATCCGGCTGGCTTCGAGGCATTCGCGGCCGGCCTGCCCTTCCCAGACATTTCCGAGGCGATTGCCGGGGCGCAACCCTTGGACAACCCGGTTGCGTTCCGCTTCCCTGCCGCGGTGCGCCGCCGCTACGAACATCTGCACAGATTTCCCGATGGACTTCTCGTGCTCGGTGATGCGGTGTGCTCGTTCAATCCCATCTACGGGCAGGGCGTTACCGTGGCCGCCAATCAGGCGCTGGTGTTACGCCGCCAGCTGGCCCGCAGCACGAACCCTGCACCGTGTCAGTACTTCCGCGCGCTCGCGAAGACGATCGATCCGCCATGGAACTTCGCCGCGGGTGCAGACCTGGCCTTGCCTGGCGTATGCGGGACGGGTAGCCGCAAGATCCGGATGACCAACTCCTATCTGCTTCGGGCGCTCGCTGCGGCCAGTTCAGACGTGGCTCTGAGCGCTGCTGTTATCCGGGTCATTGGATTACTCGACCGAACAGAAGGATTGTTCCGGCCGGACCGTGCGGTGCGGGTATGGTGGATCACCCGTGGGAAAGCCGGCAGCGCCACAGGAAAAGATGGTACGAATCGCAGTCGGGACGCTGTTACTCAGCGGGAGGTATCGTCATGGCACTGAGTTTGAATCTCACCGCTCCGCTCAAGCAGGATCCGGAGTCTCAGCAACGCTTGCAGCAGCTGGTTACCGTATTCTCCGAAATCCAGTCGGTGATCGATGCGGCTTTTACCAAATCGGAGCTGGTCCACTTCGCGCGTGTCCTGGTGATCGATAACAAATACATTCAGATACTCACGGAATTCGACGGCGACCCGATGCAGTACACAGAGTTCTTTCGTGTCGAACTCGCAGAGCTGTTCGAGCAGATCTTCTCCTTGGTGGAAGGTGCACCACCGTGGGAGGAGGTCAACAATCCCAACGACTTCTTCGAGTACGCCCAGTTGCTCAATCTCAAAGCTCTTGGTGACTCGCCGGATGCTGGCTACGACCACGGCTACTTGTTTTCGGCGTTCGGCGATGCCACTGTTCGTGAGATGAAAAAGCTCGGCGCGAGCGTCTGAGCTCTTACGATGAAAGTCGATTTGGGTCGCGTGCAAGGATTAGTCGCTAGACCGTACGGGCGGCTCACATCATGTCACTTGATTTTCCGCTTCGGTGACGGTGCGGGCGCCCGGGCATTCCTGGGTGAGCTGGCGCAGCAGGTCACCCAGGCCGACGCGGACCATAACACGGCACCGGATCCGCTGCTCAACGTGGGTTTCACCTACAATGGTCTGGGCGGCCTGGGGGTGGATCCAGCGCTGCTGGTGAAGTTCGACGCGGTATTCAAGCGCGGCCCACGCGCCGTCCGCATGGCTCTGGGAGATGTCCCCGATAGTCATAGCTGCCCGGAGCGCTGGTGGGAGGGCCAGTTCAAGACCGAGGATGTGCACTGCATTGTGCACCTTTATGCCCGCTCAGAAGAGGCCGTCCAGGACGCGACGGATGCGGTGCGCGAGCTGGCGCGAGACAATGCGCTCACCGAGCTGATTCCGCGCCGGGACGGCACGATTCTGCAAGGGTGTTGGTATAGTAGAAGGAAGATGCAGCATTTCGGCTACACCGATGGCTTGTCCATGCCCGATGTCCGCTGGGACGATGATGCTCGTCCTGCGCCGGGGCAGGTTGATTTTCGTGAATTCCTGCTGGGCTACTCGACCGACGAATATCCCTCAGCGCCGGCCCGCGGTCCGGCGGCCGATCTCGCGCGCGATGGTATCTATGGGGTGTTCCGGTGGGTTTATCAGGATGTCGCGGCGTTCAATCTGTTCCTGAGCACCGAGGGCCCGCAGCTGTTTCCTGGGCTTTCCCCGCCCGATGCCGAGGAGCTACTTGCGGCCAAGATGATGGGTCGCTGGCGCGACGGCACACCGCTCGTTCTCTCACCTGAGCGCCCGGATCCGGAGTTGGCCGCCAGCAATGACTTCGGCTACGCCGACCAAGATCCGGACGGTCTGCGGTGCCCGTTCTCCGCCCACATCCGGGTGATGAACCCGCGGGACACCCCGCTCGACCCGATCGCGGTCGAGGGGGTGCCCCGCATCCTTCGGCGGGGAATGCCCTACGGGCCGCCGCTGCAAGGGACGGTGGACGACGGCGTCGACCGCGGACTTGTGGGGGTGTTCCTCTGTGCAGATATGCGCAAGCAGGTCTACACATTGACCAGCTGGATCTCGCGGAATGATTTCAGTCCCGTTTATGACGACAATCGCCGGGTTCAGGATCCCCTGCTCGGCAACCGAGCCATGCCCGGCGCCAGCGCAGATTTCATAGTGCCTATGGAGGGCGGGTCCGCGACGATCAAGAACCTGCCGGATTTTGTGCACACGAAGGGTACCGCATTCCTCCTCTACCCCGGAAAGGCGGCGCTGACTGCATTGGCGACATTGGCCACACGGTAGCGGGAGTTATCTCGCGATGTCCAATCCCAGTTCGTGTTCGTGGAGCCTGTCCCGCAGTTGCCGCAAGGCCCGCGCCCGAGTCGGCCCGATCCCACCGGCCGGGATTCCCGCAGTCTCGGCGACCTCGGCGTAGGAGTGGGGATAGTCGTTGAACAGCATCCGCACCAGGGTCTGCCGACGAGGTGACAACTCGGCGACGAGTTTGCGCAACGTTCGGGCGATGTCAGCTTCGATGACGTGCTGCTCGGGGCCCACCGAGGGATCGGCGACCGCGTCCGGTGTCACGTCGACAAGGCCTGGGATGGGCTTGACCTGGCGCAGGATGTGCAGGCACTCGCGGCGGGCGGTGGTCGCCAGCCACCCCCCGAGTCGCTCGGGGAACTGCACCCGGTGGGCGTTCTCAGCGAGCCGCAACCAGGTCATCTGCACCGCGTCGAGCGTGTCGGCCTCCTGCAACCGGAAGGACCGAACCGTCGTGGACACGAGCTTTCCGTACCGGCGGAAGATCTCATCCCAGGCCGCGCCATCCCCTTCCTGGATCCGCAGCAACAGGTAGGCCACGCTGTCGGGGGCGTCGGCGAGGGTGTCAGTGGGCGGATAGCTCATGGTTGCTGTGGTCATCGGAATCGTGACCCCTTCAAGCTTGCGGTGTCGATCATGGCGGGCGCTCCCTCGAGGGAGCATCGGATACCCCTACCGTCGGCTAGCGCGCTTGGCCGCCAATTGGCGGTGAGTTGGAGCCAGAAACTCAGCTAGCTCTGGGGCTGCTGCGTCCAAGGGGCAAGTAAGCCATGGGTAAGCAACGTGTAGCGGTGCTCGGGGCCGTATAACCGGACAAAGTCCTTGAGAACCGCTTCGGCCTGCTCTTGGGCTTGCATCACGTTCCCGATTTCCCCTGTCCAGCGGGCCAGGTTGGCCCGGGCGATGAGGGTGTAGCGGTGGTCGGGGCCCAGTACCCGCTTGTCATCCTCGACCAGTGTGGCGGCCAGCTCGCGGGCGCCTGCTGGGTCGCCGGCTTCTCCGGTCCAGCGGACCAGTTCGGCCCGGGCGACCAGGGTGTATCGGTCTTCGGCGCCGAGTACTCGCTGGGCGTCCTCGACCACGGCGGTGGCTGCTTTGCAGGCGCCCGTCGCATCGCCGGTTCGGCCCATCCAGCCGGCGAGGTTGGTCCGGGCGACCAGGGTGTAGCGGTCGTTGGCGCCGAGTACTCGCTGGGCGTCCTTGGCGACCGCGGCGGCCAGGTCCCGGGCTCGTTCCGCATCGCCGGCTGCGCCGGTCCACCGGGTGAGGTTGATCCGGGCGAGCAGGGTGTGCCGGTCGTCGGGTCCCAGCACCCGGATCATGTTCTCGACGACTACTGCGGCGAGCTCGCGAGCACCGATGACGTTTCCGGCCTTTCCGGTCCAGTAGGCCAGGCTGCTGCGGGCGAGCTCGGTGGCTCGATTATCGGAGCCGAGTATTCGCTCTGAATCGATGACCAGTGCGGCGCCCAGGCTGCGGGCTCGCGCACTGTCACCGGTCAGCCCGGCCCACTCGATGAGGGTGTGGCGCAGGTTGAGCGTGATGGGCTGGTCGGGGTGCAGGTGCTCGATCACCGTTCGGACGTGGGTGTGCAGCGTTTGCATGGTCCGCATATCCGGCAACGAGGTGATGGTGGCCCCGGTACGCGCCCAGGGGCGGCAGGTGGCGTCCAGCAGGGTGGCGGCGGTGTCGATCCAGGCGCTGTGGTCGCCCGTGGCGATGAGCCGGTCGGCGGTGACGGCTTGTACGAGCCGGTGCACGGTCACCGATCCGCCGGGACCGATCCTGCTGAGCAGGCCGTAGGAGATCAGTTCGGTGATGGCTCGGTGGCGGTGCAGGGCGTCGCTCAGCAGTGGCCGCAGCAGACCATCGGCCGGTTCCCGGAGCGTGAGTCGGTCGGTGTCGCAGGTGAGCAGCCGATCCAGCGGGATGGTGTCCGGGGCATACCAGGCCAGGATGTTAAGCAGGGCCTGCGCCGGGGGAGTGAGCTTCTCGAAGGCGAGTTGCCAGGTGGTGGCCACGGTGGCGGGATAGTCCGGTGCGTGCCCCTGCTGGTGGAGTTCGGCGCGGCGGCTGCGGTACAGCGCCAGGTAGCCAGCGAGGTCCAGCCCGCTATGCGCCACGTAGCAGGCGGCTTGGGCCAACGCCAGGGGCAGGCCACCCAACTCGTGTCCCAGGATTGCGGCGCTGTCCTTGTCACCATCGCCGGACAGGGCGGTGACCAGCCGGACGGCGTGGGGTGGGGCCAGCGGTTGGACCGGCAGGACGATCTGGCGATCCGGCCAGGTTCCGGCGCGGCTGGTGACCAGCACATCGCCGTTTCCGGCGGCGGGCAGCAGACCCCGCAGCGCCTCGGGCTCGGCGATGTTGTCGATGACCAGCAGCCAGGTTCCGGTGCGGTTGGCCAGCACGGCGTGCACGGCCTGCACCGGATCGTGGGCGTGCTCGGCGTAGTGCGGGGCCACGATGTCCAGCAACGCCCGGAATTCCCCCGCTATCGCTTCGGGGTCTTCAGCGCGGACCCACCACACCAGCCCGTAATGAGCCTGGTAACGCTGGGCGTATGCCCGGGCCAGGCTGGTCTTGCCCACCCCACCCAGACCGGTCAGCACCCGAAGGACCGGCTGTTGCGGCCGTCCTGGATCGGTGAACGCGGCCCGCAACGCCGCCAGCTCCCTGTGCCGGCCGACCACCTCGGATAGGCCCTGCACATGAGTGGATACCACGCGCTGAGAGGCCCGGGCAGTGAGCTCCGCTACTGATCGACCGGCCGGTGCGGTCGGGGCTGGAGCCACGGGCGCAGCGGAATCCGCGAGGCCTCCGGTGGGTGTCGAGGTGGCCGGATGCCAGTCCAGGGCCGGCGCATGGTTGAGGATGTCGTGCTCCAGC
>JBOHFW010000438.1:0-4548 GCA_050699835.1 Pseudonocardiaceae bacterium | reverse complement strand
GGGTTATTCACACCTGTTAGTCCCGCTGAGCTCGCTGAATGCGCTGTGGGTGGAGGGAAAATAGGGTGCTTGGGGGTGGGGGGTCGTTTAGCGTCGGGGAGCGATGACTCCCCCACCCAAACCTTCCGTGGTTGTGCTGCGCCGGTTATGGCCTTATGTGCGGCCGGTGCGGGGGCGGCTGCTGGGCTCGGGCGCCGCGGCGCTGGGAGCGATGCTGGCCGGGCTGGGCATCCCGCTGCTGATCCAGCGCATCGTCGACGGTCCAGTAGCCAACCATGACCGCTCCGGGCTGATGCTGCTCACGCTCGGGGTCCTTGCGCTCGGGGCGCTCGAGGCTGGGCTGATCTACCTCCGCCGGGTACTGGTGGCCCGACCGACCACCGACATCGAGAAGCGGATGCGGGCCGACCTCTATCACCACCTGCAGCACTTGCCAATGGCTTTCCACGACCGGTGGCCGTCCGGGCAGCTGCTGTCCCGGGCGATCAGCGATCTGACGACGATCCGGTGCTTCGTCGCGTTCTCCGGCATCTTCCTGGTGGTCAATGTGCTCACCGTGCTGGTCGGGATGATCGTCCTACTGGTGATCACGCCTACGCTGGGGATACTCGTCGTGATCATGGCCGGTCCGCTGGTGGTGCTATGCCGGCGTTACGAGCGGCGCTACCAGCTGGGCGCGCGACGCGCGCAGGACCAGGTCGGCGACCTCGCCACCACGGTGGAGGAATCCACGCTGGGCATCCGGGTGCTGAAATCCTTCGGCCACGGTCCCCGGGCTACTCGGAAGTTCCTCGCCCAGGCCCGCGAGCTGCGCGGCACCGAGCTGACCAAGGTGCGAGTGCTCGCCACGCTCTGGGCGATGATCATCGCGCTGCCCGCGCTCACGCTGGCCGCAATGCTGGGTGTCGGCGGGTACGCGGTGGCCGCCGGATCCCTGTCGCTGGGATCGGTCGTCGGGGCGATCACCATCCTTACCTACCTGTACTGGCCACTGGACTCCCTGGGCTGGCTGCTGGCCGAGACCGGCAACGCGGCCGCAGCGACCACCCGGTACTGGGAGGTACGCGACATCGTCCCCGCAGTGGTCGACCCGCCACGACCTCGCGCCCCCGCTCATCCGGTGCGCGGCGGGCTACGGCTGGAGGGAGTGCACTTCCGCTACCCCGGAGCCGGCACCGACGTGCTGCGCGGCGTGGACCTCGACATCCAGCCAGGCGAGACGATGGCGCTGGTAGGGGCCACCGGCAGCGGCAAGACCACGCTGACCGCCCTGGTGCCGCGGCTGGCCGACGTCACCAGCGGGCGGATTCTGGTGGACGGCGTCGACGTGCGGGAACTGGCTCTGGCCGAGCTGCGCACGATCGTGGCGACCGCCTTCGAAGATCCGGTGCTGTTCTCTGCGTCGGTGCGGGAGAACGTGGCGCTCGGCGTCCCGGAAGCCACCGATTCCGCCGTCCGCCGCGCGCTGCGGGTCGCGCACGCTGAGGAGTTCGTCGATACGCTGCCGTGGGGTCTGGACACCCGGATCGGCGAGCAGGGTCTGACGCTGTCCGGCGGTCAGCGCCAACGCCTCGCGCTGGCCCGTGCCGTACTGGGGAACCCGGCGCTGCTGGTGCTCGACGACCCGCTCTCGGCGCTGGACGTGCACACCGAGGCCGAGGTCGAGGCGGCCCTGCGCCGGGTGCTGCGCGGTGTGACGGCGCTGGTGGTGGCTCACCGGCCATCCACCGTGCAGCTCGCCGACCGGGTGGCACTGCTGGCCGAGGGCCGGATCCAGGCTGTCGGCACCCACTCCGAGCTGCTCGCCAAGGTGCCGGAGTACCGCCGCCTGCTGTCCAGCCTGGACGATGCGGCGGTGGCCCGATGACGCAGGATTGGCGGGGCGTCGCCGCCGAGGACCTCGAGGAGATCGACACCGCCACCGGGCTGCGGCTGGCCACCCGCTCGCGCCGGTTGCTCGGCACACTGCTACGCCCGCGGCTGCGGGGGGTGTGTCTCGCGATCGTGTTGCTCATCTCCAATCAGGTCACGGTGCTAGCCGGTCCGCTGCTGATCGCGGTAGCGATCGACCGCGGTATCCCAGCAGCGCTCAACGCCCAGCCTGGCCCACTTGCCTGGTGCATAGCCGGTTACGCGGTGACCGGGTTGGCCGATGCGTTGATCGTCTACGCCTTCCTGCGGCTGTCCGCCCGGATCGGGCAGGATGTGCTGATCGATCTCCGCGAGCGAGTGTTCGCGCAGGTCCAGCGTCTGTCGCTGGCATTCCATGAGCGCTACACCTCGGGGCGGGTGATCTCCCGGCTGACCAGCGACCTGGACTCCCTGCAGGATCTGCTGGACGAGGGGCTGGATGGATTGTTCTCGCTGCTGTCCATCATCAGCATCGGGGTGATGCTGCTGGTGTTGGACCCCCAGTTGGGCCTGGTGGCACTGGCCGCTTTCATCCCCCTTGCCCTGCTGACCCGCTGGTACCGGCGGCGCTCACAACGCACCTACCGTCGCACCCGCACCTGGATCGCCCAGGTGATCGTGCATTTCGTCGAGACCATGAACGGGATCCGCGCGGTGCAGGCGTTTCGCCGCGAGCCGCGCAACTCATCGATCATGGGTGGGCTCAACGTCCGGTTCGCCGATGCCGACACCGAGGCGTTATGGCTGATCGCCCGGTTCACCTCGACTGTGCGGCTGGTTGGCGCGGCGTCGGTGGCGATGACGCTGCTGCTCGGTGGGTTGCGGGTCCTTGACGGCACCCTGACCCTGGGCGTGCTCACGGCGTTCGTACTCTACTTGCGCCGGTTCTACGACCCGATCGACGACCTGGCCATGTTCGCCAACTCTTACGCTTCGGCGGCCGCGGCGCTGGAGAAGATCTCTGGGGTTCTCGAGGAGCGGCCCGCCGTCAGCGACCCGGCGCGCCCCATGGCGCTGCCCGTCCCGGTGCGCGGCGAGGTGGTCTTCGATCAGGTGCGCTTCTCCTACGGCGGCCCCGACGTGCTCCCCATGCTGGATCTGGTGGTGCCGGCCGGGCAGACGGTCGCGCTGGTCGGCGCGACCGGGGCCGGCAAATCGACAGTGGCCAAGTTGCTGGCGCGCTTCTACGACCCGGTGGACGGCGCGGTGCGGCTGGACGGCGTCGACCTGCGCTCGGTGGCCGATGCCGAGCTGCGCCGCGCGGTGGTGATGGTGACCCAGGAGTCGTTCCTGTTCTCGGGGTCGGTGGCCGACAACATCGGGCTGGGGTCGTCCTCGGCGTCCCGCTCGGAGGTGATGGCAGCGGCTCGCGCGGTAGGCGCCGATGAGTTCATCACCGCGCTGCCCGACGGGTACGACACCGACGTACGCAAGCGCGGCGCGCGACTGTCGGCCGGGCAGCGACAACTGGTGTCCTTCGCCCGAGCGCTGCTCGCCGATCCCGCGGTGCTGGTACTCGACGAGGCCACCTCGTCGCTGGACATCCCTTCCGAGCAGGCCGTACAGGCCGGGCTGGCCACCGTGCTCGCCGGCCGCACCGCAGTGATCATCGCGCACCGCCTGTCCACCGTCCTGATCGCCGACCGCGTCCTGGTCCTATCCAACGGCCAGATCATCGAAGACGGCCCCCCCACCCAGCTCATGTCAGGAACCGGCCACTTCGCCACCCTCCACACCGCCTGGTCGGCCTCCCTCACCTAGCCCCCTGTTTCCCCTGTTTCCCCTGTTTCCCCTGTTTCCGCGTTCTGGGGACAGACTGCAGTAATTGTCAAGCCGATTGGCGCGTTCTGGGGACAGACTGCAGTATTGAGCGGGCTGTGGATGGTGGATTGGACGGATTTGGGTTGTTGGGGCAGCGTGCGGGGCATGGGGAGAGCTATTCGAGCGATTGATCTTGACGGGCCGTTTCGGGGGTCGGAAGCAGTTGGTGCTGGCGCACTGACTGCGGGGCAGCTGCGAGGTCCGGGAGTGCGGCGCTTGTTCCAGGACGTGTATGTGCCGACCGGGTTTCCGGTCACGCATGAGCTGCGTTGCCTGGGAGCCGCGCTGGTATTGCCACCTGAAGCGGTGATCACGGGCCGGTCCGCGGCAACACTGCACGGTATCGAACTCGCGCGTCCCGCCGACCCCGTTGAGGTGGTCGTGCCCGAGCCTGTTCAAGTCAACCGCCGGGTTGGCATCGACGTGCGCCGCACTGAGATCTGCGCTGGTGAGCGAGAGCCGTGGAACGAGATCGGATTGGCCACATCGTTGCGGATGGGCCTGGATCTGCTGCTAGACCGGCCGCTGCCCGATGGTGTGGCCGATCTCGACGCGGTGCTCCGCGCTGGGCTCGTGAACCGCGTGGTGTTGCGTCGGATGCTGTCGCAGCGGCATGACCGGGGCATCGTCCGCGCCCGCCAGGCAGAAGAACTCGCAGATCCGCGGGCTGAGTCGCGCCCGGAGTCCCGGGTCCGAGTGTGGCTTGTACTCGATGGGCTACGCCCGGTGCCGCAGTACTGGATCGAAGACTCCCGGGGCCGTCTGGCTCGTGCTGACCTGGCCTTTCCTGAGCAACAGGTGGCCGTCGAGTACGAC
>JBOHFW010000437.1:0-8345 GCA_050699835.1 Pseudonocardiaceae bacterium | reverse complement strand
CGCCTGGGTTCCCGGCTAGCGTATTCCCGACATCCTCAATGGGCCAGGCGCAGCAAACGCTCGGCGACCGCGGCAGCACTGGGCAGGCGGCGCTCCGTGGGAGTGAGGCAGTCTCGCAGCAAGGCGGCCTCCCCAGCGGCTAGTGAGTCGGAGAGGATCGGCTGGGTGGACATCACCTTGCGGATGGCGAGCAGCGGGGAATTCCCCGGGAGCTCGCCGTAGAGCCCGTCGCCGGTGAGTGCCTTGTGCAGGCTGGCGCCCAATGCCCACACCTCGGTGGCGCGCGAAGGCCGGTCGCCGCGCAGCAGTGCCGGGTCGACGAACTCCACCGACTCCAGCTGGGTCATGCCGGTGAGTGTGCTGCCGGGAATGAGGAATTGGGCCAGCCCGAGGTCGGTCAGCTTCGCGCCTTCCGGAGCCAGCAGGATGTTCGCTGGCTTGATGTCGCCGTGCACGATCCCCGCCTCGTGCAGGGCGTGGGCGGCGAGAGCGGCGTGCCGGACGGCTGCGAGGACCTCATGACGGGACACCGGGCGGGCTGGATTGGCCAGCGAGCCTAGCGGGAGGTACTCGCAGGCCAGCGCGAAGCTGTCCGTCAGCACGGCGTCGTAGACCCGCACCAGGTGCGGGGAGTTGACGGCGGCAAACGCCCGGAGTTCGCGGACGGACAGCTCATAGGCCCGCTCGGTGGTGGGTGCGGTGAACACCTTCACCGCAACGTACTCGTCGGCGATGCCCAGCCGGGCGGGAGGCCGGGCGAGATAGTACCGGCCGTGGTTGCCCGTGCCTAGCTGGCGCACGACCTTGTAGTCGGCGATCGCTGCTGGCACGGCTGGCTCGCCGGCCAGGATCGCCTGTGACGGATCGACCATGATCAGCTCCGTTCAGTTAACAGATTGCGTCGTGGGGTGGCCGCGCACCATGCTTGGGAGAAGTGGGGGTCTGCGGGGGCCGGCAGCAACTCGCCCTTCCGTCCCCGTGGCGCGCACTGGGAGTCGCTCATGCCAGAGGGCCTCAGTCACACGATCGCGATCGTCATACTCGACATCGCGATCGTGATCATTGCAGCGAGGCTGATGGGCGCGGCATTCCGCCGGATGGGCCAGCCCGCCGTGCTCGGCGAGATCACCGCCGGGTTGTTGCTGGGTCCCACTCTGCTCGGGGTGTTTCCCGGCGACCTCGACCAGGTGCTGTTCCCGCTGGACGCCCGGCCATTCCTGATGGCCATCGCCCAGCTCGGCCTGATTCTGTTCATGTTCATCGTCGGCCTCGAGATCGACCTGTCGCTGGCCCGCGGCCGGGAATGGATTGCCTCGATAGCGTCGCTGAGCTCCGTGGTGTTGCCTCTCGGGTTCGGTCTCGCGCTGGCCATCGTGCTGTATCCGCGGCACGACACCGTGAACGGGCGCCAGATCGAGTTCCTTGGGTTCGCGCTGTTCCTTGGCGTGGCAATGTCCATCACGGCCTTTCCAGTCCTGGCCCGGATCCTGTCCGATCGCGGGATGCACCGGACCCCCCTCGGGGTGCTGAGCCTGGCCTGCGCGGCGGTGGGCGACGTGATCGCCTGGTCGCTGCTCGCGATCGTGGTGGCGGTCACCACGGGCGGCAACCCCGGCCGCGTCGCGCTGCTGATCCTGGGCACCGCGGCGTTCGCGGCGTTCATGTTCCTGGTGGTCCGTCCACTGCTGGCCGGTCTGGTGAGCCGCTACCAGCGCGCCGGGCAGCTCACCCCCAACCTGCTCGCCGTAGTGCTGGTTGGTGCGCTGCTCTCGGCGTACGCCACTGAACTCATCGGCGTGCACGCGATCTTCGGGGCGTTCCTGTTCGGCGTGGCGATGCCCCGTCGCGGAGCTGCCGCCCTCACCCGGGACATCCTCGCGCAGATCGAGCACTTCGCGGTGCTCGTGCTGCTGCCGGTGTTCTTCGTGGTCACCGGGCTGCAAGTAGACGTCACGAACCTCGGCCTGGACGGGTTGTGGCAATTCGGCCTGATCTTGCTGACCGCGGTCGCCGGGAAGCTCCTCGGCGCCTACGGCGCGGCCCGAGCCCAGCGCGTGCCCCGCAGACAGGCCGGGGCGCTCGGCGTGCTGATGAACGCTCGCGGGCTTACCGAACTGGTCATCCTCACGGTCGGCCTCCAGCTCGGTGTGCTGGATGGCCAGCTGTTCACCATGCTCGTGGTGATGGCGCTGGTCACCACCGCGATGACCGGTCCGCTGCTCAACCTCGTCTACCCTGACCAGCTGGTCCGCGCGGATATCGCCGCTGCGCAGAAGGCGGCATTGAGCACCCCGGATGCCTACACCATGCTGGTCGCCCTCGATGACCAGCCGACCGACCGCGAACTCGTCGGGCTGGCCAGTGAACTGGTCGGCCAGCAGCGCCCGGCCGCACTGGTGCTGAGCCGGCTGCCGCCGGCTCCACCCACGCCTGTCGAGATGGGCATCGGGCGGGCCGCCGAGCTGGCCGACCTGGTGCGCACCGGGGACGAGCTGCGGGACTTGGCCCGTGTCGTCGAGGACCGTGGCATCCCTTGCACGATCATGTCGCATTACAGCACGGACCGCAGCGCCGACCTGGCTGAGCAGGCCGGTCACATCGACGTGGACGTCATCGTGGTTCCCGAGGGCTGGGACGGCGACGGGGCTGGCGACAACCGGCCCAGCCGGCTTACCAGGGCCGTTGTGCGGCTGGGGACAGCACCGTCCGGGCCGTTGCTCGTGGTCATCGATGACGACGGTCCCGACGCTGCGGCCGCGTTGCGGCTCGGCTCGCATGTCGCCGCGCACCGCAGGATCCCACTGCGCGTACAGGGCGCAAGCGGGTGGCGAGCTGGTCGCCGGGCCGCGCATGCGGTGGAGGCGTTGCGCCGCGGCGGGATAGCCGTCGAGCTGGTCGGTGACGACGCCGCTACAGCGGCCGGTCTGCTGATCACCGACGCCGGCACCTCGCTGCCCCCCACCCGCGATCTCCACGGCACCATCGTCACGGTCACCGCAGGCGAACGGGAGGTTGACGTGGACGGGCTCGCGGCGGCCCTGGTTGCCCGCTGAGCCAAACCTGGGACTCATCGCGCCAAGCTTGACTCGAAGACGAAGGATCGGTTGCCGATGCTGACCCGGGCCCCGGGCGGCAGCCGTAGCGGCTGGCCCGGGACCAGCGCTGACGATGCCTGCGCCTCGGGTCCCTGCACGTAGGTGCCGTTGGCCGTTCCGGTGTCGGTGATGTAGACGTCCCAGCCCTGCAGCGTGATCTCCAGATGAGCCCGGGAAACCAGCCGGCGGCTGTCGTCAATCACCAACGGACGCATGGCGCCCTCCCGCACCCGCTCATCGACGTCCGGTTGCCTCCCGAGCAGGTAGTCGTCGTCCAGGGTGAACGAGGCGCCATCGTCGAACACCAGCAAACCCAACGGGGGACGCGCAGCCTGCACGAGCACGCCGGTGCGCTCGGCCATCCGGATCCCACAGTTCGCGCAGAACTGAGCGCGCGGATCGTTCAAGTGCCCTCGGGAGCAGAGGTACCCGTCGACCAGCACATCGTCAGATTCGGGCTGCGACGGCGTGACGAACTCGTTCGCGATCGGTGTCTCCGGCAGGGGCTCGCGCATCGTCTCGTCGGGTGGCACCCCGCTGATCGCCTCCGCACGGGTCGGCGGATCGAGCGCCGGGCTCGGTGGCTCCACAATCGCGATGATGGGTCGAGTGGGTGGCGGTTCTGCATGCTCCGGGGCGGACGTAACGGGTCGCGTGTCGAGCGGTGCCAGCAGCAGCCCGTCACCGGGGACCACCCCACTACGCAAGTCCAGCAACGTGTACCGGTCCGACCACGGCCCCAGCTGGGCTGACTCGGTGCCACCCAGAGTGAGGGCGAAGCTTGCGGGCGGCCACGGGATCAGGCGATCGACCCAGGCCGCCGCCTGTACTCCGGACAGCGCAGGCTCATCCGGGACGAGCAGGGCAGCACGACCACAGAGGAACACCGCAAGAGCATCGTCGGTCGCGGCGACCACCCCGAAGTCCACCGGCTCATCGACGTCGACCAGCCACCCGGCGAGCCGCCGGGCCACTGCTTTGCCAGGCGACCGCGGGTGAGCCGCCGATACCTCGCGGCAGATCTCCAACAGCCGCTTGACGCCGGCCCCGTTTGCCGCCACAAGCACGAAGCCCGGGAAGCGGGCCACGATCCCCTCGCCGGTCCGTACCACCGCCTGCAGTGCCTCGAAAGACGGTACCGTCGAGATCCCACCGGGTTTCACGTGCTCGTATGCTGGTTGGTTCATCCCACCACCTTGCCGCCGCGGAACCGCCACCGGATGAACGGCACCCGCATGGGACCATTCACCCACAGCCAGGTAACGAGCCACACTGTGCTGAAGTCGATGATGAAAGCCAGCCAGGGGATCGGCGGCACCCCGGGTACCGAGCCGAGCTCCAGCAGCACCCAGACCAGTACCCCCTCGTTGATGCCGGTGAGCAAGCCGAACAGAGTGGGCCAGTCCTTCTCCCACCGGAACTGCTGCAGGAAGTGGTAGACGAACTCCCATCCCACGCCAAGCACCAGCACAGTGAGCAGCACGGCGAAGGTGCCGCGGTAGGCGGTCGAGAGATCGCCGAGACCGGGCAGGATCGGAGTGATCGCGAGTGTCCAGAGCCCCCCGATCACGGCGAGTACGGCAATGCGCGTTTGGATGCGCCCTCCGAGAGTCGGAACCACCTCTGCCTCCCTATGGCGTCCGGTTACGAGCCCAGTGCAACCACTGGCTGATCGACCGGCCGAACCGCAGCCGACGGCAAAAGCCCTGCTTGGCGAGTTCATCGGCGATCTCCTGGGCGGCGATCTGTAGGCCGAGGAAGGTATCCACGCCAGGGAAGTAGCCGCCCAGCGTGGCGCTACCGGAGGCGAACATCATGCCCGGTTCGCTCCGGGTGCCGCAGACCTCGAAGTTGCGCTCCACGTCGAGCCGGCCGATTGGGTTGCGCCCGGCGCCGCCGTGGTCGAGCAGGTCGGCGAGGACCCGGTGTTCCCGAATGTCGGCTTCCAGACCGGTGCAGTCGATGATGAAGTCCACTTCGACGCCGATCACACCCTGCTGAGTCTTGACCCGGGGGCGAATCTGGTCGGCTGGGGCAGGTTCGACGCTGTCAATCTCACCGATCATCGTCACGTACCACCCCTCGCGCCGACCGCGTTTGAGCTGGCTTTGCCACAGCCGGCGGACCGGCGTATTCGTGCCGCCCATGAGTTCGTACTCCTTGGCCCGCCGCTCCCCCTCCAGCTTGCGCATCTTGGCCTTGAGCTGGCCGCCCCACACCGATTTCGGGTAGTTGAAGCCTTGATACGCCCAGCCGTCCCCGCCTTTACGTCGCATGAAGATGTTCGGGCCGTGCGCCCCAGTGATGTAGGTGCGGAACAGGTGCGTGATCCGGGTCTGCAATCCGAAGGCGTCCCGGTCGTCGATCAGACGCTGGAGCACGCGTGATGCCACGATCCCGCCGCCCCGCACGAGGACGGTGCCCGGTTTGCGCTTGAGTTGCTCGTAGACGTGCTCATGCGACTCGTAGGCGTTCACGACCTTGCGAAAGTCCCGGTGCTTGCTCCGGTACTCCTGCAAATCGGGGAGGAACTTCAGCCCGGGGTAGCCCACCGCGACGTGGACATAACGGCTCCGGTACGCGACCCGTCGGGTGGGTTGGGTGCCGTCAGACGGCAGGGTGAGGATCGTGAAGTAGCCCCCGCCGACCCGTCTGCGGATCATGCGGACCTGCCCGAACGCGACCGTCTCGCCGTAAGAGATACGGTCGTGCTCACGCCGCAGTCCGTCGAATACCTGACCAGCCCTAGGCGTGTAGTAGTCGCGGAAGATTGGTTCGACGAGCACCTGCCAGATCGGCGCGCAGAAGCCACGCACGCTTCCGGCCGAGAATGCTTCTCGAATCGCATAGCTGGGGAATCCCCAGATATTGTCGGGGGACGATGAGGAATCCGATCGGATGCGTTCTGGACGGGGGATCTGGGACACCCTGGTAAGGTACTCGTAACTTTCCCACGGCGTCCTCTGCGAGGTGAGTACCCGGATCGACTTCGTCGGTACTCCGCAGATGCGGAGGTAATCAACGGTGACGAACGAGCCGATCCCACCACCCACGGAGACAAATGGTGCTTCCATCACCGGAATCTTCGCATTTGTCAACATTTCGTCAGACCACCAGTCGGTGGCAATAAGCTGGGGCGTAAGGTCCCCGTAAACATTTTGATCGACCGCAAGGTGGTACTCCTCACGACCCGGCAGTCGAATAGTCTGATCAGTCACCTTTCTCCTATCTGCCGGTATAGTCCATATTCAGCAAGCGCCGTGTGCGGCTCAGCACAAGGCCGTGTTGTTGGTCGAGTAGACGTCTACATTCGCCAGCGTGTTGAGGTCGGCCACACCCACAGGTGCCACCACCTCCACCACAAAGGGCGCCTTCCGGAAAACGTATATAGCAGTGTTGTTGAGCTTACGATCAGTGTCCATATACGTGGCAGTATAAATGTCGAAACAGGAATCAGCGCGCACAAAGGTGAAGTCCCTGTACGCCGTTCCGGACCGGACCTTGGCCACCCAGCCGTTATGGTCAAGCCCCGAGTATTTGACGAAGTAGCGGGTATATTGCGAGTTCAGGTCAGGACATTCCAGCACCTCGATGTCGTTGGCTGTCCTCCGATACTGGGACGGTGTGACCGGATTGCAGGTCCCGTTCCTGGGTTCTGCGCCGAATAAACTTGCGGCAGTGTGTTCGCTGGTTAGGATGCGGCTCGGCGGCGCGCTGCTTGGGTTGGTGTTAGGCGCGTCAGTAGATCGGTTCGTGACCCACACAGTAAGCGCCGTGCCCGCAGCAAGGATGGCCGCACCGAGCACGAGTGCAAGCACGAGCACAACGCGGTGGCCACGACGTTGCAGTGGCGGGATGTCTGGGGACGGGAGGGAGGTCAGCGGAGGAGTCGGTGGTGAATAGTCAGCGCGCACGGTCTCAGCGGAGCGGGTTTCGTTGGGATCGGGCTCGGCAGAACTGGTGGTGAGCGCGTTGCGGGCGGCAGCGGCAAGTTCGCCTGCGGTGGCGTAGCGGTCATCGGGGTCCTTGGCCATCGCACGGGTGACCACGTCATCGAGCGCTGTCGGGATACCCGCGCGCAGCGCACTGGGCTTGGGCGGCGGGTCATACAGATGAGCCTTCATGAGCGCCGGGATACTGTCCCTAGCATAGGGACACGTCGCGGTGAGGCATTCATATAGCAGGCAGCCAAGGGCATAGATGTCGACCCGGCGGTCGGCAGGCTTGTTGTCGAACCGTTCCGGGGCCATATAGTTGGGCGTTCCGATCGGGTTGCCCGTCGCGGTCAACGATAGCTGCATGCTTCCGGCGGCGTGGGCGACACCGAAGTCGACAAGATAGACAAAGTCTCCATTATCGGTAACTAGCACGTTGGCTGGCTTGACATCACGGTGCACCAAACCGTCAGAATGGGCAGCATCCAAAGCTTGGGCAAGCTGACTGACGATGTCGACCGCGCGGCCTGGCGCCAACGGCCCGGTCTGCTCGAGAACCTTACTCAGATCGGTACCATTGACCAACCGCATGTCGATGAACAGCCGACCCTCAATCTCACCGTAGTCGTGAATGGGAATGACGTGCGGCTCCTGGAGACGGGCAGCGACGTGGGATTCGCGACGAAAGCGCTCCCGGTACTCCGGGTTGTGGGCAAGGTGCTCAGACAGGAGCTTCAGGGCGACGCGGCGGTCCCGGCGGGTGTCGTGGGCGCGGTGAACCTCACCCATCCCCCCACGCCCCAGCATCTCCTCAAGCTGATAGTCCCCGAGCCGCGTCCCAATCATTCTGTACTCCCCGCGATCGCATCCCGATCGACATGGATGTAACCGCGAGTCGCCCCACCGCTGCTTACACTCACTGACAGCTACGCGATCAAGGGTATGATGCCATATCGATGCGCGCCGGGGCTAACAAAATACCGGGTGCTACCAGTCGACTCACCACCAACGAACGCGCGATAGCTACGATGCTGTGCTCCTCAGCCTCCGGACCGCTCATGCCCCGACCGCTCAGATCCCGACCGCGCAGGCCCCGACCGCTCCGGCCGATCAGATCCCGACCGCTCCGGCCGATCAGGCCCCGACCGCTCAGAGCCCGGCGGCTGGACCCCAGGCCTCTTAGCCCCCGGTTGGTTGCTCGGTGGCTTAACCGTAGGCTGGTCGCCCGGGGTCGCACCTCCTGGGGTCGCACCTCCTGGGGTCGCACCACCTGGGGTCGCACCACCTGGGGTCGCACCACCTGGGGTCGCACCAC
>JBOHFW010000436.1:0-2908 GCA_050699835.1 Pseudonocardiaceae bacterium | reverse complement strand
GGCCAGCATGGTGTTGAGGCGGTTGCGGGGCAGCAGCACTCCGGCGGCGATCACCGCGTTGATCCGGCGGGTGTTGCGGATATCGGTGAGTGGATCGGCGTCCAGCAGCACCAGGTCGGCGCACTTGCCTTGCGCGATCGTGCCAGCCTGGCCCAGGTCGTCCCGATACTCGGCCGGATTGCGGGTTGCCGTCTGCAGGGCCTGCATGGGGGACAGGCCGGCTTGGACGAACATCTCCAGCTCGTCGTGCAGGCTGAAGCCGGGGAAGCAGAACGGGTTGAGGGCATCGGTGCCGGCCAGCAGCCCCACGCCGACGCGGTTCATGTCGCCGACGGTCTGGAGATAGTGGCGAAACAGCTCCTGCTGGCCGACCAGCTCCGGTGAGTTGCGCGGAACCCGAAGCCGTTGCTGCCAGTACTGCGCCAGCCCCGGCGCGACGTACCGCAGCCGCTCATCCTCACCGCGGTGGACCTCACCGATCCATGACTTCGACCGCAGCACGGTCAGGGTGGGTACCTGCCACGTCTGGTTGCGAGCGAATCGGGCGAATAAGGCTTGGGCGAGGTCAGGACGGTAACTCTGCGCCGCCGGCAGCTTGAGGGATTCGCGTTCGTTGTTGGCGTCCTTCGTGTGCGCGAGCCGCCCCAGCTCGGCGCTGATCTGCGCCGCGCGGGTCGAGGTGGCCACCGTGATGCCGGTCAGGTGCTCGATGCTGCGCATGCCGGCCTCGGAGGCCTCGGCGGGGGTGACGGCCTCGGGGACGTGGCCGGCGAACGGGATGGCCTGCTTGCGGGCCTCGTCGACCAGGGCGAAGAACGCCGGCCGGGGCAGCAGCGAGTAGACCTTGACGAAGTCGGCGCCCTCGTTCTTGGCTTGCTGCACCGCTGCGCGGGCACCGGCCTCGTCGGACACCGCGACCGATCCTTCCCAGATCGGGTCGGGCCCGTCGATGAGATTGCTGGCGATCACCATCCGGGGGCCGGGCAGGGTGCCCTGCTGGATGTCCTGGCGCCAGCGGTGATGCGCTGGATCGCCCTGCATGACCCGCACGCCGGTGACGCCGTTGGCGAGGAACAGGGTCAGCCAGCTCGGGTCGTAGGTGTGCACGTGCATGTCCCACAGCCCGGGGATGAGGAACTTGCCCGCACCATTGACCACGGCCGCACCCGGCGGGACGGGCACCTGCTGGCTCGCGCCGAGGACCGCGATGGTGTCTCCCCGGACGATCACCGTCATGCCAGGCTGCGCCGGCGCACCGGTCGCGTCGATCACGGTGACGTTCGTGATGGCGGTGGCCCGGACCTCGCCGACGGCCTGGGACAGGTCCTGGCGCAGCACGGCCATCGGGGCGAGCGCGGCGAGCAGGCCGAGGACCCGCCGACGCTCCACTGGGCGCCGGCTGAGCCCGGGGTACTCGCATGCGGGACAGATGGCCCGCGAGTTTAGGGGAAGCCTGCCTCGTCAGCTAGCGATGGGTCTGGATGGTCCCGGTCAGTAGCGACCGATGTATGACAAAAGTGGCGACCGTTGTAGCTTAAGAGACCCGTCCGTTGTCGCCTCGGAGGTTGCCGATGGCTGATCAAATCGTCGGCCGTGAGGTAGTGCGCCGCTTGGAGCAGGTGGTGGTGGACCGGCTGGCGATCTCACCCGTCGTGGTGCTGCACGGCCCGCGGACCGTCGGTAAGAGCACTCTGCTGCGGCGGCTCGCGGCCAGGCTTGATGGCCAGATGGTAGACCTGGATGAGCGTTCGGCTCGCACCGTCGCAGCGGCGGACCCGTCGCTGTACACCACTGGCGACCGGCTCGTTCTCATCGACGAGTATCAGCGTGTCCCGGAGCTGCTCGATGCGATCAAGGCCGAGCTGAACCGTGAACTGCGCCCAGGACGGTTCGTCGTAACCGGCTCGACCAACTACTCGACGATTCCCCGGGCGTCGCAGTCGCTGACTGGCCGGGCCGAGGTGCTCACCGTCTGGCCGTTGTCCCAGGGTGAGCTGGACGCCCGGCACGAGACGTTCACTGAGGTCCTCCTGACCGATCCGGCGAGATTCCGGGGCGCGGCGTCGCGGACGTCCCGGGCCGACTACCTCGCGCGCGTGCTCGCCGGTGGGATGCCGGTCGCCCTGCGTCAGCCCAGCGAGCCTGAGCGGCGGCGGTGGTTCCAGGCGTACCTCGATCTCATCGTGCAGCGGGATGTCCTGGACATCCGGCTCATCCGGCAGCGCGAGGCGTTGCCCCAGCTGCTTCGGGCGCTGGTGGGCCAGACCGGGCAGCTGCTCAACGTCGCGCAGGCCGCCGAACGGGCCGGCCTGAGCCGCGGGGTCGGGCTGGACTATGTACAGCTGCTCGAAGCCGTCTTCCTCGTGCGCCGGCTCGCCGCGTGGGGCCGGACCCTGAGCAGCCGGGCCAACGCCTCGCCCAAGATGCACGTCCTCGACAGCGGTGTCGGAGGCTGGCTGCTGGGACTCGGATCCGCCCGGTTGACCCGTCGAGATCCGGCAGCGTTGCAGCAGTACGGCCATCTCCTCGAGTCGTTCGCCGTCCACGAGATCCTCAAGCAGGTCGGTTGGCTCGACGAGCTGCCGCAGATCGGTCATTTCCAGACCAAGGATGGGCTCGAGGTGGATCTCGTTCTCGAACTGTTCGACGGACGGGTCGCCGCCGTGGAGGTGAAGGCCGGCACCGTCGTGCGAGCGGAGGACTGTCGAGGTCTGGCCGCGCTGCGCGATCGGCTGGGCTCCTTGTTCATTGGTGGCGTCGTGCTGCACACCGGCGAGCTGGCCTACCAGTTAGCGGATCGGCTGTTTGCCGTGCCGGTCGACCAGCTGTGGACCTCTTCTGATGCTGCGCAGTGACCGCAGGGGTCCGGACAGGCCGAACGCCCCCACCCAGCGTGATCGGGTGGGGG
>JBOHFW010000435.1:0-6907 GCA_050699835.1 Pseudonocardiaceae bacterium | reverse complement strand
GTGGGACCGCCCTGTGGTCGAACTCGGCGACAACAGCGCTCAACTACGCAGCAGAATGCTGGACGACTGGCCCACGGGCGGCCCGGCGGCGCCTATACCATCGGCGCATGCCCTCGTCGTCCAGGTCCGGTCGTGACAAGGGTGCGCGTAAGAGGTCCACCGCGGGCAGCGAGAAAAGTCCTCGGATGCGCACGGTGGCCGAGACCTCCGCGGGTGGGCTGGTGGTGGATATCGAGACCGGACAGGCCGCGGTGATCGGCCGGCTGGATCGGCGCGGCCGGCTGTTGTGGTCACTGCCCAAGGGCCACGTCGAAGACGGCGAGACCCATGAGCAGGCGGCCGTGCGGGAGGTGGCCGAGGAGACCGGGATCGACAGCGCCGTGGTGGCCGCACTGGGCAGCATCGACTACTGGTTCGTCGCCGAGGACCGCCGGATCCACAAGACGGTGCACCACTTCCTGCTGCGCGCGGTGGGCGGAGAGCTCTCCGATGCTGACGTCGAGGTCACCGAGGTGGCCTGGGTACCGCTGGCCGACCTGCCGGAGCGGTTGGCCTACGCCGACGAACGCCGCCTCGTCCAGCGCGCCACCACCATGCTGGTGGACTCCGCATGAGGCCCCGCACGTGACCCACCGGCTCCACCGTGGCGCCGCAGCCATCCTGGTGGCGGTGCTGGGACTGCTGATGCTCGGTGCCCCAGCCGCAGCGGGGCACGTGCCACCACCGACTCTGAACGCCCTGGCCCGGCTTGAGCTTTCTGAGCTGTCACCTCGACTGGTCACCGTCACCAGCGCGCCGGTGGTTCGGGTGAGCGGCCGGGTGGTCAACGCCGGAAATCGCCCGATCACCAAGCTAGGCATCCGGTTGCAGCGCGATGACGCCGTGAGCTCCGAGGACGCCCTCACCAGGGCCCTGCAAGGAGGATCCGAGGCCCCCCGCCACACCCGGTTCCAGCCGGTGCCGGGCGACCTCGCACCCGGCCAGAGCAGCCCGTTTCAGCTTGAGGTACCGCTGCGGGGCGGAGCGGAGCTGGAGTCATTACAGATCACCAAGCCTGGGGTGTACCCCGTGCTGGTCACCCTCAATGGCAAGCCGGAAGACGGCGGTATCACCCGGCTGGCGTCGCTACCGCTGCTGTTGCCGGTACTCGGTCTCCCTCCCGCCACCGGAGAGGGATCGCTCGGACCGGTGCTGCGCCCGTCCCTGCTGCCGGTTCCGCTGACCGTGGTGTGGCCGTTGGCCGCCGCATCCCAGCGAGTACCCACCGCACCCGGCGAACCGATCCTGATTCGCAGTGACCGCCCCGGAACCGATCCACTGGCCGCCGAGATCGCGCCCGGCGGGCGGTTGGATGGCTTACTCGGTGCGCTCGAGCAGGAGGTCCCCCCGGGCTCCCCGCTCGGCGCTGCGGTGTGCGTCGCGGTGGACCCGCTGCTGCTGGAGACTCTCGAGGAGATGAGCCGTGGCTACCTGGTGTCCGATCCCCGCGGGATCAGCGACGGCGCCGGTGCGCGGGATGCGCGTACCTGGCTGGATCGCCTGCGCAGCGCGGTCCAGGGTCGTTGCGTACTGCCGCTGCCCTACGCCGATGCTGACCTGGTGGCGCTGTCCCGGGCCGGACTCACCGACCTGACGGCCCTGGCCATCACCACCGGCGCGCGCCTGATCGAAGACCTGCTCGGAGTCCAGCCGCTGGCCGGGGTCTGCTGGCCGTTCGCTGAAATGCTCGACGAGCGCACGCTGGCCGACCTCACCGCGCTCCAGACGCGCGCCGTGCTGCTCAGCCCTCGGGGGATCGCTCGCCTGCCAGCACCTCAGCCCACCCCCCTGCCCACGGCCGACATCGTCGGCCTGGTGGGTAGCTCTTCAAGTACCCCCACCCCCCGCGGCGTGACATCGGGCCACCGCGACAGCGCCGTGGGACTGCTGGTGGACCCGTTGCTGACCACCGCGTTAGCGAGTACCGCGAACCCACAATCCACCCAGGACGGGCTCGGCACCCTGGTATACCGCGCTACCGGTGGTCCAGGCAGCGCCCGAGCCGTGCTGCTGGTACCCCCACGCCGCTGGCAGGCCACCGGGACGGAGGCTGCTGCCCTGGTGACCGCGGCCCGGCAGCTGCTGGAAGCCGGCTTCGTCACCCCTCGCGAGCTGCCGGCGCTGGCCGCCACGCGTCCCGTTGCCGACAGCGGCTCGGCGGCGTTGATCTACCCAGCACAGCTGCGAGCCGGGGAGATCCCACCGCAGGTCACCGTCGAGATCCAACGCAACCGGGACGTCCTGCGCGACCTCCAGGTGGCCACCGTGCTGGATCCCGCCGCGAACCTCAGACCGGCCGCGCTGCTCGACCCCCTGCGGCTCGGACTGCTCCGTGGGGTGTCCACGGCGTGGCGGGATACGCCGAACCGGGCCGTCCAGGTGATCGCGCAGGAGAGCAGCCGGCTGGACGAGGTACGCCGATCGGTGCGGATCGTGCAGCCACCCGGTCCCTACAGCCTGGCGGCGTCCGACTCCCCGCTCCTGATCACGGTGAGCAACGAGCTACCGGTCGGGGTTCAGGTTGCCCTGAACCTCTCGGAGACCGCGGGGCTGCGGGCCGCAGCGGTCGGGCTCCAGCTCGTGCCGGCCCGCAGCACCAGGCAGCTGGTGATCCCGGCGAAAGTGAGCCGGGCCGGCCAGTTCAGCGTCGATGCGTCGTTGAGCACCGCGGGCGGTACCCCGCTGGGCGAGCCGAGCACCCTCCAGCTGCGCTCCACCGCCTTCGGCAGGGTTACAGTCGCGCTCACTGTGGGCGCTGGTGCGTTGCTGCTGTTGTTAGTGACCCGCCGAATCGTGCGCCGACTACGCCGATCACGGGAAGCCGGGTGAGGTTTGGACACCGCGAACTACGCGCCACGGTCCGCCGATGGCCGGCCAGGCCGACGGTCCTCTGATAGCCGGTCCAGTATGTACTCGCTGGCCGTAGCCACTCGCACGATGGCGGTGGCCACCCTGGTCAGCCGGATCACCGGATTTCTCCGCCAGCTCGGGCTCGCTGCCGTGCTCGGGCTCGGGCTCGTCAACGACTCCTACACGGTGGCCAACACGCTGCCGGCGATGCTCTACGAGATCCTCCTCGGCGGGGTGCTGACCAGCGTCATCGTTCCGTTGCTGGTCCGCGCCGCGAAGGAGGACCCCGACCAGGGCGAGGCCTACATACAGCGGCTGGTCACCGTTTCCTTCGTGACGCTCTGCGCGGCCAGCGTGCTGGCTGTCGTCGCGGCCCCGTTTCTGGCCGTGCTGTTCCTAGGCACCGGCGAGGGGGCGAACCCGCAGCTGGCGACCGTGTTCGGCTACCTGCTGCTACCTCTGATCTTGTTTTATGGTCTGTCGGGGCTGTTCGGGGCGATCCTCAACGCCCGCAGCATTTTCGGCCCGCCGGCCTGGGCACCGGTGCTCAACAACGTCATCGTGCTGGTGTCGCTGGGCGTCTACGTCCTGGTCCCAGGCGAGATCAGCGTCAACCCCGCGCGACTGAGTGACCCGAAGTTGCTGGTACTGGGCCTGGGCACGATGGCCGGCATCCTCGCCCAGGCGCTGGTGCAACTGCCCAGTCTACGCCGGGCCGGCTTTCACTTCGGCTGGCGCTGGGGCTGGGACTCCCGGTTGACCCAGGCCAGCGGGATGGCCGCCTGGTTCATTCTTTATGTCCTGATAGGACAGCTCGGCTTTATCATTACGACCCGTTCGGCCGCGCAGGGTGATCCCGGCGGAGTGGTGATCTACAGCCTGGTGTGGCTGATCCTGCAACTACCCTATGGAGTCCTCGGCTACTCCCTGCTCACAGCGATCATGCCGCGGATGAGCCGGGCCGCCGCGGACGCCGACTGGCGCGGGGTGGTCGAGCACCTGTCGCTGGGCAGCCGCTACCTCATCGTGCTGCTGGCACCGATCGTCGTGGTCTTCACGCTCGCCGGAGAGTCGATCGGTGTCGCGCTGTTCTCGCTGGGCAAGGCGGGCAGCGACGCCGAACGGCTCGGTCTGGCGCTGGCGGTGTCCGCCTTCGGCCTGCTGCCCTATGCGGTGACGATGCTGCAGCTGCGGGTGTTCTACGCGATGGCCGACGCGCGCACTCCAACGATGATCAATGCGATCGTGGTGGCGGTGAAGCTGCCGCTGCTGCTGGCCTGCCCGGTGTTTCTCGACGGTGCCGATGTGGTGCTCGGACTCACCGCGGCCAATTCGCTGTCGTTGGTGGTGGGCGCGCTGGTCGGGCAGGCCTGGCTGCGCTGGCGGCTGGGCCGGGTGGAGACCAAACGCAGTCTGATCACGTTCCGCAACTGTGTGATCGGGGCAGTGCCGGCCGTGGGCGCAGTGCTCGGGTTGCGCGCGGTGACTGACCTGCCCGGGGTGAGCGGGGCCTGGCTGGACTTGACGTTCACCACGCTGATCGTCGGCGTGGTGATGGGCCTCACCCTACTTGTCATGCGCACTCCCGAGCTCACTGACGCGTTAAGGACACCAGTGTTGGATCGTCTGAACCGTCTCGGTCGCTCGCGGTAGCCATTCGGAGCCGTAGGCTTGACAATGGTCAGCAAGGAGAGCCCAGAGAGAGTGACGTCACGGTGAGCGAGACGACGGGGACGGGGACACACCAGTCCCTGCCCCCGTGGCCAATCCCGGGGTGCGTGCTCGGGCGGGGTCGGTACCGCTTGCTCGCCGAGGTCGGCCGGGACGACCGCTACGCCGTGCAGCTGTGGCGAGGCCGCGACCTCGTCTTGGACCGTGACGTCGCGCTGACCTTGTTCACCGCCACTCCGCAGGACCCCACATCGGTCACCCGGATCCCCGCCGCCGTCGCGCGTGCGTTGCGTTCTGCTCGTCTGGAGATGGCGGGTGCGGCGCGAGTCCTGGATGTGCTGGAGCCCGCGCCCACGGACGGCCCAGGCGCCGCCGTGGTCATCGCCGAATGGACGCCGGGTTGGGCCCTGGTGGAACTCCTGGATGGCGGGCCACTACCGCCGTCAATAGCGGCCCGCGTGCTGGTGCCGCTGGCCGATGCGGTCGACGCCGCGCACAACGCCGGTCTGGTCCTCGGCTGTGACCATCCCGATCGGATCCGGGTGGCACCTGATCGGCAGGCCCGGCTCGCCTTCCCCGGGCCGCCCCCCGCCGCTGGCTCCCGGGACGACATCCGCGGCCTGGGCGCGATGCTGTACCTGCTGCTCACCGGGTACTGGCCGCTGCCCAACGGGGCTGGCGGTCTGCCGCCCGCACCGCTGGATCCGGACGGCTCACCGATCAGCCCCACGACGCTGCGACCCGAGGTACCGGTGGACTTATCCACCCTGGCGTTGCGCAGCATCGCTGATTCAGCCAGCGGCGGGGGCGTGCACACGGGTGCTGCGGTGCGGCAGGTGCTGGAGCGGGGCGCCGCCGCTGACGACCTATCCTCGGCCGGTGCCCGCGCCGTCGATCCACAACGGGCCAAGCGGCTGCGCCAGATCAAGTTCGGCGTCTCGATGACCGCACTGAGCACCGCCACGCTGCTGATTCTCGGTTACGTCGGCATGGAGGTGGTGTCGGTGTTCACCGACACCGGCCGGGCGCCTTTGATCGTCGCTGGGACCGCTCCCGCCGGGAAGGCACCCGCCGCGGCGCCGCCGGTGCTGTCCGCTCCAGTCCGGGTCACGTCGTTGGCCGTCTATGACCCCTCCGGGAAGGGCACACCAGACCACCAACGGGATGTCGGCAAGCTGCTGGACGGTAATCCGAGGACTAACTGGTCCACCGATTCGTACTTCAAGCAGTTCCCCGTGTATAAGCAGGGGCTGGGCGTGATGCTGAACTTCGAGGCGCCCATCTCGGCCGCCGTGATGACCGTGGTGTCGCCGAGCCCGGGCACCATCCTCGAGATTCGCACCGCGACGTCTCCGAACGCGCGCTTGGAGCAGACCACACTGGTCGGCACCGCCACCCTCAAATCGGGCACCAACCAGATCCCGCTGCAAGCCGGGTCACCGGCGCGCTACCTGTTAGTCTGGATCACCGGGCTCAGTGGTGGAGAAGGTCGCCACCAGTCAAAGCTCAGCGATCTGCACATCCAGCAGCGCGCCACCTAACGTCGGCCGCTCTTCAAGACCGGCCAACCCAGGCTGGTGACGTCTCCAACGACCACCAACCCAGCGGCCACGCCCATGGCGGGCGGCTAACCGCGTCTCCGGGTGGACGGGGTGAGGCGTTGGCTCGGCTAAGGTAGAAACGTGGGTTCGGGGCGCGCGCTTACCACGACTGTGTGGGTTTCGCTGGTTTTTCTGATCATGATCGTGCTGGCTTTCGCCGGTATGAGGGTGGCCGTCGACTGGCCGAATGTCACCGCCGGGATCGTGCCGCCGGAGGACTCGTTCGATCACGGTTATGCGCTGCACCCGGTCCTGGCCTACGCGCACATCCTGACCGGCGTGATCTACCTGGTGGGCGCTCCATTCCAGCTCTCGCGCGGCTTCCGGGAGCGGCACTTCACCGTGCACCGGTGGATGGGCCGGATCCTGTTGCCGGCCGGCATCACAGCAGGGATCTTCGCGATCATCTTCGGGACCCTGGTCCCGTACGGTGGGCCGCTGGAGGCGAGCGCCACGGTCGTGTTCGGCATCTACTTCGTCGCGGCGCTGGTCACCGCGTTCCTGGCAATCAAGAGCGGTGACGTCACCCGGCACCGCCGATGGATGATCCGGGCGTTCGCCGTCGGGTTGGCGGTCGGAACGATCCGGGTCTGGATCGCGCTGTTCCAGGCATTCGGGCTGATGTCGTTGCAAGACAGCTTCGGGGTGGCGTTCTGGCTGTCGTTCGTGCTGCACGCGCTGCTAGCCGAGGCCTACCTGTCGCAGCGGCCAAGTGCACACGGTGCTGATAAACCCGCACTGGTGAC
>JBOHFW010000434.1:0-6970 GCA_050699835.1 Pseudonocardiaceae bacterium | reverse complement strand
GCCACACCCCTCCTGCGTGCCTGGCTCACCGCCGCGTACGGCGAGACCCTCGCCGCCGCAGGCCACGCCGATGACGCCCGGCGAGCCTTCGACACCGCTTCCAGCCTGCTCCCGGCCGACCCTATCGACCCCGCGCTGCCGTTCCTGTTCCTCGCGGACGCACACCTCGACCGCTGGCGCGGCCATGTGCTGGCCCGCATCGGCGCACCCGAGGCCATCGACCAACTCACCACCGCTCTCGCCCGCCTGCCAGCGGACTTCGTCCGCGCGCGTACTGGTCTGCTGGTCGATCTCGCCTACGCTCACGCCGCCGCTGGTGACCGTGAGGCCGCCCTCGCCCACGCCCGGCAGGCCCGTCGCCTCGCCGCGCAGATCAAATCCGACCGGCAACAACGGCGGCTGAGTCGACTTGTCCTACCCGGCAGCGGCATGGCCGCGTGACGCGAGGTAGTACAGCAAGCCGACCAGCGTCCCCGACCCCAGCAGTTACTGCCGCTGCACCAGCTCCGGCACCTGCGACAATGACACCCCCTCCACCCGCCCAGTCTCCTCCGTGTCCGTCGGCTCGCCGATCCGCTCTGCACCCCGCCACAAGAAGACATCGACTGGAGCCGTGGCCTGCCCGGGCAACGGCTCGAAACTCACCAGATGCTCCGGCTCCCCCACCGGACGCCACCCGCTCTCCTCCTGCGCCTCCCGCGCGGCGGTCGTTACTGCATCCTCGCCCGCATCAACGAGACCGCCGAGCAGCTCATATCCCCACTGCTCAGTGATGAACCGGTACCGCCACAGCATCAACGCCCGGTCCTGATCATCCACAATGAGTGCCACAGCTATCCGGCCTAGGTGCACGACGTGGTAGTCCCACCGCTCACCGTTAGGTGCCTCCACATCAACCAGCCCCAACCGCACCCAACGGTTGTCATAGATCGTCTTTTCACCGAACTTTTGCCACCCGCCGCGTACCTCAGCCATAGAAGCCAGCGTAGGTGCGGCCACGCGGATGTCGCGCTCGTCATGCTGGCGATCGTCATCGTCACGCTGGTCGTGGTCGGGCTTGTCGTGGTCGGGCTTGTCGGCCTGCTCGCGGCACCGGGTCGCTGGGGCGGCCGTGGCCGACATGCTCTACGGCTCCCGCGTGCTGTGGATCATCGCAGTCGTCGCGGCGGGCGTGCTGGCGATCACCGGTCGGCGTCAGGATGGCAGCGCGGGACGGCGGGCCGTGCTGGCCGGACCGCGCTCGTTGACCTGGACCATGGATCCACAGGTCCTGGTCGAGGCGTTCCGGGACGCCAAGCTGATCGGCAAGGACGAGACCTTGCGGCTGGTGGAGCGGGCCCGCCGGGTCGGGACTGGGTGGGCGATCACGATCGATCTCCCGGCCACCCGCAAAGCCACCGACGTCATCAAGAACCGGGAAGCGCTCGCGTCCGCGCTGGCGGTGGATGAGGTGCAACTACTCGTCGAGCGCATCCGCGGCAACGGCGGGCACGCCGGGCGGGTGGCAATGTGGGTCGCCGACACCGACCCCTACGCCACCCCACCCACCCGCACGCCCCTGCTGGAGGTGGCGTGCTGGGATGCCTGGCGGCCGGCGCCCTTCGGCCGGGATGCCCGGGATCGCCGCATCACCCTCCCGCTGGTGTGGACCTCCCTGCTCGTCGGGGCCATCCCCCGCCAAGGCAAGACCTTCACCGCCCGGCTGGCCGCCGCCGGGCTCATCCTGGATGCGCACACCCGGCTGTACGTGGCCGATTTCAAGGCCGGGAAGGACTGGGACGCCGCCGCGCAGGTCGCGCACCGGTTCATGTCCGGTGACGAACCCGCCCACGTCCTCGCTCTGGCCGCCTGGCTGGTCGAACTCGTCACCGACGTCCAAGCCCGCTACCGGCGGATGCGTGAGCTGAACAACGACACCTGCCCCGAATCGAAGATCACCCCGGCGATATCCCGCGACGGAT
The DNA here is from genome assembly GCA_050699835.1 of Pseudonocardiaceae bacterium. Classification (GTDB taxonomy): domain Bacteria; phylum Actinomycetota; class Actinomycetes; order Mycobacteriales; family Pseudonocardiaceae. Next base: position 5,009 of record JBOHFW010000434.1, on the reverse strand, counting down.
CGCTGAACATGCCGATCACCGGTATTTTCATCGACGAGGTACAAGTCCCCCTGGAGGAACGAACACCCATCAAAGTGCAGGGAAAAATGATCCCAGCCGGTCAGTACATCGGCGAGCTACTCACCTGGCTCGCCAAGAAAGGACCAGCCGCCGGAATCGTACTCGTGTTAGCCACCCAACGCCCGGACACCAAAACAATTCCCTCAGCGCTGCGAGCGGTACTCGGGTCCCGGTTCGCATTGCGAGTGATGGACTGGCGAGACAGCAATATCATCCTCGGGGAACAAATGAACACCCGAGGATGGGACAGCAGCCGACTACTCCACTCCCACAAAGGCGTAGGAATCCTGCGACCCGACGGCGACACCGCAGTCGGCGCGGATGCGCTCGCCATGATGGTGCGCACCGACTACATGCCCAACAACGACTGGACCACCCTCTGCGAACGCGGCCGGGCCCTGCGCGCAGCGGCGGGCACGCTGACCGGCCACGCCATCGGCACCACCTCGACCCCCGCACTCGACCCCGCCACCGTGGCCGACGTCATCGGCCTCCCCCAGATCACTAGCACCAACGACGACCCACCGCCGCCACCGTCTGTCCCTGATCTACCCGAGCCACTCGCCTCGGTCGTCGAGTACCTCGGCGCCGACCTGGACGACGACGGCCGTGAGTTCGTCCCGACCGCGGAACTCGTCGAAGCCCTCGACGTCGAACCCACCGCGTTCGGACGGCAGATGGGAGAGCTCGGCTGCCGACCCCGCCCCGGCCGCATCAGCACAGACGACGGCACTAGCCGCCAAGCGCGCGGCTATCTCCTCGCCGATATCCGGGCCGCCATCACGACCCTGCATGACGACCTGGAACCCGAGGACGACCTGGCCTCAACCCGTCACACCCTCACCTGAGAACCCGTCACACATCAGGTGAACCCGTCACAACAGCTGTGACGGGTTCAAGCATACTCTGAGCTGCGGAAACCTCGGGTGTGACGGGTGTGACGGGTCCGAGGAAACCCGTCACACCCGTCACCAAACACCCCGGAAACGCCCGCTACGAGGAGGTGCGCTCAGCTGTGACGGGTTCGGTCCCGAAACCGGCGCCACACCGTGAGCCGCGCGTGCCGACCCCTGCGCCCTGAGTCGGCCTGCCGCTGCATGGGCAGCTCCACATCCAGACAACCCGGGCACCGGCGCTGCGGCGGCGCGCACAGCGCAGCCACGAGCAGGCGAGCGCCGCACGCGGCCACCGGCCGACCGCCCGTCGACCGTGCCGCGTTCATCGCCTCGGGGGTGACCGCATGGTCCAGACAATCCGCCACCGAGCTCACCCAGATCCGGCGCCCTCCGCGGTCAGCACCCATCGTCCTGGGCGGTTCCCGTACCCGCGAGATCGGCGAGTGCCTGGATCTCCCGGGCCCGTTGCCGCAGCGCGGCGATGAGCTCATCGTTCGCGGCGTTGCGACCGTGATCGGCGTTCTCCAGAAACAGCTTCACCAGCGCCTCACCGGGAGTCAGAGCCCGCTCAGCTGATCCCCCATCCACCGGCGCGGTACCCGGATGCCACTCCCCGGACTCGGCCTGCTCGTCCACGACACCCACCTCGCAGCGATCGCTCGGCATCACGGCCGGGGCACCCGGGCGTGTCGGGGGCGCACCCGGACCCCCGGCCGTGACGAGGAAGTCCCGGCGGGCTTAGGGCAGCGCGGCACCGGGACTCCCAGCTCGGCCACCTCGGTGGCGAGCTGAAATAATCGTGCACTGGGCGTGTTATCAGCGACACGACACCAGCCCGCCATACCCACGCCACGCACCCGCCACAGGAGGTGAGCCACTCGTGGTCGACCGGCCTGCACGCACGCTGCTCGAACACCGCATCCGCCAGCGATGCATGACCTTCGAGGAGTTCGTGCACCACGCCGAAGCCTTCGCCCGAGACCACCACGAACCAGGCACCCTGAGCCTGCGCCATCTCCAACGACTCGCCGGCGGCCAAGCCAGCGGCACGCTACGACCCGCCACCGCGCGGCTACTCGAACACCTCTTCGGTGAACCGATTACCGCCCTCCTCGCGCCACCTGAGAGCGCGGCAGCGAACGAGCGCGACGACTCCGGCACTGAACTACGTCAATTGCTCAACACCGCTCGCCGAGTAGATCACTCAACAATCGCTCTGCTGCACCAGCAACTCGACGCTATCCGCCGACTCGACCGGCAACTCGGCGCTATCATCGTCCGAGACGAACTCAGAGCCAAAATCCACCAGGTAGAACGGCTAACCGCCCACAGTCTCGCCCCCGGCACCCGCGAACCACTTGCCGCCCTCCTCTCCGAAATGCACACCCTCGCCGGATGGCAAGCGCTCGACCTCGGCGAAATCACCGATTCCTGGCAACATTACGAACAATCCCGCGCCGCCGCCGCACAATCCAACTCGACAGCCTACGAAAGCCACGCCGCCGCCGAACAAGCATTCGTCCTCATCGACGCCGGAGCAACCCGCGACGCCGTCGAACTCCTCGACACCGCCCGGCGCCGCGCCGACGCAGCTGCACCCCGGATCCTGCGAGCATGGCTGGCCGCAGCGCATGGCGAAACCCTCGCCGCGCACGGCGACCGGACCGCCAGCCTGCACGCCTTCGAGCACGCCGCCCGACTCCTGCCCGACAATCCGACCGACGAACGCCCCTACGTCGCCCTCGACGCCATCCACCTCGCCCGTTGGCGCGGCCACGCCCTTGCCCGGTTCGGCGATCCCGAGGCCACCACCGTCCTCACCAATGCCCTCAACCGCCTCGACCCAACGTTCGTCCGCGCCGAAACCGCACTCCGCGTGGACCTGGCGATCGCCCTAGCGGCTACCGGCGAGGTGGACGAGGCACGCACACACGCCGACCATGCGGTCCGAATCGCTGAACAGGTCGGCTCTGCACGCCAACGTCGCCGCGTCAAGACACTCTTGGCGACCGTTCGCTAGCCCGTTACTGGGAAAGGGGTCGGCCGCGCCGGTGAGCCACTCGACGATCGTCGATCACAGCGCTTGCCAGCGCAGCGTGAACTTCGGAGCCTCGTGGTCTTTCCCGGGTTCACGGATCTCAAGCTCGTAGTCACCGATCCAGCTCTCACCACGATCGGTATCCCGAGGCCGCTCGATTCTGGCGATCGCGAGCAAGTGCGCCCGGAAGGAGTCGGGCTGGCTGATGTCCTCACACACGTGCCGAGCCGGGTAGCGGCAACCATCGGGCCCGCGAACGGTGACCATCCACAGCTGCGGAGCCGCTGTTGCTGTCTTGTCGCTGCCGTTCTGCTGGCGGTCATCGGGTAGGACGCGTGTCGCGACGTCATCGACTGTATGCGAACCCCGGTCTGCGTCGACGACAGGCTGCCGGATGACGATGGCACGTCGACCACGGCTGACCTCTACCAGGCCCTCGCTGCTCAGCAGTGCAGTCACCCGATGGGCTGTGCTCGCAGCGATGCCGTGCTGCTGGGCGAGTTGCTTATGCGTCGGCAACGCTGAACCAATTGGCAGCTCACCCGATGCGATCTGAGCACGCAGCACAGCGGCGACCCGCCGGTAGGGCGTCGCGTCATCATGTACAGCAGTCGGATCCGCGTCAGGCCGGGTGGGTAGGCGGGCAAATAGGCTGGTGGCGGCCCGCTGGTCGGACTCGGACACCCACGCCGCGTAGACCTTGAGCGTCGTCGTGCCACCGCCACCGTGGCCGAGTCGACCAGCGACGGTACGGACATCGACACCAGCGGAAATCAACTCGGTGGCCGAGTAGTGCCGCAGCTTGTGGACTGTCGTCGCGATGCCGAGCCGCTTGACGAGCCTGGCGTAGCGCTGGCTAACCGAGTCCGGCTTGAGGTGCGCAGTCCCGTCGACGGCGGGGGAGAACACGAACCCGTCATCGGTGAGCGTCAGGTCAAGCGCTGCGGCACGTGCCTCGCACCGGTCCCAGTGCTCGCTGAGCAGGGCGACGGTTTCAAGATCAAGAGCGATCCGGCGGTGCTGGTGGGTCTTGGTGTCCTTCTCCCATGTCCGTCCGCTGCGCTGGCCGATGCTCCGCTCCACCGTCAGCACACCGGCTTCGAGATCGACGTGGCGCCACCGGATCGCGCACAGCTCGCCTCGGCGAAACCCGGTGACCATGGTCAGCCAGACCAGCATGGCCCAGTCTGGGTCCTGCCAAGCTTCATTAAGGATCCGTGCGGCCTGCTCGGCGGTGGGTGGCTGCGGGTTCGGCTTGGGCTGCGGTGGCGGAACGGCCTGGGCGATGGGGTTGGTGGCGATCCAACGCCACCGCATAGCCCGTTTCAGCGCGCCGCTGAGGATGAAGTGGATGTACCGGATGCTCCCGTTCGACAGCGGGCGGCACTGGTGAGGCTGGCAGCGTGCGTCGCACTGGTGCGGGCCGTCCGTGCGGTGGTCGATGCGCGGCCGCCGGTCGCAGTGGTCCCGGCAACGCCGGAGTGTGGCGTAGAACGAGTCGAACAGGTACCCGTCGAGCGCTCCGACCTTCGTCGTGCCGATCAGTGGCCGGATGTGCTTCGCGGCGAGGTTGCGATAGTTCGTGAGCGTGTTCTCTTCTAGCTCAGCGAGCTCGAAGTGCCGGTCGAGCAGCTGGTTGACGGTGGCACTCGTTCGCGGATTGCGCCGCTCGTCGACCTCGGTGGCCAGCCGCCGCATCGCCTTGTCCGCTTCGGCTTGCGCGCTGGGGCCCGCCTGGATGCTCTCGCGCAGGTAGTGGCGTCGGCCGGTCAGCGGGTCAGTCCCGGCGTACACCGAGACCCGCAGCGCGCCGCTGGGCAGCTCCTGGATGCTGCCGCGCTGGCGCCTGTTGCGCTGTGCGGAGGGTGTGGACATGGACGCACTGTAGCTCCACTCGCACCACGTTTGATTCCACGCGAGTCGGTTGCACTCTCAGCCTGGGTGTGTTTCCCCAGGTGAGAGGCGGAGCCGCCTCGGGGAATCGAACCCCGGACCTGCTCATTACGAGGAGGCCG
>JBOHFW010000433.1:0-4310 GCA_050699835.1 Pseudonocardiaceae bacterium | reverse complement strand
CAGCACATCGGTGTCCTTGGGCTGGTAGTCAGGCTCCCAGTAGCCCATCTCGGCATAGGGGATAACTCCGGCCGACCAGCGATCTGCCTTCTTCTGCTGCGATCCGTTGACTTCGGTGTCGGTCACGCCTACCTCCTCTGGTCAACTCCGAGCTTGGCGGTACACAATCAGTCTGTCTATCAAGTCTTTGGCCGTGACTGTGTAGTCTTTATTGAAGGGTAGTCTTCGTTCAGGGATCGATGAGATGACAACGGAATCCCGGTTGCGCACGCTGGTGGCGCTGGCCGTCACCGGCTCGGTGCGCGGCGCCGCGAGCCGCCTGACGGTCACCGAGTCCGCGGTGTCGGCCTCGATCGGGGCACTGGCCCGGGAACTCGGCGTACCTCTCGTGGAGCCGGTGGGCCGGGGACTGCGCCTGACCGCCTCCGGTGCCGTCTACGCCCGGTACGCCCGCCGGGTGCTGGGCCTGCTCGATGAAGGTGCGGCGGCCGCGGTCCAGGAGCTCGACCCGGAGCGGGGCCGGCTGCGCCTGGCCGCGGTCACCACCGCCGGGGAGCACCTGTTACCCGCGCTGCTGGCCGAGTTCCGTCGCCAGCATCCGGGGATCGCGCTGGCGCTGGAGGTCGCCCCCAGCGCGCAGATGTGGGATCTGATCGGCGCCCACGAGGTCGACCTGGTCATCGGCGGAGCGCCGCCCTCGGGGGTCGAGGCGCGAGTGGTCGCCACCAAGCCCAACGAGCTGGTCGTGGTCGCCGCGCCCTCGGTCGCCGAGGCGTTTGACTGGGTGAGCACCCCGTGGTTGCTGCGGGAACAGGGATCGGCCACCCGCACGAGGGTCGAGTCCTACCTGAAATCGCAGCATGTCGCGCCACCTCGGCTGGTGCTGGGTTCCAATGGCGCGGTGGTGGCCGGAGCGGTGGCCGAGCTTGGCTGCGCGCTGGTCTCCCGGGACGCCATTGCCGACCTGCTGGCCGATGGACGGCTGGTCCAGCTCCCAACTCCGGGCACGCCGATGCGGCGACCATGGCATGCGGTGGTCGGTGCCCACTCCGGTGCGGCGACCTGGCTGTTCGTCCGGCACCTGCGATCCTCCGGCTGGCGGCCGCAGGGCCCGCGGATCTCCCCGGAGTCCCACCGTGCCTCCTCGAGGGCGCCGGCCGTTCTCTCCGCTAACGGTGGTACACCGCGCCGATCACGGTCTAGGGTCAATTCTGGCGACGTGGACGGGCCGGTCGCCGTGGAGGGAGAGTCATGAAAGAGGCGCTGCACGAAACCGCCCAAGCGATGGTGAGCCGGCCGCGCGGAATCCTTGCGGCCGACGAGAGCATCGGCACCATGTCCTCCCGGCTGGAGAAGGTCGGGGTTCCCGTTACTGAGGAGAACCGGCGGGCTTACCGCGAAATGCTCCTGACCACGCCGGGGCTGGATCGCGGGATCAGTGGGGTGATCCTGGCCGACGAGACCTTCAACCAGAAGCTCAGCGATGGCAACACTTTCCCGCTCGCGGTGCACGCGCTGGGTATCCTGCCCGGTATCAAGGTCGACACCGGCGCGAAGCCACTCGCTGGCTTCCCGGACGAGAAGGTCACCGAGGGTTTGGATGGTCTGCGGGAACGGATCGCCTACTACGTGCCACGGGGGGCCCGGTTCGCCAAGTGGCGCGCCGTGATCACCATCGGTGGGGGCCGGCCGACCCGGTACGCGCTGCGGGCCAACGCCCACGCGCTCGCCCGGTACGCCGCGCTGTGCCAGGAAGGCTGGCTGGTGCCCATCGTCGAGCCCGAGGTGCTGATGGATGGTGACCACACCATCGAGCGATGCGCCGAGGTGACCCGGGCCGTCCTGTCGACCTTGATGGCGGAGCTGGACGAGGCTGGTGTCGATCTTGCCGGCACCGTGCTTAAGCCCAACATGGTCGTGCCGGGCACCACGTCGGGCCAGCAGGCCAGCCCTGAGGAGGTCGCCGAGCAGACGGTCGCCACGCTGCGCGCGGTGCTGCCCGATGAACTGGCCGGGGTCGCCTTCCTCTCCGGAGGTCAATCACCGGAGACGGCCACGGCCAACCTCGCCGCCATGCAGAAGTACGACACCCCGTGGCCGTTGACCTTCTCCTTCGGCCGAGCCCTGGTGGACCCGGCGCTGCGAGCCTGGCTCGGCGACCCGGACCGCGTCAGCGCTGGCCAGCAGGCGCTGGCCGACCGCGTCACCCCCAACTCAGCTGCCCTGGTGACCGCGTAACAGACACCCAGCAGTCCGCGGCGGCCAAGTCACTCCTGGTGAGAGCCGCGCAGCACGCGGGACGGAGGTTAGCGGAACAGGCCTTCCCGCAACGCCGTGGCCACGGCGGCTGCGCGGTCGGTGACTTCCAGTTTGCGGTAGATGCCGCGCACGTGAGACTTGACCGTCTCCTCGCCGACCACCAGTTTGGCGGCGATGGCGCGGTTGGAGAGACCGGCCACCATCAGCGAGAGCACCTCGCTCTCCCGTTGGGTGAGGCCAAGACGCGCGCCGGGCCAGAATTCGCCGGCCTGCAGCCGGGCGGCGGATGCCCCGGCTCGAGCGGACAGGCCGGCATCGACCACGACGCCACCGGCATGCACCCGCAGCAGGTGCTCGACCAGTTCCGGGCCGTCGATCCGCTTGAGCAGGTAGCCCGCCGCGCCGGCCTGCATGGCCTGGAAGAGGTACTGCTCGTCGTCGTAGACGGTGAGCAGGACAACCCGCCGTCCGGGAGAGTCCTGCACGAGGTCGCGGCACAGCTCCAGCCCGCTCTGCCCGCCCAATCGCACGTCAGCCAGGACAACGTCGGGATCCAATCCAGCGACAATCCGCCGCGCGGTGGCTGCGTCGGCGGCCTCGCCGACCACCCGGACCTGGCCGGCGAACCGGCTGAGCATTGCCTTGATGCCGGTGCGCACCATCTCATGGTCATCAACCAGCACCACACGTAGCGGCTGGCCGTCCATCTGCTGAGTGTAATCAGGCTGGTGGGCCAGGTCGGTGACATGATTGGGGACGGTTTCCCCTCGTCTTTCCCTCCAGGAGGGGAGCCGGGCCGTGGCGGGCTTACTTACGCTCAGATACGGCCTTGGGGAGAAAAGGGGTGTGTCATGCCCGATAAGTTGTTGCGCATGGAGCGCGCCGGGTCTAGTGCGTCACGGCCGGTAATGCTCGCGATCGCCGGTGACAGTGCGGCGGGAAAAACCACCCTGACCAAGGGGTTGGTGGAGGCGCTGGGTGCCCACCGGATCACCTCCCTGTGCGTGGACGATTACCACCGCTACGACCGGCAGGAACGCAAGGGCCTGCCCTTCACCGCACTGCACCCGGACTGCAATTACGTGCAGATCATGGAGCAGCACATGCAACTGCTGGCCACCGGCCAGCCGGTGCTCAAACCGGTCTACGACCACAACACCGGCCAGCTCATCCGGCCCGAGCTCGTCGAGCCCACTGAGTTCGTGATCGTGGAAGGCCTGCTGCCGCTGCACACCCGGCTGGCTCAGGCGTGCTTCGACATCACCGTCTACCTCGACCCGCCGGAGCACATCCGCCGCGACTGGAAGGTCAAGCGGGATGTCGCCAAACGCGGGTACACCCCCGAGCAAGTGCTGGCCGAGCTCGACAAGCGGGAGCCCGAATCCGAGGCGTTCATCCGCCCGCAACGCTCCGCAGCCGACATCGTGGTCCGCTTCGGCCCCATTGAAACCCGCCACGACCCGCCGGAGACCCCGCTCTCAGCTGAGCTGACGCTGCGCCCGACGATCCGCCACCCTGACCTCACCCACGTCTTCCGGGAGACCGACCGGCGCGCCATGCACCTGCGGCTGGACCGCGACGACGACGGCAGGCCGGTGGAAGCCCTGCACATCCACGGATACGTGCCGCGCGAGGAGAGCCAGCTGCTGGAGAAGGCGATCTGGGCGGAGCTGGACACCGAGACGGAGCTACCGTCCTCGCTGGGCCAGATCGGTGAGGATGGCCGCAGCGAGCCGCTGGCGATCACCCAGCTGCTGTTGCTCTACCACATGCTCGACTCGGTTCGCTGACTGACGTTGGGGGCCTGCTGCGGCTGACCTGCGTTGAGTAGGTCAGCCGCAGCTGTATCTGAATTGGCACCTCGCCTCATGGGGCCTTATGGGCGCATACGCCTCTCCATGTGTTCGAGGCGCTGCTGTTGCTGTTGGATCACGTCCTCTTGCTTGATTAAATACAGGGTCAGCTCCTCCACTTTTTGGAGCAGCGTCATGATAAATTGACCCAGACTGACCCCTGATTCCTTCATCTCTCCGCCCGAGGGAAGATGAGGG
>JBOHFW010000432.1:0-2743 GCA_050699835.1 Pseudonocardiaceae bacterium | reverse complement strand
AGACTGCACTTGCCAGGCCGTGAATTACTGCAGTCTGTCTCCAGAACGCGGTTAGAGGCGCCGGGAAGAGCGCATCGCGGAGTGCTGGTCGCGGGGTTTCACGACGATCAGGTCTAGGTTGACGTGGGACGGTCGGGTGACCGCGAAGGTGATGACATCGGCAACGTCCTGGGCGGTCAGGGGGGTGAGCCCGGCATAGACCGCTGCCGCCTTCTCGGCGTCGCCGTCGAAGCGGACCAGGGAGAACTCGGTTTCCACCATGCCGGGCGCGACCTCGATGAACCGCACTGGCTGTCCGAGGTGCTCGGCACGCAGCGTGCGATGCATGGCCGCTTGCGCGTGCTTGGCCGAGGTGTAACCGGAGCCGTTGTCGTAGGCTTCCAGCGCGGCGATCGAGGTGACGGTCACCAGCACGCCGTCTCCGGAGTCGATCAACTTCGGCAGAAACGCCCTGGTCAACCGGAGGGTTCCGAGCACGTTAGCTTCCCACATCCAGCGCCACTGATCCTCATCGGCGGCCAGCACCGGCGACAGACCCCGCGCCCCCCCGGCATTGTTCACCAGCACGCGAGCGGCGGGGACCGCCGCGGCGAAGGCGGCCACCGAGCTGGCGTCGAGCACATCAAGTGCCATAGCGGTGCCGCCGATCTCCTCGGCGATCTCCTGGCAACGCCCGACCCGGCGCGCGCCCATAACCACATGGAAACCCGCCCCAGCCAATGCCCGAGCCGTAGCCGCCCCAATCCCACTACTTCCCCCCGACACGACCGCCACCGCACGCTCCGCACCCACATCACCCATCCTGGCCTGTCCGCGTTCAGCAGGCTCAGCCGGGTAAACAGGGCGTTGATGGCCGCCCCGCTGAGCCGGCTGAATGCACAGGGCAGGATGGGAAGGGTGGTTAGGCGGGCATTGCGGCGGGTTGCGGTGTTGTCTGTGCATACCTCGCCGCTGGATCTGCCGGGTACCGGGGATGCCGGCGGAATGAACGTCTACATCGTGCAGACCGCGACCCGGCTGGCTCGCCACGGCGTCGAAGTCGAGGTCTTCACCCGGGCCACGGCCTCGGGACTGCCCTCGGTGGTGGAGCTCGCTCCGGGCGTCACTGTGCGGCACATCACTGCCGGACCGTACGAGGGCTTGGCCAAGAACGATCTACCAGCGCAGCTGTGCGCGTTCACCGCCGGGGTCCTGCGGGCCGAGGCGCGCCGCGAGCCGGGTTACTACGACGTGGTGCACTCGCACTACTGGCTCTCCGGTCAGGTCGGTTGGCTGGCCCGGGACCGTTGGGGGGTGCCGCTGGTGCACACCGCGCACACCCTGGCGAAGGTGAAGAACGCCGCGCTGGCTAGCGGCGATGCTCCCGAGCCGCACACCCGGGTGATCGGCGAGCAGCAGGTGGTGGATGAGGCCGACCGGCTGGTCGCGAACACCCCGGTTGAGACCGCTCAGCTCGTCGAGCTCTACGGCGCCGACCCCGCCCGCACCGCCACCATCTCGCCGGGAGTCGACCTGGAACTCTTCACACCAGGACCTAGGGACGCCGCTCGTGCCACGTTGGGTCTGCCGCTCGACGCCGTGGTGCTCGCCTTCATCGGTCGTATCCAGCCGCTCAAGGGGCCGGACGTGCTATTGCGCGCCGCTGCCGAGATGGTGCGCCGCGATCCAGCGTTGCGGGAGAGGCTGCGAGTGCTGGTGGTGGGCGGACCATCGGGCACCGGACTGGCCAAACCCACGGCCTTGCACCAATTGGCCGCCGAGCTGGGTATTTTGGCGCAGGTGGTGTTCGCGCCCCCGCAGGGTGGCTCGGCGCTGGTCGGCGTGTACCGCGCTGCTGATGTGGTGGCGGTGCCCAGTTACAGCGAATCCTTCGGCCTGGTCGCGCTGGAGGCGCAAGCTTGCGGGACGCCGGTGGTCGCCGCTGGAGTGGGCGGCCTACCGGTGGCGGTGGCTGATGGGGTGTCCGGCCAGCTGGTGAGCAGCCACCACACGGTTGACTGGGCCGACGTGCTGTCCGCAGTGGCGCTGCGCCCGCAGCGCCGTGAGGAGCTGGCCGCTGGTGCTGCTCCACATGCCCGGCGGTTCTCTTGGGAGCGAACCACCCAAGCTCTACTCCGGGTCTATTCGGACGCTGCGGCCGCTTACCGGGCGGACGTGCTGGAACGCGAGGTGGCGGTGTGAACCGTCCGGTGCAGCTGGATCAAGTCATTGCCGCGGTACTGGACGAAGCCGGACTCGAACACGAACACAGTGGCCCGGGCAGCTTCCGTACCGTCCTGCCGGGCAGTAAGAAATTGCAGACCACCTGCTGGTTGCTGGTCGGCCAGCATGGTGTGCTGGTGGAGGCCTTCGTGTGCCGCCGACCCGATGAGGCGCACGAGGACGTCTATCGCTGGCTGCTGCGCCGCAATGCCCGACTGTATGGCGTGCACTATACGTTGGACAAAGCTGGCGACATTTACCTTATCGGCCGGCTGGCCCATCACGCGATGACCCCGCAGGAGTTGGACCGGGTGCTGGGCCAGGTCGTCGAGGCCGCTGATGGTGATTTCAATACCCTGCTGGAGATCGGGTTTGCTTCGTCAATCCGGCGCGAATGGGCCTGGCGTGCCGCCCGTGGCGAGTCGTTGAACAATCTTGCCGCTTTCGAACACCTGGTGCGTTGAGCTGAGTTTGGGCGGTCGGTGGAATTGGTACGAGATTGGTGGCGGGGCGGCCCGGGGGGAGAGGGGGGAGTCGCACA
>JBOHFW010000431.1:0-17707 GCA_050699835.1 Pseudonocardiaceae bacterium | reverse complement strand
CTGGTAAGGGACCTCGTCGGGCGGTAGCGGGAAGCTCATTTCGCCGAACGGGGACAGCGCACCCTGCAGCGGCGCGGCAAGCTCGCTGACCGGGTGGTCCTCCTCCGACCAGCTGGGCCAGGTCGGGTCGATCCGGTCGGTGCGCTTGACCACAACTCCTCCTCGCTGACTACCGCCGACGCCCTCACCTAAGGCCAGAGGAGCGCATACGGCCACGAACACGGTCCATTGTGCCTGATGCGGAGATAACTCGACCGCCGGTTGCCCAGGCGACTGGTGTCGGACGACGCGACGGCACGGACTCTCGCTACCCTGGAGCGGATGCCCAGCACCGACCTTGCTGACTGGCTACTCTCCCGGGACGACGATTTGCTGGCCGCCTTACTGCGTGCCCGCCCGGATCTGGCCGTCCCCGCTCCGGCCGATTCAACGGTGCTGGCCACCCGGGCTGGGATTCCGGCCTCGGTCGCCCGGGCATGTGAGGACCTCAACAAATTCACCCTGGCGGTGCTCTCGGCTCTGGTAGTGGCAGGTGCTGACATCGCGACGGTGAGCCGGCGGAACATGGCAGAGCTGCTTGGTCTTGACGTGGCGGCCCCGCGAATCCAGCAGGCCCTGGACACGCTGCGGTGCCGAGCGCTGGTGTGGGGTGAGGATGCGGCACTGGCAGTGGTGCCGGCGGTGCGCCAGGTCCTCGGTCCGCATCCGGGGGGCTTGGGTCGGCCTGCCGCGGATCTCGCCGACGTCGACCTGAATGCGGTCCTCACCAGCCTGGCAGCGGATGAGCTGGGGATCTTGCGGGCCCTGGCCGCCGGGCCGCCGGTCGGTACCAGCCGGGACGCGGCCGAGGTGGTGCCGCTGGCCCGGGCTCGTACGCCGGTGCAACGCCTGCTGGCCCGCCGGCTGCTGCGACGTATCGACGCGGGCACCGTCGAGTTGCCCGCGCAGGTAGGTCTGGCGCTGCGTGGAGCACAGCCGCTGGGACCCCTCGAACTGGACGAGCCAGCGCTGCCCACGCAACAGTGTGATCCTTCGCTGGTGGACTCGACGGCCGCCGGCGCGGCACTTGATCTGCTGCGCCACACCGAGAGGCTGCTCACTGAATGGTCAGCCGACCCTCCCCCGGCGTTGCGCTCAGGTGGGCTGGGCGTCCGGGACGTGCGGCGGACCGCACGCCTGCTGGACATCGACGAGGCGATGGTCACACTGCTCGCCGAGGTCGCCGTCGCGGCTGGGCTGATCACCTGGACGGAGGAAAGTCCGGGCGTGCAGTTGTGGCTGCCCACCGTCGCCGCCGATTCGTGGCTCGCTGCCTCACCGCAGCGGCGCTGGGTCATGCTGGTGCACACCTGGCTCCAGCTGCCCCGGCTGCCCGGATTAGCCAGAATCCGTGACGACAAAGATCGACCGCTGACTGCGCTGTCCGACGACATGCGCCAGCCACACGCGCCCGTGGGTCGGCGCCGGATTCTCCAGGTCATCGCCGAACTACCCGCTGGCCGTGGCCTCCGGCGAGCAGAGGACCTCGCTGCGGTGCTGGCCTGGCGGACACCGCGCCAAGATGGCCGGCGGCGAGACGAGGTGGTCGGCTGGACCGTCCAGGAGGCCACCGCGCTGGGCGTGCTGGCACTGGGGGCGCTGTCATCGGCAGGCCGGGCATTACTGCACGAAGGGACAGCGGCCGCGGCAGCCGTGCTCCTCACCGCGCTGCCCGAACCGGTGAACCACGTCCTGGTGCAGGCCGACCGCACTGTGGTGGCACCGGGACCACTGGAGCCCCAGCTGGCCAAGGCAATCGGCCTGGTGGCCGATGTGGAGTCGGCGGGTGGCGCCACCGTCTACCGGGTCACCGAAGACACCGTGCGCCGGGCACTGGACGCCGGCCGTAGCGCCGCCGACCTGCATGAGCTGTTCCGGACCCGGTCGGTGACCCCGGTACCGCAGTCGTTGAGCTATTTGATCGACGATGTGGCACGACGACACGGGCGGCTGCGCGGTGGCGCTATCGCAGCCTTCCTGCGATGCGACGACCCGGTGCTGCTCACTGAGCTACTGGCCCATCCGGTCGCCGCACGCTGCGGGCTACGTCGGCTCGCGCCGACCGTTCTGGTCAGCCCGTTACCGCTGGCTACGCTGCTCGACGAGGTGCGCGGCGCGGGCTTTCTCCCAGTAGCCGAGGGCGCTGACGGTGAGGTGGTCGATCTACGCGCCGGCGCCCGTCGAGCCAGCGTCCGGGTCCAGTCAACCCGCCGCGCCACTGAACCACGCGCCCCCTCGCCACCCACCCTCACGGGGGATCAGCTCGCTGCACTGGTGGCCAGGGTGCGGGCCGGTGACGCTGCGGCCATCACCCCGCGGAAGGCCGCGAGGGGGCCCGGTACGGTGTCCACCGGTGCCACGTTGGAGCTGCTACAGGACGCCGTCCACGCGGGTCACGCCGTATGCATCGGCTACGTGGACTCCCACGGCGTCGCCATGAGGCGGATTGTGCGCCCAGTAAGTGTGGGCGGCGGCGTGCTGGAGGGGATCGATCGCCGTGCCGACGAGCTACGGCGTTTCCCCCTGCACCGAATCACCTCCGTCGCACTGCTCCCAGACTGACCCGTCGCCGCTGGCCGGGCCATTAGCCCGGGCTCTAGAGGCGCGCGGCATTGTGGAGTTGTGCGCGTAGTTCGGGGGTCAGGAGTTTGCCGGCCCGGTCGACGAGCAAGGTCATCTCATAGCCGATCAGGCCGATGTCACAGCTCGGCGAGGCCAGCACGGTGAGACTGGATCCATCGCTGATCGCCATGGTCAAGACGATGCCGCGTTGCATCTCCACCACGGTCTGCACCACTCCGCCGGCCTCGAAGCAACGGGCCGCGCCCTGGGTGAGGCTCACCAGACCCGAGGTGACCGCGGCGAGCTGGTCAGCGCGGTCTCGAGGCAAACCAGAGGAAGCGACCAGCAATAGACCATCGGCGGAGACCACGACAGCGTGTGCCACGCCGGGCACCTGCTGCGCGAAGCTGTCCACCAGCCAGCCGAACTGGCTGGGCTGAGCCGGGTGCGGGCGCGCTGCTGTCGTCACTGTTGCTGCTCCTCTGCTACTCCTGGAGGGGCCCCGTACTCGAAACCGAATGGTCGCGGCTGGGTCTCGGTCCAGGCGGGCTGATCATCGGGACTGAGGCGGGCGTGCCGCCCGACGCGCAATCCACTCTGGTACCTGCTCAACCGGCCGCGCACATCCTCCGGTGTGCGCACCGGGGCGGTGGGTGCCGGCGTCGTCTGGGCGTAGTCGTCCGCGCCGGACACCAGATGCGCACGAGGTTGCCGCCTGGGCAACCCAGCTTGGGTCAGCTCGTGATCCAGCGGACTGCGCAGCGCCTGCGCGGCTTGCCAGCCTTCATCGAACGGAGACCGCCAGTCGGGCGCCGTGGCGGTCAACGAGTCTCTCTCAGACGCGGTCTGGCGCTCGCGGAACCAGGCTGAGACCATCTCGAAGATCTCTTCACGGACTTCGGGGGTCCCTGCGGGAACCGGAATCCCCAGCGTGTCGGTCACCGGCGAATCCCCCGCCGCGCCATTGCCCACCTGATCGGAGACCGGATCGGGCTTAGGTCGGAATCCGGAGGGTTGAGCCTCGGGGGGCCCGAAGAGCTCGAGCCACTCCTGCTGTGCTGCCCGTGGGGGGCTGGGCTGCGATCTCGTAGCTCCGAGCGAGGCGGGGCGGATCGATGCTGGGCTGAACAAGTCCGTCGCGGTGTCCTCGATCACCGACACCCGCAGTGGCGGGTGCTCTTGCCCAGCGAGTGGCCCGGGCGCGTCCGCATCCGGCTCTGGGGAGGCGATGGGGCCCCGGAGGTCGACCGCCACCAGGGAGGGGGGCAGCTGCACGCTCGCGGTGATCCCGCTGCCGCCGAGGCGCTGGCGCAGCCGCACCGTGATGCCATGCTTCGCGGCCAACTCACGCACCACAAAAAGGCCCATCCGACCCGCGGAGGGCAGATCGGCTGACGGCGCCGACACCAGGCGTGCGTTGATCGTCTGCAACGCGTCAGCGGACAGCCCAGTCCCGGCGTCGGTGATCTCTATCAACAGCCCGTTGTCCTCGGTGAGCACGCAGCCCAGGGTCACGCTGGCGCCAGGCGGGGTCACGCTGATGGCATTGTCCAGCAACTCGGCGACGAGGTGAACCAAGTCGGTCACGATCGGACCGACCACCGTCGCCGCCGGAGGTGGGCGCACGGTCACCCGCGCCGCATCTTCGATCTCCCAGACAGCGTCACGCAGCACGTCGAGCACCGCTGCCGGAGCATCGGCGCCCCGGCAGACCGTCCCACCGGCAAGCACCAGCAGGTTCTCGCTGTAGCGGCGCATCCGAGCGACGAGGCGATCGAGCTGGTGCAGGCGGCTCGCCAGCTCAGGGTCCGCAGCATGACTGCGCGCCTCGTCGATCAGTTGCAGCTGCCGTTGCAGCAGTCCGTGGTTGCGCCCGGACAAACTGAGAAAGACCTCGTTGAGGCTACTGCGCAGCTGGGCCTGCTCAGCCGCCAGCCGGACCGCCTGGGCGTGCACCGTGTCGACCGCCCTGGCGACCTGACCGACCTCTTCCCTGGAATGCACCGGCACCGGATCGACCATCGTGTGGCCGGGGACGCCGTCGGCGGTTTGTAGCTGCTCGACAGCCTCTGGCAGCCGCCGATCGGCGACTTCGAACGCCGCGGTGCGCAGCGCGCGCAATGGCTGCAGTAGCGAACGAACCACGATGACCAGCAGCGCGACAGCGAGCAGCAGCAGGAAACCGACCACAGCCGAATTGACGTAGGCTTCCCGCAAAGCCGCCTCGCCACGCGCCGTGGTGTCCCTGCGCAGATCGTCGAGCAGAGTGCTCTGCCCCTGCCAGATCGTCTCCACAGTCCCGGCGGCGGCGGAGTTCCAGTCACCGGGAACCGTTTCCAGTGGCGCTGCCCGCATTGTCCGATCCAGCACGGCGTCCAGCAACCGCTTACGATCCACCACTGCCCTGGCAGCGAAATAGAACTGTCGTTGGTCGGGCGAGGAGGCCAGTCCGAACTCATCGGCGGCGGCCTCGAACCGGGCATCGGCGGTGCGCAGCGCGACCTGCTGCTCCGCGGACAGACCGTCAGCCAAGATCCCCGCATGCACCACGGCGTGCTGCCAGGAGGCCTGTTCCTGGGCGATCGCAAGAGCCTTGATGCCGTCGGCTCGCTGGGCTGACGAGTCGGGGGCGCCGCCCAAAGCTTGCCGGTGGAGATCAAGCAACATCGAAATGAGCTCGGAGTACGCCAGGACGGCATTACCCGCGGAGCCCGGCTCAAGGGTAGCCCGACGGAAGGCAGCAAGCCCGGACAGCCGGCTCAGCGCGACCCGATGGGCCCGCTCCCATTGTGGACTCGCGGCGGCCGGGAAGGTCTCAGAACCCGCGTTCGCCAAGCGCAACCCGCTGACCGCAGCGTCGACGCGCTGAACCCGCGTCTGCAGCTCCGCGGGATCCACCACGCCGCCATCCGCTTGCATTGTGGCCACCCGGTGTCGCTCCCCTTGCAGGTCGTGAATCACCCCGCCCAGCTGCTGGACGAACCCGACCTGGCGAGCCAGCGCAGCCGAGTCGTTCGCCTTGTGCACCAGTTCGGCGACCCGCAGCGCGCCGAGGACACCGGCCAACACCAAGGGAACCAACAGCACCGCGGTGAGTTTGGTGCGCAGCCGCCAGTCCCGCAACCGCCATCGACCGCCGCGCTGCCGCAGGGCCGCGGCAGGTGCCCCGAGCATACCGGCAGCAGGAGCCGAGCCGCTGTTCAACGCGGCGATCCCCACACGCAGTGTCGTACCACGGGAGCCGTCCAGACGCCCCGAAGGCAGTCGCGACCTCACCTTGTGGCTCGCCACGCTGCGCACTCTCCCCACTCCACGATCACGGCCGAGCCGCCACCGACCTCCGCATGGCGTGCTCGACCAATGAGATGAGGGTCTTCTTGGTCGATTCCCGTTCTCGGGCGTCACACTGGATGATGGGTACCGCGGATCCGATGGCCAGCGCTTCCCGAACGTCCTCGAGGCTGTGACTGAGCACGCCGTCAAAGCAGTTGACTCCGACGACGTAGGGCAGGCCACGGTCTTCGAAGAAGTCCACTGCTGCGAAGCAGTCGGCCAGCCGCCGGGTGTCTACCAGCACCACCGCGCCGATCGCGCCTCGCACGAGGTCATCCCACATGAACCAGAAGCGGTGCTGACCCGGAGTACCGAACAGGTAGAGGATTAACTCCGCGTCCAGCGAGAGCCGGCCGAAGTCCATCGCCACCGTCGTGGTCGACTTATCCGGGGTGGCCGCGAGGTCGTCCACGCTGGTGCTCGCATCGGTGAGCACGGCTTCGGTGGTCAACGGTGCAATCTCGGACACCGAGCCGACAAACGTTGTCTTGCCGACGCCGAAACCACCGCCCACCACAATCTTCGCGGACATCACGCTGGGACCACCCGCGGCCGCTCGAGTGGGGAGCGGGCCGGACCGGGCCGGACCGGACTGAACCGCTGCGGTCGCTGGGGCCCCCTGTAACCGTGCCCGATCAGAGTCGACGAAGTCCACTCAATACCCTTTCCATCAAGGCCATACCCGGTGTGCCGGCACAGCCGTACGCGCTGCCGTGCACCAAGGACCAGACCGATCTCCACCATATCCGCCAGCAGAACCCGGGCCACGCCCAGCGGCAGGGATAGTAGAGCGGCCACTTCGGCCACCGATCGGGGGGCACGGCATAGCTCGGCCACCGCCTGGTATCCACCGCCAGATCGAATACTGGCGAGGTGCGGCCCCGGTCCAGGTGGTAGGGCCGGACGACGCAGCCACGTCAACCACCCAGGGCACCGTACAACCCGGACCGCAGCTGCGGGGTGAGCTGCTGGCCTACCCGATCGACCAGCAACGTCATCTCGTACCCCACCAGCCCGATGTCACAGATTGGGGCCGCCAGTACCGCCAGGTTGGAACCATCACTGATCGACATCAGCAGCATGATCCCGCGTTCCAGCTCCACCACCGTCTGCACAACCTGACCGGCGTCGAAGCAGCGAGCAGCTCCCTGGGCTAAACTGACCAGCCCGGAGGCCACCGCGGCGAGCTGGTCGGCGCGGTCTCTGGGCAGGTGAGCCGAGGCGGTCAGGGGCATCCCTTCCGCCGAGACCACCAGCGCGTGCGCCACTCCAGATACCCTGTTGACAAAGTCGTCGACCAACCACCCGAAGCGTTCCGGCCGCGTGTGCGCCACGGTCACGTCGTCGCCTCCTCGCCGTCCTGGTGTAGTCCTGCGGCGTTGCGCCGAAGGTTCGCGCGGGCCTGGCGCCCTTCCCGAATGCCTTGCTGGTGGCTGGCGAGCCGGCCGCGGACCGACTCCGCGCTGCGTACCGGCGGCGCGCTCGGGGACCCAGCTACGCCCGCGGCGCCGGGCACCAGCAGCGCCCGAGGTTGCCGCCGGGGCAACCCCTTGGCGGTAACCTCAACATTCACCGGCTGGGCCAGCGCCTCCGCGGCTCGCCAGCCTTCATCGCCAGCACCCCAGTCCGGCGCACCGGTTGCCCGGGTGTCCTTCCGCGCCGAAACCGGTTGGCCGGAGGGTCCAGGCTTGCCGGCAATGCGCGATTCGGATTCTGCCAGGGTCTTGCCCGGCTGCCGGCGGATCAGCGGCGGCGAGCCCACCGTGGCGGACGCAGCCACCGGCGCCGCAGCCACCGGCGCCACACCGGCCAGCGCGACATCCGCTGCCGGTGCATCCGGCAACGGCGCATCCGGCGAGGGAGCCTGCCGGGCTGACGCCTCCGGCTTCGCGCCCGCCGTCCCGCGAGTCGGCGGCGCGGTCCACCGCACCGGGACGGCCTCGTGCTCCTTGAACCACGCGGACGCCACATCGTCGAAGATCGGTGTGGAGTGCTGCAGCGTCACCTTGTGCGCTGGTAGCGCTGGTCCCGCCACACTAGCTTGCGCCGGACGGAACAGATCGGCGCCCGATTCCCCGCCGGGAATCTGCGTCGAGCCCGCTGCCGGTGGGCTGGCAGGCGGACCGGGCGGAGCCGGTGGCGGCTCGGCCGGAGGGATTGGCCGTTTCCCGGTGCGCTTCGGCAGCGCGGAAGCGGTCAGCGGGTCGGGCCCGGGCCGTGGCTGGGCCGGAGGATCGGTTTCGATCGGAGGATCAGACTCGGTCGCAGGATCGCCATCGTCGTCGGTCTGCTTGGCGTCAGCGTCGCGGCCGGCGGTCTGCTCATCGCCAGCGTCGATCGGCTGACCGGTGGTCTCGTCGTCAACGGCGTCCTGCCCACCAGCGGCGCCGGGCTCCGCAGCGGGAGCGTCGGCGTCCGCTTCGGCATGCGGGCGGGGAGCCGGGACGCCACCCCTGCCGGCCACCGGCGCCGCAGCAAGCGCGCCCGGGACGGAACCGTTGGTGTGGGGCCTTGCGGTTTCGGTGGCCTCGGTGCCGGTGGGATCCGGGCCGATGCCAGCGTGCGGCTCGAGGGTCTCCATCGCCACTCGCACCAGCCGCGAGGGCATCACCACGGACGCCCAGATACCCACCCCGGAATCGCCGCGCCGCAGCTGCACCTCGATGCCGTGCCGGCCGGCCAGCCGACCGACCACGAACAACCCCATCCGGCGGGACACCGAAGCGTCCACCGCAGCCGGGCTGGCCAGCCGCTGGTTGGCCTCGGCGAGCTCCTCCTCGGTCATCCCGACACCGCGGTCGGCGACCTCGATCGCGACCCCGCCGTCCGGGGCAAGGTCGCTGGAGACCATCACGTGGCTGTCCGGGGGCGAGAATTGGGTTGCGTTGTCCAGCAACTCGGCCAGCAGGTGCACCAGGTCGCCCGCGGTACGGCCGAGCACCAGCACTGCGGGCGGCTGCTGGAGTACGAGCCGTTGGTACTGCTCCACCTCGGACACCGCGGCGCGGAGCACGTCGATCAATCGGACCGGACGGCCGGACCGGTTGGTCGCGTCGTTGCCCGCGAGGACCAGCAGGTTTTCGCTGTTTCGCCGCATCCGGGTGGCCAGGTGATCAAGCTTGAAGAGGTTGTCCAGCTGTTGCGGGTCCTGCTCGCCACTCTCCAACCGGTCGATCAGCTTGAGCTGGCGCTCGACCAGGCCCTGGGTACGGCGCGAGAGGTTGACGAAGATGTCGTTCACATTGGCCCGGAGTTGGGCCTGCTCGCTAGCCAGCCGGACCGCTTGGCTGTGCACCTCATCGAAGGCTCTGGCGACCTGACCGATCTCTTCGCGGGTGCCCACCGGCACCGGCTCGATCGCCGTCACGGGGGCTTCGCCGTCGCGGATCCGGGCCATCGCCTCGGGCAACCGCCGATCAGCGACGTCCAACGCGGTGCGCTTGAGCACGCCGAGCGGCCGCAGCAGCGTCCGAGTCACCAGGATGCCGACCAGCACACCAAGCCCCAGAGCGAAGAACAGGATGACTGAGTTCAGCCCAGCCGCGGTGCGTACATGGTCCAGCAATCCCTGCGCGGTCTGCTCGACCCGCTGCCGCAACCCCTTCTCGACACCGGCGATGTTGTCGACGACCACCGCGCTGCGCTGATCCCAGTCCTGTGGCGAGGTGTTCAGCGGCTGCCCCGCGAGACCGCGGTTGAGCACCAGCTGCAACACCCGCTGGCGGGACAGCTCGGCGTCCGGACCGATCCCGGCGATGGCGTTGGCCCGCTCCGCGGGCTCCAAGGTCGCCCGAACGGCGTCCCGCTCGGTGGCTAGCCGAACGGTCGCTGTGCGCAAGTCCTCGATCTGGTCGGGGCCGAGGCGATTGGCGTACAACGCCGCCGAGACGATCGCGTGCTGCCGGCTGACCTGCTCGCGAGCGGCAAGCAGGGCGTGTGCGGCGGCGGCGGCGTTGGTGACGGCGACGTCATCGAGCTGGCGGGTCAGCGCAGAATCCAGCTCGATCAGCGGATCGATCGCGGCGCTGTACTCGGTGACCACCACCTCGACCGGACCGAATCCCGTGGTCACGCTCGCCCGCAGGGGCACCAGCGCACCGAGTCCGTCCAGCGGTGCGCGGGCGAAGTCCAGCCCCGGCACCTGGCCGAGGGCCCCGGTGACCACTCGCACACCGCCATCGACGGTGCGGAACTGGGCATCCAGCGCTGCCCGGTCGCCCACGCGACCGGTGGCGACGAACGCCGTAGCCAGGTCCCGTTCCCTGGCCACCGAGCCGATCAGGTCGGAAAGCTGTTGCTGCGCACGGACAATCTGGGTGATCCGGGCGTATCCGGGTGCGGCACCCGCTTGATCCACAATCCGCAGGACGCCGGCCACGAGGGCCACGATGGTCGGCACGAGCAGGACCGCGGCCAACTTGACCACCACAGGCCAGTTACGCCAGTACCACCTGGACCGGACGGTCTCCGGAGCGCTGCCCACCCGGGCCTCCGGGGAACGGCCCTTCGAAGAACGGCCCAGTACCGCGGTCATGACCAGCCTCCCGCCGGGAGTCGCGAACTACGCGCTGGCACGTTGGGGTCCCTCCCCAGGGTCGGCAGTGGCGGGGGCATCCGGCTCGCCACAGGTCACCGCAGTCGTGGGCACTGGCGCACCGCACGGACGGAACACCTCTGGCGCCGGGCCGGACACGCCCGATGTAGGGCACGGACGATACGACGGTCCAGGCCGGGCCTTCCCGCGGGTCTCGTTACCGTGCTTCCTGGCCGCTGACGGCGCCAGGGCAGGGGAACGACAATACTCGCCCGGCGCAGGATGTATTACCCCCCATGAAGGCCGCAGCACTACCGAAGGTAATTACTTTCCACCGAGAAGACGGGTAGGGAACGCTACCTGAGCGTGACACTGTGCTACCCCGCGTCGTCGCACTTCGTGTCCCGGCGGCACCGGCGTGAGTTCACATTGGGATACTGATGCGCAGCCGAGCCGGTGTTCACCACGTTCGGAGGAAGTGAGTTGAGCTCAACGCCTGAGGCCGGACCGCTCATCGTGCAGTCCGACAAGACGCTGCTGCTGGAGATCGACCATCCAGCGGCCGGCGCAGCGCGCGCCGCGATCGCGCCTTTCGCCGAGCTTGAGCGCGCGCCCGAACATGTGCACACCTACCGGGTCACCCCACTGGCGCTGTGGAACGCGCGCGCCGCGGGGCATGACGCCGAGCAAGTCGTCGACGCACTGGTGCGCTTCTCCCGGTATGCAGTGCCGCAGCCGCTGCTGGTCGACGTCGTGGACACCATGAGCCGCTACGGCCGACTGCAGCTGGTGCACCACCCGACCCATGGCCTGGCGCTGGTGTCCTTGGATCGTGCGGTGCTCGAGGAAGTGCTGCGCAACCGCAAGATCACTCCGATGCTGGGTGCCCGGGTCGATCACGACACGGTGCTGGTGCACCCCTCTGAGCGCGGCCGACTCAAGCAGGGCCTGCTCAAGATCGGCTGGCCGGCCGAGGACTTGGCCGGTTACGTCGATGGCGAGGCGCACCCGATCGAGCTGGTGCAGGACGGCTGGGTGTTGCGGGCCTACCAGCGCGACGCGGTGACCGGGTTCTGGGCCGGGGGTTCCGGGGTGGTGGTGCTGCCCTGCGGGGCGGGCAAGACCCTGGTCGGCATCGCGGCGATGGCGCAGGCGCAAGCGACCACGTTGATCCTGGTCACCAACACCGTCGCCGGTCGGCAGTGGAAACGCGAGATCACCGCGCGCACCTCACTGTCCGACGACGAGGTCGGCGAGTACTCCGGTGAACGCAAGGAGATCCGCCCGGTGACGGTCGCGACCTACCAAATCATGACCCGGAAATCAAAAGGCGAGTACCGGCATCTCGATCTGTTCGACACCCGGGACTGGGGATTGATCATCTACGACGAGGTGCACCTGCTGCCCGCACCGGTCTTCCGGATGACGGCTGATCTGCAATCCCGCCGGCGGCTCGGGCTCACCGCCACCCTGGTGCGCGAGGACGGCCGGGAGGGTGACGTATTCTCCCTGATCGGGCCCAAGCGTTACGACGCGCCGTGGCGGGACATCGAGGCGCAGGGCTGGATCGCGCCGGCGGACTGCGTTGAGGTCCGCGTCACCCTGACCGAGGCCGAGCGGCTGCGCTACGCCACCGCGGAACCTGACGAGCGCTACCGGGTGTGCTCCACCGCGCGCAGCAAGCTCTCCGTCGTCTCGGACATCCTGGACCGGCACCCGGATGAGCCGACCCTGGTGATCGGGGCCTACCTGGACCAGCTCGAGGAGCTCGGCGAGGCTCTGGACGCTCCAGTAGTGCAGGGCTCCACCAGCAACCGGCAGCGAGAAGAGCTCTACGACGCCTTCCGCCGCGGTGAGGTACGCCGGCTGGTGGTGTCCAAGGTGGCCAACTTCTCCATCGACCTGCCGGAGGCCTCCCTGGCCGTGCAGGTCTCCGGCACGTTCGGCTCCCGGCAGGAGGAAGCCCAACGCCTGGGCCGGCTGCTTCGCCCCAAGGGCAACGGCCGCCAGGCCCACTTTTACTCAGTCGTCTCCCGGGACACCCTGGACACCGATTACGCCGCCCACCGCCAGCGCTTCCTGGCCGAGCAGGGCTACGCCTACCACATCATCGACGCCGACGACCTGCATTGATCTCTCCGACCTGGCCACAGAGTGACTCTGAGTTCGGCCGCGGCTGGGCTGG
Organism: Pseudonocardiaceae bacterium; assembly: GCA_050699835.1. Taxonomy (GTDB): domain Bacteria; phylum Actinomycetota; class Actinomycetes; order Mycobacteriales; family Pseudonocardiaceae. The sequence goes on along the minus strand of JBOHFW010000431.1, from coordinate 5,054 downwards.
CTGCCCCGATGCAGGCTCGGGTTCCTCCTGGGGCCGCAGGCTGCTGCTCAGGCAGTCCGCGAACTGACCGAGAATCCTCTTGCTGACATCCTCGATCAAGCCTCGGCCGAACTGGGCGGGCCGACCTGTGACGGTCAGGTCGGTGATCACGGTGACCGTGGTGTCGTCCCCGTTCTCAGCCAGACTGGCGTGCACCTTGGCCGCTGCGGTGCCCTGGCCCCCAGCTGCCGTGCCCGCCGCCTCGATGACGGTGCAGTGCGCACTCTCGTCGGTCCCGGTGAAGCGCCCGGATCCCCGATACTGCAAGGAGATCGGTCCCAACCGGACCTTCACGATCCCCGCGAACTCATTCCCGCTGGCCGACGTGATAGTGGCTCCGGGAAAGCACGGAGCGACCCGCTCAGGATCCAGCAAGGCCGCCCAGACGGTATCGATGGGTGCCGGGACAGTGAACCTGTGCTCAAGCTTCATGCAGGTCAGCCTCTCACTCCAGCGGCTGCGGTGCCCACGGCAGTCTGCTCGATATCGTTCCATGGTTGGCGCGGATGCTGCTGACCTCAGCGACGTCAGGCGGGCTGATGGCCGGTCGACCGCCGGGAGCCGAAGCAGGGGACGCTCAACCGGCAGCCGACCAGCGGGCTAGGACGCGGTGACCCTTGTGCCGAGGTGCAGGATCCGCCGCGTCCACCTACGCCACCGATGGCGTGCCCGTAATCGCTTGACGCGATACGAAGATAGGCTGGAATGTACTGGGGAAAAACTGCCTACCAGTACGAGTATTTGCAGTTCAGAGACGGCGAATGGGGTTAGGAGGCTGGCCAGCGACCCACGAACCTTGCGCGCTGGTCGGGGTTCGCTGGCACCGGTATGTAGGGTCGCGGTCGTGAAGGATCCAGTCGAGGGGGACGCCGTTGCCGTCGCGAACTTCGCCTTCGAGCTCGGTGTGCTCAAGCGGATGCGGCGCGCTGGCTGGTGGCATGCTGGGGTTCGCGATCCTGAGTCGGTCGCCGAACATAGCCTGCGAGTCGCGCAACTCGCCTCGATCGTCGCTGCGGTCGAGGGCGCTGAACCAGGCTGGGCCGCGCTGCTCGCTATCTGGCACGACTCGCAGGAAACCCGCACGGGCGATATCCCGCACACCGCCCGGCCATACCTCGATCAGCGCTCTCCCGAGGTGATAACTGCCGACCAGACCGCCGCGTTGCCCGACACCGCCCGCAAGACCGTGCAGGAAGCGGTCGCCGAGTATGAGGCGCAACAGACTCCCGAGGCGCGCTGCGCCCACGACGCCGACAAACTCGAATGCCTGATCCAAGCAATCGAATACCAGGACGCGGGTTATACGGGGGTGCAAGGCTGGATCGACTCCGCACGCGCCAGCCTGCAGACCAGCACCGCCCGCCGCATCGCCGACGCCGCCCTGCGCACCTCCCCACTGGCCTGGCGAGGTCGCTGACCAGTAGCCAGAGCCTCATATTCCGGCGGCGGCGGCGACCGCCCGTCCGGTGAGCACCCGGGCGAGGTGCTCGCGGTAGTCGGCGTCGGCGTTGCCGTCCGAGCTCGGGCTGGTGCCTTCGGCCGCATGCTCGGCTGCCGCGCGGATGGTCGCCACGTCAGCCGGCTGACCGACCAACGCCCGCTCGACGCCAACCGCGCGGACCGGGGTGGCAGCCATGTTGGTCAGCGCCACCCGAGCCTCAGCGATCGACGTACCCTCGGTGCGCACCGCGGCGGCGACCGCGACGATCGACCAGGCCTGCGCCACCCGGTTGAACTTCTCGTAGTGCGCTCCCCAGCCGGTTTTCTTGGGGATCCGAACCTCGATGAGCACCTCGTCGGGCCCCACCGCAGTGGTGAACAGACCGACGAAGAACTCGGCGGCCGGCACGGTGCGCCGCCCGCCGGGCCCGGCAATGATCATCTCAGCGTCTAATGCCACCGCCGGGGCCAGCAGGTCACCCGCGGGGTCAGCGTGCACCAGCGCGCCGCCGAGGGTGCCGCGGTGCCGGATCTGCGGGTCACCCACCGTCCGGCTGGCCAGCGCCAGCAGCGCGGCGTGCTCAGCCACCAGCGAGTCGTTGATCACGTCGTGGTGCGTGGTCATCGCTCCGACGACGATGGCGTCACCGTCGTCGCGTATCCCGTGCAGCTCGCTGATCTTGTTCAAGTCCACCAGCATCGTGGGAGTGGCCAGCCGCAACCGGAGTACCGGCACCAGACTCTGCCCGCCGGCGAGGATCTTGGCGTCCTCGCCGGCCTGAGACAACACTGCCAGCGCCTCCTCCACAGTGGAAGCAGCCACGTAGTCGAACGCGGACGGAATCACTGGGCACCTCCCTGCGCATCGATGGAGCCCAACCCCCCACCCGCGGCGGCCTTGGTGGTGTGTTCCGACGCGGACTTGGCGGCGCCCCGGGCGGACTGAACCGCGCGCCACACCCGCTGCGGCGAGCACGGCATGTCGATGTCGGTGACCCCGAGATGGCGCACCGCATCAAGGACAGCGTTGACCACCGCTGGGGTGGAGGCGATGGTGCCCGCCTCGCCCACGCCCTTGACCCCGAGCGGGTTTGTGGTGGCCGGGGTCTCGGTCCGGTCGGTGGTGAAGTGCGGCAGGTCCGCCGCGCTGGGTACCAGGTAGTCGGCCAGCGTGCCGGTGGTCAGCGTGCCGCCCTCGTCGTAGACGGCCTCCTCGAACAGCGCCTGCGCGATGCCCTGGGCCAGACCGCCCTGCACCTGCCCCTCGACGATCAGCGGGTTTACCACCGTGCCCACATCATCCACACAGACATAGCGGCGAATCGTCACCCGTCCGGTCTCGGTATCCACCTCGGCCGCGCAGAGGTGGGTTCCGTGCGGGAACGACAGGCTCATGGGGTCGAAGGTGGCCTCAGCATCCAGCGAGGGCTCCATACCCTCGGGGTAGTCGTGTGCGGAGAAGACGGCGAAGGCCACCTCCTGGATCGTGACACCCTTGCCGATTCCCTTGATGGTGAACTTGCCCGCTGCGAACTCAAGGTCCTGCTCGGAGCATTCCAGCAGGTGCGCGGCCACCTTGCGGGCCTTGTCGATCACGTTGTCGGCCGCCTTGCGCACTGCCACAGCGCCCACGGCGGCGGAGCGGGAGCCATAGGTGTCAAAGCCGCGGGCCGAGATCTGGGTGTCGCCGTGCAGCACCTCGACGTCCTCGAAGGGCACCCCCAACCGGTCGGACACCACCTGGCTCCACGCCGTTTCGTGGCCCTGGCCGTGCGGGGAGCACCCGGTGACCACCTCGACCTTGCCGGTGGCCAGCATCCGGATGCTGGCGTGTTCCCACCCCCCAGCGGCGTAGGACAACGCACCCAGCAGCCGGGATGGCGCCCAGCCGCACATCTCGGTGAACGTCGAGATGCCGATGCCCAGCTGCACCGGATCGTGCGCCTCCCGGCGGCGGCGCTGCTCGGCGCGCAGGCCGTCGTAGTCGAACAGCTTCTTGGCCTTGGCGGTAGCCACCTCGTAGTTTCCCGAGTCGTAGGTCAGGGTGGCCACCGTGGTGTAGGGGAACTCGTCGTGGGTGATCCAGTTCTGCTCGCGCAGCTCCAACGGCTCCCTGCCCAGCTCGACGGCGAGCTCGTCCATCATCCGCTCGATGGCGAAGGTGGCCTCCGGACGGCCGGCGCCGCGGTAGGCGTCGGTCGGAGTCTTGGTGGTGAAGACATTGGTGCACGCGAAGTGGTACGCCGGGAATTTGTAGGCCCCGTTGAACATGAACGCGCCGAGAATCGGTATCCCGGGTGAGATGATCCGCAGGTAGGCACCCATATCGGCGAGCAGCTCGACCTTGAGCGCGGTGACCGTGCCGTCCCGGCGGGCGGCCAGCGTCAGGTTCTGGATCTGGTCCCGGCCATGGTGCGCGGCGAGCATGCATTCCGAGCGGGTCTCGGTCCATTTGACCGGCTTGCCCATCCGCCGGGCGACCAGCAGGGCCAGGATCTCCTCCGGAGTCACCTGCAGCTTGCCACCGAACCCCCCGCCGACGTCCGGCGCGATCACCCGCACTTTGTGCTCGGGCAGGCTCAGCGTGAGCGCGGCCATCGTCTTGAGGATGTGCGGTATCTGGGTGGAGGACCACATGGTCAGCTGCTCACCGGTCGGGTCGACTACCACTGAGCGTGGTTCCATGAACGCGGGGATCAACCGCTGCTGGCGGAACCGCCGCCGGACCACGATGGCTTCCGGGTCGGACTCCGCGGCGGCGATGGCGTCATCGGCGCTGCCGCCGCTACCGGCTTCGCCGGAGTCGAAGACCCAGAACGCGTTGCGGTTGGTACCCAGATCGGGGTGCACGAGCGTGGCGCCTTCGGCCAGCGCGGCCGCCATGTCCAGCACCGGCTCCAGCGCCTCATAGTCGACCTCGACGGCGTCGACGGCGTCGACGGCCGACGCGGCGTCCCGCGCGACCACGATCGCCACCCCTTCACCGGCGAAGTGCACGGTGTGCACGGCCAGCGGTGGGGCTTGCGGCGATTTCATGTCTGCGGTGATCGGCCACGCGCAGGGCAGGCTGATCGCCTCGGCGCCGAGATCGGCGGCGGTGAACACGCCGTGCACTCCGGTCAGCTGCCTGGCCGCGTCGGCCTTGATCCGGGTGATCCTGGCGTGCGCCAGCGGGCTGCGCACCACGGCGATGTGCAGCATCCCGGGCAGTGTGATGTTGTCCGTCCAGCGGGTTCGCCCGGTGATCAGCCGGGCGTCCTCCTTACGCTTGCGGGCCCGACCGAACTCCCCGGTTGTGGGCTGCGTGGTGGTGGTCATCAGTTTCCCCCCGTGACGACAGCGTCGGGGGCTACCGCGCTGGGCTGCTGTACCCGCGCGGCTGGTCTCATTTTCTCCGCGGCGTCCAGCACGGCACGCACGATGTTCTGGTATCCAGTGCAACGGCACAGGTTGCCCTCAAGCCCTGCTCGCACGGTCTGCTCGTCCGGCTCCGGATCGTCACCGAGCAGGTCGATCGCCTGCATGATCATCCCAGGAGTGCAGAAGCCGCACTGCAGGGCGTGGTGGTCGTGGAA